>JAJQFT010000082.1 GCA_021200975.1 Bacillota bacterium | reverse complement strand
AGATTCATGGGGTCAGGCTCACACCTGACCCCAACATTTATTATAGAACCTTTTTTCTTTCTGTGCTTTTCCTGCAACTGCTTTCCGATTCGCCGAAAATCAGCAGAGGTCAATGCGTTAGGCGGGAGAAAAACTTTTGTCTACTCGCTCTTGCCGTCCTCGGGCAGCGCATCGAGCAGGGAGGTGGAGGACGCCTCGGCAATCGGCCTGCCCTCCATGCAGGCGGCGAACTGCTCGCCGGTCATCGTTTCGTGCGCCATCAGGAAGTCCACGACCGCCTGAAGCTTTTCCGAATCCCGTCGCAGGATTTCGGCACAGTGGGAATAGGCGCGGTCGATGAGCTTCTTGACCTCCTCATCGATGGTTCCGGCGACCTCCTCGGAGTAGCTCTTGGTTTTCTCGTAGTCGCGGCCGATGAACACCTCATCGTTGGAAATGTAGCTCACGGTGCCGAGCGCCTTGTTCATGCCGTAGCGCGCCACCATATCGCGCGCAAGCTTGGAGGCACGGTCAATGTCGTTGCTTGCGCCGGTGGAGATGTCGCCAAGGAACAGCTCCTCCGCCACACGGCCGCCGAGCAAGCCTACAATCTTCTCGTACATTTCGTTGCGGGTCATGTGGGAGGATTCCTCGTTCGGCTGGCTCCACGTAAGCCCCAGCGCCTGCCCGCGCGGAATGATGCTGATTTGCCGCACGGGATCATGCGTGGGCAGGTTGTACATTGCCACGGCGTGACCTGCCTCGTGTACCGCCGTAAGGTGTTGGTCCCGCTTCAGCCGCACGCGGCTGCGCTTTTCCGGCCCGGCAAGGATTTTCATCATCGCCTCATTGAGATCCTCCATCGTCAGCACCGGGCGGTCGTGCCGCGCCGCGAGAATCGCAGCCTCGTTGAGCAGGTTGCTCAAGTCCGCGCCGGTGAAGCCGGCGGTGGCCATCGCGACGGTTTTCAAATCGACGCTGCTATCGAGCTGCTTGCTGCGGGCGTGTACCCGCAGAATTTCCTCGCGCCCCTTGCTGTCTGGCGTGCCGATATACACCTGCCGGTCGAAGCGGCCGGGGCGCAGCAGCGCGGGGTCAAGAATATCCGGTCGGTTGGTTGCGGCGAGGACGATCACACCCTCTGAGCGCTCGAAGCCGTCCATCTCCACGAGAAGCTGGTTGAGGGTTTGCTCCTTTTCATCGTGCCCGCCGCCAAGGCCGGAGCCGCGCTTGCGGCCGACCGCGTCGATTTCGTCAATAAAAATGATAGCGGGAGCAATTTTCTTCGCTTGCTGGAACAGGTCGCGCACCCGGCTCGCACCGACGCCGACGTACATTTCCACAAAATCCGAGCCGGAAATCGAAAGAAATTGCACCCCCGCCTCCCCGGCGACCGCGCGGGCAAGCAGGGTCTTGCCGGTACCCGGAGGGCCGACCAGCAGCAGCCCATGCGGAATCCGCGCGCCGATTTCCCGGAATTTTTGAGGATCCTTGAGGAAATCGACAATCTCCTGTAGCTCCAGCTTCTCCTCGTCCGCACCAGCGACGTCGTCGAAGGTGACCTTCTTGCCCTCGGGCAGCCCCAGCGAGGTACGCGCCCGGCCGAAATTGTTCATGGAGCTGTTGGCGTTGCCGTTGATTCGTGCCATGAGGACGAACCAGAGCAGCAGGATGACCGCGCCCACAATCAGCATCGGCAGGATGAAATCATACGCCGAGAGGTTTTCGCTGGCGACATAATTGTAGTATTCCAGAATCCCGTTGCGGTGCTGCTCGGCAATCAGCTCGCCCATTTCCGCACGGAAGGCTTCCACATCCGCGATTTCGCCGACGTAGGTCGTTTGCCCGTCCAATGCCTCCCAGAGCTGGAGGGTGATTCTCCCATCGCTGACGCTGAAGCTGCGTACCGCCTCGGCCTCAAGCAGGTCGATCACCGAGGAATAGGTCAGCACATCGCTGTCGCTGCCAAAGATGCCAAAGAAAATGGAAAAGCACAGCACTAGCATGACAAGGTAGACCAGCAGAGGGATGAAATTTCTTCTTTTCAAAATGCGTTCTCCTTAATTTGCGTAGATTTCCGGCTTCAAAACGCCGACGTAGGGTAGATTGCGGTAGTGCTCCTCATAGTCAAGCCCGTAGCCGACCACGAAGGCATTCGGCACCGTGAAGCCGACATAGTCCGCTTGCAGTGTTACGCTGGGATCGCGGCGCGCGGGTTTGTCGAGCAGGGTGCAGATTTTCAGCGAGGCGGGCTGCTTGCGCAGCAGGTGCGTGACGGTGAAATCCAGCGAGTGCCCCGTGTCGAAAATATCCTCGAGAATTAGAACGTGCCGCCCGCGAATATCGGCGGACAAATCCATCTTCACACGCACCTGCCCGGTGGATTCCGTGCCCTCGTAGGAGGAAATGCAGAGAAAATCAACCTGACAGGGAATCTTCAGCTCGCGCACCATGTCGGCGAAGAAGATCACCACACCCTTGAGCACACCCACAACGACGGGGTCTTTATCCGCGTAGTCGCGCGAGAGAATTTCCCCCAGCTCGCGAATGCGCGAGCGAATCTGCTCCTGCGTGAGCAGGATTTGCGCAATATGTTCGTCCATTCGTTTTCTATCATCCCTTCTTTATAGAGGCTCGGATTCCGAGCCGGTAATCGGATTCACTCGCAGCAGGGCAGCGGGAAGCGCGGCAGCCGCGCGGTCAAGATTCATGGCAACCCCCAGCACGCCGATGATTCCCGCGTCATCGTACAGCACCGGCACCTGCGCGCGCAGGGCGGCGGGGATCTTACGGTCAATCAGGAGCTTTTTCAGGCTTTTTCTGCCGCCAAGGAGGCGAATCTCATCGCCGGGCTGGCGGCTGCGCACACGAACCTCGCCCGCCGGAACAAAGGTGAAGGCGTCATAGCGGGTGCATAGCGCGTCGGCACGCGAAAGCTCCACGAGGAAGCCGCCCACCTGCGCCGTGCCGGGCAGGGGAAGCGACTGCTCGGCCAGCGGCGGCGTATCTTCCGCAGCCAGCAGGCGGTCGTACTGCCGGGAAATGCGCACGTTTCCGGGAAAGTGGGCGAAGGCGGAGGGGTTTTCGGAAGCGACGAGGCGCTTCGCAGCCTCCAGATGGGCGCCCTCCGGTTCCGGAACGCCGCTGCGCCTCAAAAACTGCTCGAGGTAGCGCGTAAGCACCGCCTCCGGCAGCTCCCGGAGCTGAGAAATGCTAAGCTCCCCGGGCGGCGCAAGCGAGGCAAGCGCGGCCTCATCGTGCCGCAGGCGCTGCGCCATCCGGGAGGTATTTTCGGCAAAGCGGGGATTTTCCGCAGACAGGAGCGGCAGAACGTGGTGGCGCAAGCGATTGCGCAGAAAATCGTCCTCCGCATTTGTTTCATCCTCGATGTGCGGCAGGGCATACTCGGCGAGAAAGGCCACCACCTGCGCGCGCGTTACATTCAGCATCGGGCGCAGCTGGGAGCCGCTTTGCAGCGCGATTCCGCCCAAGCCTTTAAGCCCCGTGCCGCGCACAAGGTGCAGAAGCACGGTTTCGGCATTATCGTCCGCCGTGTGGGCGGTGGCAACCTTGCCGGGGAGGGTGCGGAAGTAGGCGTAACGCGCCTCACGCGCGGCGCATTCCAGCCCTTTTTTCCCGCGAGCGACGTTCTGCTCGCCGACACTAAGTGGAATATCGTATTTTTGGCAAAATTCGCGGACAAAGGCTTCGTCCCGGTTGGAGGCCTCACCGCGCAGATGATGGTTAAAATGGGCGGCCTTCAGGGAGATACCCAGCTTATCGCGCAGCAGGTACAGGCAGTATAGAAGCGCGATGGAGTCCGCGCCCCCGGAAACGGCGGCGTAGACCGTGTCGCCCGGCTCGAGCAGCCGATAGGCGCGCACATCGGCTAGCACCTGCTTATACATGCTTCCACTCCCGGTCGGTAAAGGTGGTGTACTGCGGGATCCATTGCAGCTTCACCGTCCCGATTTCCCCGTGGCGGTTCTTGGATACGATGCATTCGGCGACATTTTTATCCTCGGTGTCGGGATTGTAATATTCGTCCCGGTAGAGGAAGAGAACCTCATCCGCGTCCTGCTCAATTGCGCCGGATTCGCGCAGGTCGGAGAGAATTGGCCGCTTGTCCGTGCGCCCTTCGGTGGCGCGGGAGAGCTGGCTCAGGCAAATCACGGGCACATTCAGCTCCTTCGCCATGATTTTCAGCGCGCGGGAGATTTCGCCCACAACGGTTACGCGGTTGTCGCTGTTTTTTCCATAGCCTGCGCCGGTCATGAGCTGCAGGTAGTCGATCATCACAAGCCCCAGATTGTCCAGCCGCCGACACTTGGCGTTGATTTCCGCGACGGTGATGGTGGGATTGTCGTCCACGCGGATATCCGTCTGCGACAGGGCGACGGAGGCCATGCACATTTTGCTCCACTCGTCCTCGGAGAGCTTGCCTGTGGCCATTTTCTGCAAATCCACGAAGCTCTCGCCCGCCAGCAGACGCATTGCCAGCTGTGTGCGCGACATTTCGAGCGAGAAGAAGGCGACGGTTTTGCTGTATTTTTTTGCCACATTCAGCGCAATATTCAGCGCGAACGAGGTCTTGCCCATCGCCGGCCGCGCGGCGATCAGCATCAGGTCGCTGTTATTCAGGCCGTTGATTTTGCGGTCGAGATCCTGCAAGCCGGTGGACATACCGGGAATCGGGGAGTCGGACTGCGCCAGCTCATTGAGCTGGTCGAACAGCTGGTGCAGCACCGTGCCGATGTGCACGAGCGAATCGCCGCGTTCCCCCTTGCGCAAGGCGTAAATCTTGCGCTCGGCGAATTCCAGCTTCTCCGCCGGGGTGCCGGAGGGTTCATAGACGCTGTCGGTAATCTCGTCGGCTGCCTGCCCCAGCGCGCGCAGCATCGACTTTTCACGCACGATGTTCGCATAGCGCACGGCATTTGCGGCGGTGGGCGTAATTTCCATAAGCTGCTTGATGTAGCCCCAGCTCTGGTCGGTGTAGCTGCCGAGCTCGCGCATCTTATCGAGCACGGTGATGGGGTCGATGGACTCGGAGAAATTGAACATGGTGTAGACCGCGGCATAAATGTCCTGATTCTGCCGCAGGTAAAAATCCTCAGGCTTGAGGATATTGATAACTTCCGCGGCGCAGCGGCTATCAATCAAAATCGAGCCAAGGACGGATTGCTCCGCCTCCAGCGACTGCGGCTGCTGCCGGTTTAAGATGTCTTCATCCATGATTTTTCCCTCTATCTGTCTATGCTGGGCTTGTGCCGGCGGGGGATTACCCCTCTACAATCTTCACGGTCAGCGGGGCGGAAATCTCGTAGCCCAGCTTGCAGGTGACGGTGTAGGTGCCTACATTTTTGATGGGCTCGGAAATCTGAATTTTTCGCTTGTCGAGCGCGACGCCCTCCGCGGCCTTCAGCGCGTCGGCAATCTCCTGATTGGTCACGGAGCCGAATAACCGCCCCGCGCCGCCGCCCTTAGCGGTTACGGTGAGCGTCATTGCGCGCAGCTTTTTGGCAAGCTCCATGGCCTCAGCCTTTTCGCGGGCGACACGCTCTTGGTTGGCCTTGTCGGTCATGCGCATGGTGTTGATGGCGTCGGGCGTGGCCTCGATCGCCATTTTCCGGGGCAGCATATAGTTGCGGGCGTAGCCGTCGGAAACCTCCAAAAGCTGCCCCTTCTTGCCCTTACCCTTGATATCCTGCAATAAAATTACCTTCATTTTATTTCCTCCCCTGACGATGTGGTACCTTTGGAATCGTAGAATTCATCGATGGACGCAACCAGCCGGTCGAGCACGTCCTTAACATTGGAATGGACAATCTGCGCCCCGGCGCCCGCCGCGTTCCCACCGCCGCCAAGCGGCTCCAGAATCAGCTGCACATTCGCGCTGCCGATGCTCCTGGCGGAGATGTAGACAAAGTCCCCATCCGGGAACAGCACAAACGAGGCGGTAATGCCGGAGATGTTCAGCAGCTCGTCGGCGGCCTGCGAGGCCAGCACGCGCGTTGTGGGCGCGTTGAGCGCGGAGATGGCAATCTCCTGCCGGTACAGTCGCGCGGATTTGATAATTTGGTACTTCGCGACGGTGTCCTGAAAATCGTTTTGCAGCAGCCGCTTGACATCCACCGGGTCGGCACCCCATTGGCGCAGCACCGCCGCAGCCTCAAAGGTTTTTTCGCCCGTGCGGATGTGGAAGCTCTTGGTATCGAGCACGATGCCCGCCAGCAGGCTGATTGCCTCAATAGGCAGCACATCGCTCTTCTCTACGGAGTATTGCAGCAGCTCGGTGACCAGCTCGGAGGCGGAGGAGGCGTAGGGCTCGTGCAGCGTTACCACCACCGGGTCGATGAAATCTGCCGCGCGGCGGTGGTGATCCACCACGCAGACCTTGGAAATGGATTCCAGAAGCGGCCTATACTCCACCTGCGCCGGGCGGTTGGTATCCACCACCACAAGGGTGCTGCGGCTGTCGCACATCAGCAGCGCGTCCTGCCCGGAGATAAAGACCTCCTTGTATTCCGGGACGGCGCGAATCTGCGCAATCAGCTTTTCGGACATATTGTGCGCAAGGTCCAGAACAATGTATGCCCGTTTTCCGGCCTTGCGCGCCATGCAGCAGATGCCCATTGCCGCGCCAACTGCGTCCATGTCCGCATTGGCGTGTCCCATGACGAAGATGCTGCTGCTCTGGCTGAAAAGCTCCATCATCGAGCCGGCCGTAATGCGCGAGCGCACCATCGAGCGATTGTCGGCCTCCTTGCTTCGGCCGCCGTAGAAGGTGAAGTTCAGCCGGTCCTTAATAACGGCCTGGTCGCCGCCGCGGCTGAGCGCCATTTCCACTGAAAGAGAGGCAAAATTGTAGTCCTCCTCAAAGCTCGCGCCCTCCAGCCCCATGCCGAATGAGATGGAGGCGTGCAGCCCGGAGGGGCTCTCCACCTTATGAATCTGCTCTAGGATGGAGAATTTATTCTCGATAGCGCGGTTCAGATCCCGCTTTTCAAACAGGAGCAGGAAGCGGTTGCGCTCCAGCGCGCGCAGCAGACCGTGGTAGGGCTCTGTCCAGCTTGTGATGACGTTGTTGATGCGCGCGTTGAGGCTGGAGATTGCGCCCTCGGTGAGATTTTTGGTCATTTCGTCGTAGTTGTCCACGAGGATAATGCCCACCACCGGGCGGGAGCGGATGTATTCATCCCGCACCTGATAAAGCTCTGTGAGGTCGGCAAAGTACAATACGCCGAGCAGGGCGTCCTCCGTCCCGCCGGAGCGGACGAGCATACCGTGCACGCGGTAGCGGCGCGCGCCGATGGTGAGGTCGTAGGGCGACTCGGTCTTGCCGGAGGCAAGCCAGTCAGTGCTGCACTGCGGCAGGAGCTGAAATAGCGGCTGCTCGAGGTAGTGCTCCTCAAAGCTGGTGAGGTCGCGGAAAGCGTCGTTGACCCATACGATGGTATTGTCGCCCATGCGGATGAGCATCATAGGGAAGGGCGCGTCGGTGCCGCCGATTTCCGGGTGCTGCCGCAGCAGCTCCCTGGCGTAGCGGTTGACCTCCCGGTGCCGCTGCTGCCGCAGCAGCAGGTGCACCCCGATGGCGAGCGCCGTTACTGCGGCCTCGATGCCGCCGAGCAGATATTGCTGCATGGCCAGCGCCGCCGCCGAAAACAGAACCATGATGGCAAAGTACATCCAAAGCTTCGGCCAAAGCAGCCGCTGGATCCTCTTGCTCATGTCCGATTCCCTCCTTAAAGGCAATGTTACCCATCCTTTTCCCTGTATTATAACAAATCCAAGCCGCCGGCGCAACTAAATTTTCGCGATTTTTCAGGAAAAGCGCGAAAAAAATCGATGCGGATTTCGCCCCATTTCCGCCCGAAGCGGCGCAAAAGAAGATTTCCACAGCTTTTTCCACAAATTCAGGGCGAAATCCATCGAAAAATTTTTGTGTACATTTGGCAATTTTTGTGCTATACTATTGCTGACGGCACCGGGATGGGCAGACCCGGGCTTCCATCAAACCTATAAATTGCAAGCGCTTTTTTCCTTTGGCGGACGGCGATTCAGGGCCGAAAGCCGGGTGCGGCGGTTGCGAATTTCGTGTGCAACAAACGGGGAGCCTCGCACATTGGAGGCTTCTTCTTATAAAACGAAAGGAGTTTATTTTGGCTGAAAAATTGAAAATCATCCCCCTTGGAGGGCTCGATGAAATCGGGAAGAACATCACCGTTCTGGAATACGGCGGCGACATGATTGTGGTCGACTGCGGCGTTGGCTTCCCCGAGGAGGATATGTACGGCATCGACCTGGTCATTCCGGATTTCTCGTATCTAGTCGCCAACAAGGACAAGCTGCGCGGGGTATTCATCACGCACGGGCACGAGGATCATATCGGCTCGATTCCCTACCTGATGCAGCAGGTCAACTGCCCGGTGCACGGCACCGCGATGACAAACGGCCTGATCCGCCTGAAGCTGGAGGAGCATCACCTTGCCGACACGGTGAAGCTCATCACCCATCGCCCCGGCGATGTTGTGAAAGCGGGCTGCTTCAGCGTGGAATTTATCCATGTCAACCATTCCATCGCCGATGCGGTGGCCTTCGCAATCCGCACGCCGGTGGGCACGGTGGTGGTAACGGGCGACTTCAAGATTGACCCCACCTCCGCCGAGGGAATGACCGACCTCGCCCGCCTCGGCGAGCTGGGGAAGAAGGGCGTGCTCGCGCTGCTTTGCGACTCGACCAATGTCGAGCGGCAGGGCTACACCCCCAATGAAAACGTGGTCGCCGAGGGGCTCGACCGCCAGTTCCGCAACTGTGAATCGCGCATCATCGTCACCACCTTTGCCTCCAATATGCACCGCATTCAGGCGGTGCTGAATACCGCCGTGCGCTATGGGCGCAAGGTGGCGGTATCCGGCCGCAGCATGGAGAATATGCTGCACGTCGCGCAGGAGCTTGGCTACCTCCATGTCCCCGCCGGGACGATTGTGGAGCTTGGCACAATCAAAAGCCTGCCGAAGAACAAAATCGTGATTGTTTCCACCGGCTCGCAGGGCGAGAATATGTCCGCGCTGTACCGCATGGCGTTTTCGACCCACCGGCAGGTGGAAATTCAGCCGGATGACCGAATCATTATCTCTGCTTCCGCCATTCCCGGCAACGAGAAGGCTATTTCCCGCATCATCAACGAGCTGTATCGCAAGGGCGCCGACGTGGTCTACGACAAGAGCGAGGGACTCCACGTTTCCGGCCACGCCTGCCAGGAGGAGCTGAAAATCATCCATGCGCTCGTAAAGCCAAAGTTTTTTATCCCCGTGCACGGCGAGCAGCGGCATTTGCAGATCCATTCGCGGCTTGCGCAGTCGATGGGCATGGATGCGCGTAATATTCTTGTCGGTGAAATCGGCAATGTATTCGAGCTTAGTGCTCGCTCCGCCAAAATTACCGGCTCCGTGTCCGCGGGGAGGGTATTCGTCGACGGCACCAGCGTGGGCGACGTGGGAAGCGTCGTGCTGCGCGACCGCAAGCATCTGGCGCAGGACGGCATGATCGTGGTGTGCGTGAGCCTGTCCTCGCAGGATGGCAGCGTGGTCACGGGGCCGGATATCATCACCCGCGGCTTTGTCTACGTCAAGGAGTCCGAGGAGCTGATGGAGGAGCTGCGCACGGTATCGATGGAGGCCATCGAACGGTGCAGCCACAAGCGCAACCGCGACTGGGCGACGCTCAAGGCCGCCATCAAGTCCGACCTGAGCGGCTACATCTTCAAAACCACCAAGCGCAACCCCATGATTCTGCCGATTATCATGGAAATCTGAGGATTTGGGGGGCTTTTCCGTGGATTTTGAAGGCTATTTCTCCGCCCTGCGGGGGCGCGATATTCTGGTGATGGGCTTGGGCGTCAGCAACCGGCCGCTTGTGCGGCTGCTGCTGGCGCATGGCTGCCGCGTCACCGCCTGCGACAAAACGCCGCGCGAAAAGCTCGACGCCGAGGCGCTCGCGCTGGAGGCCGGCGGCTGCACGCTGCACGTTGGGGAGCATTACCTCGAGGGCTTGGCGGCCGACGTGGTGTTCCGCACCCCCGGGATGCATCCCGATACGCCCGCGCTCGCTGCGCTCCGCGCCGCCGGCGCGGTGGTTACCAGCGAGATGGACGCCTTCTTCTCCCTTTGCCCCTGCCGCACCATAGCGGTCACCGGCTCCGACGGGAAGACCACGACCACCACGCTGATTGGCGAGATCCTAAAGGCCGCCGGGAAGACTGTGTGGCTCGGCGGCAATATCGGCACGCCCCTGCTTGAGAAGGTGCCGCTGATGCGCCCGGAGAATTTCGCCGTGGTGGAGCTCAGCTCCTTCCAGCTGCTCGACATGACGCATAGCCCCGAGATCGCCGTGGTGACGAATCTCGCGCCTAACCACTTAGATATCCACAAGGACATGGACGAGTATATCCGCGCGAAGAAGAATGTGTTTCGCTTTCAGTCGGCGGCGGGCAAGCTCATCGTCAACGCCGATAATGCCATCACTGCCCCGATGGTCGGAAACGGCAAAACCGAACGCTTCTCGCGCGCGGCCGAGGCCGATTGCTGCTGCCTTGGCGGAAAAATCTACCTGCACGGGGATACCCTGATGGATGCTTCCGAAATCCTGCTCCCCGGCACGCACAATATCGAAAATTACATGGCTGCCATTCTCGCGACGAGCGGCTTGGCCTCGGCAAGCGATGTGCGCGGTGTCGCGCGCAGCTTCGGCGGGGTGGAGCATCGTATTGAGCTGGTGCGCACCGTGCGCGGCGTGCGCTACTATAACGACTCTATCGCCTCCTCGCCCAGCCGCACGATCGCGGGGCTGCGCGCCTTCCCGGAGAAGGTCATCCTGATTGCCGGCGGGTACGACAAGCACATCCCCTACGATGTGCTTGGCCCGGAGATTGCCGCGCACGTCAAGCTGCTGGTTCTCGGCGGCGCGACCGGCGCGAAAATCCGGGAGGCAGCGGAAACGGCGGAAAACTGCCCGCCAATTGTCGAATGCGCCAATTTCACAGAGGCGGTGTATGCCGCCGCGCGTGCGGCGCGGCCGGGGGATACGGTGCTCATGAGCCCAGCCAGCGCGGCATTCGACCAGTTTAAAAATTTCATGGAGCGCGGAAACTATTTCAAACAACTGGTGTGGGAGATGGAGTAATATGGCTGTTACCGGTAAAATTCGTAAGCTTTTGCCGCTGCGCCCCTGCGGGGCGGTGATTGTCGCGGCGGGCAATGCCTCCCGTATGGGCGGCATCGACAAGGTGATGGCGCTGCTTGGCGGCGAGCCGGTGATCGCGCGCACGGTGCGCACCTTCCAGGAATGCGACTGCATTTCGGAGATTGTCATCGTGACGCGCGAGGATTTGGTCGCGCCCGTCAGCTCGCTTTGCGGCGGGTATTCCAAGGTGCAGGCCGTGATTACCGGCGGCAGCACCCGGCAGGAATCCGTCAAGCGCGGGCTTAGCCTGCTTAGCGGCAGAATGCAGCTCGCCGCGGTGCATGATGCCGCGCGCCCGCTTGTCACGCCCGCTGTGATTGACCGCACGGTGCGCGCTGCCCACTCCCACCATGCGGCCGCGCCCGCCATTGCGGTGAAGGATACCATCAAGGAGGTCGCCGGGGGCTTTGTGCGCTCGACGCCCGACCGCGCTTACCTGCGCGCGGTGCAGACCCCGCAGGTTTTCGACATCGATATTCTGAAAGTCGCCCTGAAAAAAGCGGAGGACGACGGCATCGCCGTCACCGACGACTGCTCTGCCGTGGAATACCTCGGCATGAGCGTGAAAATTGTCGAGGGCGACGAGCGCAACATCAAAATCACCACGCCGATGGATTTGAAGCTCGGCGAAATGCTTCTGGAGGAACGCACATGAGAATCGGACACGGCTATGATGTGCACCGCCTGACCGAGGGGCGAAGGCTTATTCTCGGCGGTGTGGAAATTCCCTATGAAAAGGGGCTGCTCGGACACAGCGACGCCGATGTGCTTACCCACGCGGTGATGGATGCGCTGCTCGGTGCAGCCGGGCTGCGCGATATCGGCTGCTATTTTCCGGATACCGACCCCGCCTACGCGGGCGCGGATTCCATCGCGCTGCTGCGTATTGTCGGCGAGCGAATCCATGAGGCCGGCTTCCGTTTGGGCAATGTGGACGTCACCATGATCGCGCAGGCGCCCAAGCTCAAGCCCTTTCTTCCCGCCATGCGTGCGAACTTGGCCGCTGCCCTGAAAGCCGACATTTCCCGGGTAAACATCAAGGCCACGACCGAGGAGCATCTCGGCTTCACCGGCACGGGGGAGGGCATGGCCTGCCACGCGGTTTGCCTGCTGGAGGAGCTTTCCGGGGAATTTTCCGGCTAAGCTGGCTTTCCTTTGAAAAAACTGTATTTTGTCGCCGCGCTCGCGGCGACGTTTTTTCGCACCTGTTCGACGTTTTCAGCATAGGCTGAATCGACAGGAGGGATGAAAATGCGATCGGAAATTCTGATTACCTTTCGCTCCATTACCTATGCGCAGCGCGCCGAGCAGCTGCTGAATCGGGGGAATATTTCCTGTGTTCTGCAGCGCACGCCCAAGCTGCTCGCCCAACGCGGCTGCGGCTATTGCCTGCGCCTGAACGCCCGGTTTTTGGAGCGCGCCGTGGAGCTTTTGCGCAGGGGCGACGTGCCTTATCA
The DNA here is from genome assembly GCA_021200975.1 of Bacillota bacterium. Taxonomy (GTDB): domain Bacteria; phylum Bacillota; class Clostridia; order Oscillospirales; family Oscillospiraceae; genus Faecousia. The sequence goes on along the minus strand of JAJQFT010000082.1, from coordinate 25,660 downwards.
GAGAATTTACCCCGTCGATGAGCGCAGCGCGCCCGAGGGGGCGGCACGGTGATTTATCTCGATAATGGCGCCACCTCTCTGCGCAAGCCGCGCTGCGTACTGGAGGCGGTGCAGCGCGCGATGCAAACCTGCGCCAATCCCGGCCGTGGCGGCTACGGCGCGTCGATGGAAGCGTCGAGAACCGTCTATGCCGCGCGGGAGGCCGCCGCGCAGCTTTTTGGGTGCAGGAGCGAACAGGTGGTCTTTACTCCCGGCTGCACGCAGGGGCTGAATATCGCCATCCGCTCTCTCGTGCCACCGGGCGGCAGCGCGGTAATCAGCGGCTTCGAGCATAATGCCGTCGTGCGGCCGCTGCATCTGCTCGGCGCGCGCGTTACAGTCGCAGGGCGGCGGTTGTTCGACTGGGCGGATACGCTGGAAAGCTTTGAAAAAGCACTAAAGAAGCATCCGGACGCGGCGATATTTACCCATGTATCCAACGTCTTTGGCTATATCGAGCCGGTGGATGCGCTTGCCGAGCTGTGTACCGCCTATGGCGTCCCCTTTATTGTGGATGCGGCGCAGAGTGCCGGGACGCTCCCGGTGCGCCCGGAAAGCTGGGGAGCGGCCTTTGTCGCCATGCCGGGGCACAAGGGACTGCTCGGCCCGCAGGGGACGGGGCTGCTGATTTGCCGCGCCGAGCCCAAGGTGCTGATTGCGGGCGGGACGGGGAGCGAATCCGAGAATCCCGATATGCCCGCCTACCTGCCTGACCGGCTTGAGGCAGGCACGCTCAACGTGCCCGGCATTGCGGGGCTCGGCGCGGGGATGCGCTTTCTGGCACAGCGCGGGGAGGAGCTTTCCATGCGGGAAAGCCAGAGCGCGCGCTATTGCGCCGAGCTGCTGAAAAAGCTGGATGTTACCGTGTATTCGGGGGAGCATCAGGCGTCTACGGTTTCTTTCGTTCCAAAATCGGACTGCGAGGAGCTGGCGCAGCGGCTCGCCGGGAGCGGCATCTGCGTCCGCGCCGGGCTGCATTGCGCGCCGCTGGCGCATCAGAGCGCCGGGACGCTGCAAACCGGTACGGTTCGCGTCAGCTTCGGCGCGGATGCCAGCCCGCGGCAGGCGGAGGCGCTGCTTCAATGCCTGAAAAGAGCGCGGTAACTTTGGCTCCTGCGCAAAAAAATTTTAGAAATTGTATTGCTATTGCCGAGCAAATCCGTTATAATAGGAGAGCGAGTAGATTCAAGACAAACACGAGGAACCTGACGGAACGCACTGGAGGCCAACATGGAAGTCCTGCAAGAGATGCTGCAATATATCTCCCGCATGAAGTGGAGCGATTACCTGGATATCATAATCGTGGCGGCGGTGGTTTATAAGCTTCTGCCCTACGCGCACAACACCGGCACGACCCGCATTGTTCGGGTCGTGATAGCCATTGTGCTGCTGTCGTGGGTGACGGATTTGCTGAACCTCTACACCACGCATTTTATCATCAATTCCTGCCTGCAGGTTGGGCTGATTGCGCTGATTGTGATCTTCCAGCCCGAGCTGCGGCGGATGCTCGACCATATTGGCAACATGAAGCTCGACAAGCTGCTCGGCACCGAGCGGGAGAAGGCGGAGATGGCCCCCGTCATTTCCCAAACGGTGATGGCCTGCGAAACCATGAGCCGCGAGCGGGTGGGCGCGCTGATTGTGTTCGAGCGCGACAATATGCTTACCGAGTATTTCAAAACCGGCACGCTCATTGACGGGCAGGTTTCTGAGCAGCTTCTGCGCAACATCTTCTTCCCTAAGGCCGCCCTGCACGACGGTGCGGTGATTATCCGCGATGGGCGGGTCGCTGCGGCGGGCTGCGTGCTGCCGCTTTCCAGCTCTGACCGTCTCAGCGCCGACCTCGGCACCCGGCATCGCGCCGGCGTGGGCATGAGCGAGGTTTCTGATGCGGTGGTGGTCATTGTATCCGAGGAGACGGGCACGATTTCCGTGGCCATGGGCGGGATGCTCAAGCGCCATCTGGCAGCGCAGACGCTGGAAAAGCTGCTGACGAACGAATTCTGCCCTGCGTCCGAATCGGAGGACAACGTGGTCGTGCGCCTGCGGCAGAAGCTGCGCCGCAAGGATAAGGAGGGCAAGGAATGAAACGCAAGGTTCTTTACGTCCTGCTGTCTGCGGTGATTGCCTGCGGAATGTGGCTGTATGTGATTACGACCGATAATCCCGATTCCGAGGAGACCTTCTATAATATTCCCGTCGTGCTGCAAAATGAATCCGTGCTGACCGAGCGAGCGCTGATGCTCTCGCTCGACAAGGATCCGACCGTGACGCTCAAGCTTTCCGGCTCGCGCAGCTCGCTCAATAAGCTTAATAGCTCGAATATCACCATTACCGCCGACCTGTCCAAGGTCTACACGGCGGGCAAGCAGACCATTTCCTACACGATTACCTTCCCCGGCGATATTCCCAGCAACTCCATTGAGGTGATCAGCCGCAGCCCGTCTGAGGTTACCATCACCGTGGTGGAGCGCAAGACCAAGGAGGTACCGGTAGAGATTGAATACGTCGGCTCCGTGCCGGATGGCTACCGCACCGACAAGGAAAATATCACCCTGAGCACCGAGTATATCTACGTCACCGGCCCGGCGGAGGAGCTCGAGGACATCACCAAGGCGCGGATTACCGTCGATTTGGACGGACGCACGGAGAGCATCAGCGAGGTCTATACCTATGTATTATGCAACGACGACGGTGAGTCCATCGAATCCGATACCCTCAGCGTGGATACGGAGGAGGTGACCGTCGTGCTCACGATTCAGCCCTATAAGGATGTGGAGCTGACGCTAACGGTGGTTCCCGGCGGCGGCGCGACCACGGACAATACCACCATCACGATGGATACCGATACGATTCGCATCTCCGGCACGGAGCAGCTGCTCGAGGATGTGGGCGATACGCTGAATCTTGGTACGCTGGATCTGGGGCAGATTGAGGAGAATACTACCATCGAGTACGCTATCCGCCTGTCGGACGGAATCACCAACCTTACCGGGCAGGATACCGTTACCGTTACCGTTGACTTTGGCGAGCTGGTCACTAAGCAGCTGCGCATCACGAATTTTGAGGCCGTGAATGTGCCGGAGGAATACACCGTCAGCATCGTCACAAGAGTCATGACCGTGACCTTCCGCGGCAGCGCGGAGGAAATCGAGGCGCTCACCGCCGACGATGTGGTGATTCAGGTCGATTTCAGCTCTGCGGAGATAGGCTCCGACTCCTACAAGGCGCTGGCGTGGCTGGATTCGCAGCAGTTCAGCACCGTAGGCGCGATTGGCAGCCTCACGGTGGACGCGGATGTGGAGTACTATGTGACCGACGCCACGGAAGAGGAGACGGGAGGCTAGGATGGAGCGGATTGTCCGCGTCCGCACGGTGCATGACGACGGCACGGCCGATGTGACCATCGTGCGCGAGAGCGCCTGCTCCGGCGACTGCCACCGCTGCGCCGGCTGCGGTGCGGCGAGCGAGGTGCTTACGGTGCGGGCGGTCAACGCTGTCGGCGCAAGGCCTGGCGAGCTGGTGAAAATGGTTTCTGATTCCGCACCGGTGCTGAAGGCTGCCACCATCGTCTACCTTGTCCCGTTTGTCCTCTTCTTCGCGGGATATTTCCTTGGCGGCGCGCTTGCGGCCTGCGCGCTCTTCGCGCTCGGCATTGGCCTCGCCGTCGGCTACGACCGGCTTGTGCTGCGGCGGCAAAAGGAAAGCTACACCCTTGTCGCTTACAACGATTCCCCATAATATCCGATTTTTCCGAAAGAATTGGAAAGGAAATTGCCATACTATGATTAAAAGCATGACCGGCTACGGCCGCTGCGTGGAATCCGTCCACGCGCGGGAATATACCGTAGAAATTCGCAGCGTCAACAATCGCTATCTCGATTGCACGGTGAAGCTGCCGCGCCTGCTCTCCTTTGCCGAGGAGGCGGTGAAGCAGGCGGTGAAGGCCTCCGTCTCCCGCGGGAAGGTGGATGTGTTCATCTCCTTGCGCTCCGAGGGCGGGGAGGAGGCTACCGTTCGGCTCAATCAGGCCGTGGTGGAGGGCTACCTTGCCGCAATGCGCCAAATGGTTTCCCAGTACGGCGTGAAGGATGATATCAGCGTGTCCACTCTGTGCGGCCTGAGCGACGTTTTCGCTGTTGAGAAGCCGGAGGTGGATGAGTCCGCGCTGGAGGCGGATCTGATGAGCGTGGTAGCCAAGGCGCTTGCCGGCTTCGACACGATGCGCACCGCCGAGGGGCAGGCGCTGGAGGCCGACCTTCGCAGCCGCGCGCGCACGGTTATCGACCTTGTGGCGCAGGTGGAGGAGGGCGGGGAGAAAACCGTTTCCGACTACCACGCGCGGCTGACCGCGAAAATCCGCGAGGTGCTCGCCGGCGCCGATTTTGACGAGAGCCGCATCCTCACCGAGGCCGCGATTTTTGCCGACAAGGTGGCGGTGGACGAGGAAACGGTTCGCCTGCGCAGCCACATCGCGCAGATGGAGGCCATGCTCACGGCGGGCGGCCCCGTCGGGCGCAAGCTGGATTTCCTGCTTCAGGAGATGAACCGCGAGGCGAATACCATCGGCTCAAAGTGCAGCGATGTGCAGCTGGCGAAAATCGTGGTGGAAATCAAGGCGGAGCTTGAAAAAATCCGCGAGCAGACCCAAAATGTGGAATAAGGGGGCGCGACCATGAAGCTGTGCAACATTGGATTTGGCAGCATGGTTGCCGCCGGGCGCATTCTGGCGGTGGTTTCGCCGGAATCCGCGCCTATCAAGCGATTGGTGCAGGAGGCGCGCGAGCGCGGAATGCTCATCGACGCGTCCTATGGCCACAAGACGCGGTCTGTGCTCCTGATGGATACGGATCATATTATCCTTTCGGCGCTCGAGCCGGAGGAAATCACTTCCCGCGTGGAAGCAGAGGAGGAAAAGCATGGGTAATCATTCCCTGTTGGTCATTTCCGGTGCGTCCGGCGTGGGGAAGAGCACGGTCCTGCACCGCATTTTCGCGGCGCTGCCGCAGCTGCAATTCTCCGTATCCGCTACGACGCGCCCCCCGCGCCCCGGGGAGAGGGACGGCGTGGACTACGCCTTCCTGACCCGGGAGGAATTTCACAAAAGAATCGCGAAGAACGAGTTCGTGGAGTACGACGAGCACGACGGCAACCTCTACGGTACCCCGTGGAAGGAGCTGGATAAGGCCAACGCGGCGCCACTGCTTCTCGATATTGAGCCGATGGGCGCGCTCAGCGTCAAGGAGCGGCGGCCGGACGCGGTTCTGATTTTTGTCACCGCCCCAATGGAGGAAATTGCACGCCGCCTGTCCGAGCGCGGCGACACCCCGCCCGAGCAGATTGCCATGCGCTTGCGCCGCGCCGAGTGGGAGATTGCGCAGGCACCCAAATACGATTACATCGTCACCAACGACCAGGTCGATACCTGTGCCGAGGAGATTATCTCTATCATCGCCCGTGAGGCGGAAATTTCTATTGGAGGAAATTGAAATGCTGTATCCCCCCGTTACCGATTTGCTGAAAAATGTAGGAACGCGCTACCTGCTCGTCAACGTGGTGGCGCACCGCGCCCGGCAGCTTGCCGTGGAGGCGCACGAGCTCAACGAGGAGCTGGAGGACAAGCCTGTTACCATCGCAATCAACGAGGTGGCGGCCGGCAAGCTCACCGCCGGGCTGAAGGACGAGTACCGCTACTAAGCCGATGATTGCCAAAATTGCCGTTTCCGGCCTCCCGTTCGCAATCGATAAGCCCTATTCCTATTTTCTCCCTGCCGGGATGCTCCTGCAGCCGGGCTGCCGCGTGATTGTGCCCTTTGGGCGCAGCAATAAGCGGGTGGAGGGCATGGTGCTCTCGCTGGAGGAGGGCTCGTCCGAGGGCTTGAAGAGCGTGGAGCGCGTGCTGGACGATTGCCCTGTCCTGTCTGCGACCGGGCTTCGGCTCGCCGCCTTTTTGCGGGAACGGTGCTTTTGCGCTTACTATGAATGCCTGCACGCCATGCTCCCGGCGGGGCTTTGGTTTCATACCCGCGAGACCTTCACGTTGACCGAGCTGGATGCGTGGAAAACCGCTGTCATTCGCCAGCCGGATGCCCGCAAAGTGCTCCATGCGCTGGAGGATTTGGGCGGCTCGGCAGAGCTTGGCGCGCTGCGCCGCTATGTGGGCGATGAGCGGGCGCTTTCCAGCGCGCTCGTCTACCTGAAAAAGAAAAAATGGGTCGAGGGCGATACGGACTTCCTGCGCAACGCCACCGACAAGAGTGAAAAAATCGCCACGCTTGCTGCCTCGGCAGAGGAAACGATGGAGTTTGCCGCTTCGCGCCCGCGTTCGGCGTCCGCGCAGCGCGCTGTGCTGCAGGCGCTGTGCGCCGTAGGCAGCGCGTCCGTCAAGGAGCTGTACTACTACACCGGCGCGACCGGCGCGACCGTTCGGCGGTTGGCAGAGCTGGGCTATCTCACACTCGAGGAGCGCCCACGACTGCGCTGCCGCGAAATCCGCCCGGCGGCCATCTCCGGCGAGCTCCGTCTCAACGAGGCGCAGAGCGCGGCCTTTACCGGTCTGAAAGCGCAGATGGAGAGCCCCGCGCCGGGCGCGGCGCTGCTATATGGCGTTACCGGCTCCGGCAAAACCGCCGTCTACCTCAAGCTGATTCAGTCCTGCCTCGAGGCAGGCAGGAGCGCCATCTTTCTGGTGCCGGAAATCGGGCTTACGCCGCAGCTGCTCAGCCTGCTTGCCGCCTATTTTGGCGATAAGGTTGCCGTGCAGCATTCCTCGCTCTCGGCTGCCGAGCGCTACGACCAGTTCCGCCGCATCCGCTCCGGCGATGCGACCGTGGTCGTTGGCACGCGCAGCGCGGTGTTTGCTCCCGCTGTGCGCCCCGGGCTCCTCATCCTCGACGAGGAGCAGGAGCATTCCTACCGCTCGGAAAATTCCCCGCGCTACGATGCGCGGGAGGTTGCCCGCTGGCGGGGCATCAAGGAGCATTTTCTGGTGCTGTTCGGCTCGGCAACGCCCAGCGTAGAAACCATGTACCGCGCCAAGACGGGGGAATTTTCTCTGTTCTCGCTGCCCGGCCGCTATAATGGCCGCGCGCTGCCCGAGGTAAGTCTTGTGGATTTGCGTGAGGAGATTCGTGAGGGGAACGATTTGAGCATCAGCCGCACGCTTGCGGCCGAAATCGAAGAAAATCGCCGCCACGGGGAGCAGACTATCATCTTCCTCAACCGCCGGGGAAACAGCCGCGCGCTTGTTTGCGTGCAGTGCGGCAGCGCGCCGGAGTGCCCCCGCTGCGCCGAGCGGCTCGTTTACCACAGCGCGAACGAGCGAGTGATGTGCCACCACTGCGGCTTTTCACAGCCCGCGCCGAAGCGCTGCCCCCGCTGCGGCGGCGCGCTCAAGCGCATCGGGCTGGGCACGCAGAAGGTGCAGCTGGAGCTGGAGTCGCTTTTTCCCAATATGCAGATTGCGCGCATGGATGCGGACACGGTGAATACCGTCAATACCCACGAGAAGATCCTGACCCGCTTCAAGGAGGAGGAGATTCCTGTCCTGCTCGGCACGCAGATGGTCGCTAAGGGACTGAACCTGCCGAAGGTCAGCTTGGTCGGGGTGCTCAATGCCGATTTGGGGCTGTACGCCACCGGCTATCGCGCCGCGGAGGAAACCTTCAATATGCTCACGCAGGTGGTTGGCCGCGCCGGGCGCGGCGATACGCCGGGGCGCGCCGTGATTCAAACAATGGCGCCGGATCACCCGGTGCTGAATCTCGCGGCGAAGCAGGACTATGACGGCTTCTACCAGCTGGAAATCGAAATGCGCCGGGTTCAGCAGGCACCGCCCTTCGGCAGTATTGCCGCCGTGGTTTTCACCGGGCGCGATGAGGGCGCAGCCTTCCGCGCGGCCGCTCGCTTCCGCGACAGCCTTGCCGCCTCGCTGCGCGTGCCGGAGTACGCCGATGTCCAATGCGCCGTGCTTGGCCCCGCACCCTGCGCCGTTCCGAAAATCAACCTCCGCTTCCGCTGGCGGCTGACGCTGCACGGCACATTCAATCGAAAAATTCGCCTGCTCCTGGCGCAGCTTCTGCGGCAGAGCGCACAAAATAAAGAGAATCGGGGCGTCTGCGCCTTTATCGACGCCAATGGCGACCCGGAATGAGAGGAAATTATGGGATTACGAAAAATTCTGACCGATAAGGAGCCTGCCCTGCATAAGGTTTGCCGGCCGGTGGATCAATTTAACAGGCGGCTGGCCAAGCTGCTAGACGATATGACCGAAACGCTTGCCGAGGCGGAGGGCGTCGGCCTTGCCGCCCCGCAGGTGGGCATTCTGCGCCGGGTGGTCGTGGTCGATACCGGCGAGGGCATTCTCGAGCTGGTGAATCCCATCTTGCTGGAGGTCAGCGGCGAGCAGGTTGGCGCGGAGGGCTGCCTGAGTGTGCCGGGAAAGTACGGCCTTGTCAAGCGGCCGATGCACGCCAAGGTGCGCGCGCAGGACCGCAGCGGCGAATGGTTCGAGGCGGAAGGGGAGGGGCTCGTTGCCCGCTGCTTCTGCCATGAGCTCGACCATCTCGACGGCATTGTTTACACGCAGCGGATGGAGCGCTTCCTCACCGAGGAGGAGATGAATGCCTTGGCGGAGGGGGACGACTGATTCCCGGAAAGCCCGCCCATCCGCGGCACCGAAAAATGGAGGAAGCTATGCGCATTGTGTTTATGGGCACGCCGGATATCGCGGCGACCTGCCTGAAAAGGCTTTTGGAAGAAAAGATGGATGTTGTGGGTGTCTATACCCAGCCGGATCGCCCCAAAAATCGTGGGATGAAGCTTGCGATTTCCCCGGTCAAGGAGGTCGCGCTGGCGCACGGCCTGCCGGTGCTCCAGCCGGAGAATTTCCGGGAGGACGCTGCGGTTGAGGAGCTTCGCGCCCTGCGGCCGGATGTGGTCGCCGTGGTCGCCTATGGCCGCATCCTTCCCCAGCGGGTGCTGGAGATTGCCCCGCGCGGCTTTGTGAATATCCATGCCTCCATCCTCCCGCGCTATCGCGGCTCCGCGCCCTACCAGTGGGCGGTGCTCGATGGCTGCGCCGAAACGGGCGTGAGCGCCATGTACCTGAGCCGCGAGATGGATGCGGGCGATGTGATTGCCGTGTCCAAGACCCCCATCGGGGAGAATGAAACTGCCGGGGAGCTGCTCGACCGCCTTGCGGTGCTGGGCGCGTCGCTTCTGGCGGATACCATGAGGGCTATCGAGAGCGGCACGGTTCGCGCCGCCGCGCAGGATGCTTCGCTGGCAAGCTACGCACCCATGCTCGATAAGCGCATGAGCCCGATCGACTGGACCAAATCCGCCCAACAGGTGCACAACCATGTGCGCGGCCTGAACCCATGGCCGGTCGCTACCGCGGAAATTGCTGGAATTAAGCTGAAAATTTACGAAACCGCCGTCGTCCCCGGCAAGGGCGAGCCGGGTGAGATTTTGGAGCTGCGCAAGACCGGCCTTGTTGTCGCCTGCGGCGAGGGCGCGGTAGAGCTTCGCTCGGTGCAGGCCGACGGCGGCAGGCGCATGACTGCGGCGGATTATTTCCGCGGTCACCCCATCCGCGCCCATGAATGAGCGGAGGACGGCGCTTGACGCGCTCCTTGCCTGCCGCCGCGACGGCGCATGGATCGACGGCGCGCTGAAGGCCGCAATCGCGCGCGACGGCCTGAACAGCCGAGATGCTGCGCTGGCGAGCGAGCTGGCCTATGGTGTGGTGCAGAATCGGGCGCTGCTGGACTTCTACCTTGCGCAGCTTCTTACCGGAAAAATCAAGGACTTGCAGCCAATTCTTCGCGATATTCTCCATATTGGACTGTATCAGCTCTACTTTTTGGATAAAATCCCCGATTCCGCGGCAGTCAACGAAGCCGTGGAGCTTGCAAAGACCTATGGCAAAAAGCAGCGCAATTCCCCGGCTCTGGTCAATGGCGTCCTGCGCGCCGCCATTCGCAGCCGTGGCACACTGCGCGAGCCGAAGGGCTGGGCGGAAAAGTACAGCCACCCGCAGGAGCTGATTGACCGGCTGATTGCCGACTATGGCAGGGAAAAGGTACTGCCTATGCTGATTGCCGATAACTGCGCACCCAAAACCGTGGTGCAGGTAAACACTCTGAAAATTTCTACCCCCGCGCTGCTTGCCGTTCTGGACGGTGAGGGGATCGCCGCTGAGGCACACCCGTGGATGCCGGATTGCCTGATTCTCGGCGGAACGGGCAGCCTCGAGCAGCGGGAGAGCTTCCGCCGGGGGCTATACTGTGTACAGGACTGCGCCGCAAGGCTGAGCGTCCTGTGCGCCGGGCTGGAGCCGGGAATGCAGGTGCTCGATTGCTGCGCCGCTCCCGGCGGCAAGAGTTTCGCCGCTGCGATTGCGATGCGCGACAGCGGGGGAATCCTCTCGTGCGACATTTACGAGAATAAGGTCCGCGCCCTCACCGCCGCCGCGCAGCGGCTGGGCTTGGCGAGCGTCGACGCGCGGGTGCAGGATGCAAGCGCCGAAAATCCCGCCTTTTTGGGGAGGATGGATGCAGTGCTGTGCGACGTGCCCTGCTCCGGCTATGGCATTATTCGCAAAAAGCCGGATATCCGCTATAAAAAGCTGGCGCAAACCGAGGGGCTGCCTGCCTTACAGCTCGCAATTTTGCGCCAGCAGGCCAAATACCTGAAGCCCGGCGGCGTGCTCATCTATTCCACCTGCACGCTGCTCAAGCGGGAGAACGAGGCGGTCGTGGAAGCTTTCTTGCAGGATAATCCCCGCTTTTCCCTCGAAAAGCTGCCGCTTCCTGCGGCATTCCCGGCCGACTCCGGCGGGATGCTCACCCTGATGAACGGCGAAATGGACACCGACGGCTTTTTCATCAGCCGTATGCGGAGGAATGCATGAATATACGCGCAATGACCGAACCCGAGCTTGCCGACGAGCTGCGTCGTCTGGGGCAGCCCCCGTTTCGCGCAAAGCAGCTTTTCCAATGGCTGCAACGCGGCGTGGCAAGCTACGATGAGATGCAAAACCTGCCGAAGGCTCTGCGCGGGCAGCTTTCGCTTGCTTATCCGCTCTATGCTCCGGAGCTTGCGCGCAGGCAGGAATCGAAATCCGACGGTACCGTCAAATACCTCTGGAGGCTTTCCGACGGCAACTGCGTGGAAACCGTGCTGATGCGGTATCACTATGGCAATACCGCCTGTATCTCCACTGAGGTCGGCTGCCGTATGGGCTGCGCCTTTTGCGCCTCCACGCTGGGCGGGCTGGTGCGCCGCTTAGAGCCGGAGGAGATGCTCCAGCAGGTGCTTTTTACCCAGCGCGATTCCGGCCTGCCCATCTCGCACATTGTGCTTATGGGCATCGGAGAGCCGCTGGACAATTACGAGAATGTGCTGCGCTTTCTCACCCTCGTCACCGATGTCGGCGGCATGAACCTGTCCATGCGCCACATCAGTCTATCCACATGCGGGCTTGTGCCGATGATTGACCGCCTTGCGGGGGAGAAGCTGCAGCTGACGCTCTCGGTGTCGCTGCACGCACCGAACGATGAAATCCGCAGTCAAATCATGCCGGTCAACCGCGCCTATCCCATCGCGGAGCTGCTGGCGGCCTGCCGCCGCTATTTCGAGGCAACAGGGCGCCGGATTTCCTTTGAATACGCGATGATCGACGCCTTGAACGACTCGGAGGATAACGCGCGCGAGCTCCTGCGCCGCCTGAGGGGGCTGAGCGCGCACGTGAACCTGATTCCGCTGAACCGGGTGCGCGAAAGCCCGCTGCAGCCCAGCTCGCGCGGCGCGGTCGCCCGATTCCAGAGGATTTTGGAGGAGGGCGGCGTCCCTGCTACCGTGCGCCGGACGCTCGGCGGCGACATCGACGCCTCCTGCGGGCAGCTGAGAAGAAATTATATGCAAAATCAACCGGGGAAACGATGAATCTATCGCCTGCGGCGCCCTGCACTATCCCTTGCGCCGCTCCTACCGATGGGTTCCGGGCTTCCCCCGAACAGAGCGGCGGGATTTCCCCGCTTTCCCATCCCCACGAAAGGAAGTGACCGGTATGCAATATTGGAGCCTGACGGATCAGGGCTGCGTCCGCGCCCAGAATCAAGACACCTTCCAGCTTGAGCAGCTCGATCGCAACACTCTGCTTGCCATCGTCTGCGACGGCATGGGCGGCGCAAAGTCCGGCAATATCGCAAGCACGCTGGCGGCGGATGTGTTCACGCAGGAGGTCAAGCGAAGCTGGGCCGCCTCCATGGACAACGCCTCCATCGACCAGATGCTGCAAAATGCGGTCAAGCTTGCGAATTTCACGGTGTTCGACCAGAGCAAGCAGTTTGCAGAGTTTGAGGGCATGGGTACGACCCTTGTCGCCGCTCTGTTCCACGGCAAGGCGCTTACTGTGGTGAATGTAGGGGATAGCCGGGCCTATCGCGTCAACCGCGACGGCATCCGCCGCCTGACCATTGACCACTCGCTGGTGCAGCTGATGGTCGAGCGCGGAGAAATCACGCCCGAGCAGGCGCGCAATTATCCCGGCAAGAACTATATCACCCGCGCCATCGGCACCGACACAGTTACGATGCCCGATATTTTCCACATGGATGTGGAGCGGGGGGACTGCTACCTGCTTTGCACCGACGGGCTTACGAACATGGTGGATGATCAGGAAATCCTGTTCGAGATCGCCCACGGTGTGAACAAACAATTCTGCTGCAAGCGGCTGCTGGACATCGCCCTCAACCGCGGCGCGCCGGATAATGTCACCAGCGTGCTGGTGCAAATCTGACGGATAAGGAGAACTCGATTATGGATATGGATCGTTATATAGGCCGGCTGCTGGACAACCGCTACGAAATACTCAACATTATCGGCATCGGCGGCATGGCGGTGGTGTACAAGGCACGCTGCCACCGGCTGAACCGGCTGGTTGCCATTAAGATTCTGAAGGATGAGTATTCTCAAGACGAGGAATTCCGCCGCCGCTTCCATGCCGAGGGACAGGCTGTGGCCATGCTGAGCCATCCGAATATTGTATCGGTCTACGATGTTTCCACCTCTGACGAGGCGGACTATATCGTGATGGAGCTGATTGACGGCATCACCCTCAAGCAATATATGGAGAAGAAGGGCGTGCTCAACTGGAAGGAAACTCTGCACTTCGCTATCCAGATTGGCAAGGCGCTCGAGCACGCGCACAGCCGCGGCATCGTCCACCGCGATATCAAGCCCCATAATGTGATGGTGCTGAAAAACGGTTCGGTCAAGGTGGCCGATTTCGGCATCGCGCGCGTGATGAGCAAGAGCAACACCCTGACGAAGGAGGCGCTCGGCTCGGTGCATTACATTTCGACTGAGCAGGCCAAGGGCGGGCAGGTGGACAACCGCAGCGACCTGTATTCGCTCGGCGTCGTGATGTATGAGATGATTACCGGCCGCCCGCCCTTTGACGGGGAATCGCCGGTGTCGATTGCCATTCAGCACATCAACTCCCTGCCCGCTATGCCCTCCACGCTCAACCCCAATATTCCCGGCGGCCTGGAGCAGATTATCATGAAGGCAATGGAGAAGGACCCTGCCCGGCGCTATCCCAACGCCTCCACGATGCTCGTGGATATGGACGAATTCCGAAAAAATCCGGCCATTTTGTTTGATTATTACAACCCCGCGCCTGAGCTGGACGCGGCGCTGAAGCTTACTGAGGATTCCGCGGCGCGCAGCGCCGCCACATCGGCCGCTGCCTCGGCTGCCGCATCCACCGCCGAACCCGCCGCCCACAGCGGCACACCCGCGCGCCGCAGCACTTCCGCCGCCTCGCGCGCCGGGACGGCATCCACGCAGGGCGGCACAGCCACCCGCAGCGGTTCGCGCAGCTTCGAGCGCCGCCGCAAGGAGCAAATCGTGGAGGAGGACGAGGGGCATTCTGGTAAGGTTGCCGCCGTTGCCATCATCCTGTGCGCCATCGCCGCAATGGTGGCCATAGGCATTTTCATCTATGTTTTCACCAATAGCGGCGGCAGCTCCACCACCATCTCTGTGCCGCGGCTTGTGGGCATGAGCCGCAGCGAGCTGAGCAGCGTAAGCGACCTCGTGGTGAACATCGGCTCTTATAGCTACAGCGACGAATACGACGAGGGCTATGTGATTTCCCAAACCCCGATGTACGGCTCGCAGGTCACGCGCGGCAGCACCGTTACCGTGGTGCTGAGTCTCGGGCCGGAGCCGCAGAATCCCGTTATGGGCAGCCTGATCTCGCTCGAGGAGCAGGAGGCTGTCGACTACCTCACCGGCACGCTGGGGATTGCTGAGGAGAATATCACCGTCAAGTATGAAAACAGCTCCGTGATAGCCGAGGGCTACGTTACCCGCACCGAGCCCGCGGACGGGGAGGAAATCGCTGACGATGCCACGGTTACCCTGTGGGTGAGCATCGGCGAGGAAACCAAAACCGCCCAGATGCCGAGCGTGCTCGGCATGGAGCAGGCGGCCGCGGTGTCCACCCTGAATCTGAACGGCTTTACCAATATTACTGTTGTGGAGGTCGTGAGCAACCGCGACGCGGGCATCGTTGTGGCGCAGTCGGTCGATGCCGGGGAAATCATTGACGTGACCACCGAGCTGCTCCTCCAGATTTCCTCCGGCCCGCAGGAAAGCGGCGACGATCCGGATGAGGATTTGGTGACCAAGGTCGTGACCGTGGAATTGCCGGATGACATTGTGGAGGACTATGTGCTTTCCCTCTGGCAGGGTACCACGCTGCTCGAGGAGCGAACCATCTACCTCGGCACGGTGAGCGTTCAGTTTGAGATGAGCGGCGAGGGAACCGTGACCTATGAGCTGCGCTACAACAACGCCAACCCCCAGCCGCTGGTAGTGAACTTTGATGAGTAAGCGCACCGGGCGGATTGTCCGCTCGCTGAGCGGATTTTACGATGTGGCGATTGCCGGCGGCGAGGTCGTAACCTGCCGGGCGCGGGGCATCCTACGCCGCGGCTCGCCGCCGCTCACCGGGGATTTCGTGGAAATTTCCACCGAGGGTGGGAAAGGAATGCTCGAGAAGGTGCTGCCGCGGAAGAATGCCTTTGTCCGCCCGGCGGTTGCGAATATCGATATGATGGTGATTTTCGCCGCGAATACCAACCCCGTCACCGAGCCCTTTTTGATTGACCGCGTGGCGGCCATTGCCGCCGAGCAGGAGGTGGAGGTGCTGCTTTGCGTCAACAAGTGCGACCTCGACCCCGCGCTTGATCTTGTGAAAATATACACCGCTGCCGGGTTCCCGGTGATTTCCGCCAGCGCCGAAACGGGCGAGGGCGTGCAGCAGCTGCGCGGCCGGGTGGCCGGAAAGCTTTCGGCCTTCACCGGCAACTCCGGTGTGGGCAAGTCCAGTATGCTCAATCGGCTATGCCCGCAGCTGAACCTCCCGGTGGGAGAGGTATCCGAGAAGCTTGGGCGCGGCCGCCACACGACGCGGCACGTCGAGCTGTTCGCGCTTGGCGATGGCGCCTACATCGCCGATACGCCTGGCTTTTCCAGCTTTGATACCGACCGGATGGAGGCCATCCTCAAGGAAAATCTCCAATATGCTTTCCCGGATTTTGCACCCTACCTTGGCGCGTGCCGCTTCCGGGACTGCGCCCACCGCGCCGAGCCGGGCTGCCGGGTGCGCGCGGCGGTGGAGGCGGGCGGCATTCAGCCCAGCCGCTATGAGAGCTACCTGCGCATGTATGCCGCTGCCGAGGCCGAAAGGGCTTACGACCGCTAGACGGGCGGAAATTGTTTCCTCTTGCGCTGCCATTTGCGCCAAAAATTGCTTGACGAAGCCTTCACTTTGTGCTACAATGCAGGCAAATGAGGGAGTAGCGAGCGCATATTGCGTAGCAAAGTCAACATGCTGGCGGCTTTCCGCCTGGCTTTGCTTTCATTTGCCAGACTCATGTATCGGCAGGCCGTGCATGGGAGCTTCTTGTTTCGGGTGCGGTTTTGCCGCACCTTCACTTTTTCGGGGGTATACAAATGCGCTACGATTTTCTGTTCTTTTTCAATAGTATGCTGCTGGGCGTGGGGCTGGCGATGGACGCCTTTTCCGTGTCGATGGCCAACGGGCTGAACGAGCCAAGGATGAAGCCCGGCCGGATTTGCCTGATTGCCGGTACATTCGCTTTTTTCCAGTGGCTGATGCCGATGGCCGGCTGGGTATGCGTCCATACCATTGTGCAGGTATTCGGCTACTTTGAAACGCTGATTCCGTGGATTGCGCTGGTGCTGCTGGGCTTTATCGGCGGCAAGATGATTGCCGAGAGCGTCCACGGCGGCGCGCAGAGCGAGGAGCAGACGAGCCTCACCCTCGGCGCGCTGGCGCTACAGGGCGTCGCGACCTCCATTGACGCGCTCTCCGTCGGCTTCACGATTGCTGACTACGACCTGCTCGCGGCCTTCCTGAGCTCGCTGATCATCGCGGCGGTAACCTTCGTGATTTGCGTCACTGGGGTGCAGATTGGGAAGCTTTTCGGCACGCGCTTGGCCGGGAAGGCCGGGATTTTAGGCGGCGTGATTCTGATAGCGATAGGTTTAGAAATTTTTTGCTCCAGCTTTTTCTGAGAAAATGGCATACCGATTGTCCCCTCCCGCATAGCCTTGTGCGGGAGGGGATTTCTTATGTGTCGGAAAAATCAACTGATTGGGTTTTCCCTCGCGGCGGCGGGCATCGGTGCGGTGGCTGGCTGCTGGATGGAGTCGAAAATTCTGTGTATGCTGCTTGGCATCGGCCTGATTGCCGCCGGTGTGTGGGTGCTTTGTAAGCGGTAGCGGGATTTTCTGCGCCCGCGGCGGTTCTATTTTCGCCTGCCAGCGAATATACTGTCAGCAGGACAATCATCAAGGAGGCTAAACGATGGAATTGACTTTTCAAAAACAGTCTGTGCCGTATTTGCGCCGCTTGTTCAGCCGCTCCGAAACGCAGGAGCAGACGCAGGAGCTTCATCTGGGCGAGGGGCTGCCGGATGCGGGGCGGGTGCTTGGCGCGTGGGGGCAATGCGTCGCCCGCGGCAAGCAGTGGAGCGGCTCGGAGCTGAGCCTGAGCGGGGCGGTTCGCGCGTGGGTGCTTTATGCCCCGGAGGACGGCTCGGAAAATCGCGTGGCGGAGATTTGGATTCCCGTCACCTTTCGCTGGGAGCTGCCGGAGGCGGAGGAGGATGGCAAGTTTACAGCCAAAATGCAGCTAAAGAGCATAGACGCGCGGGTGAGCGGCGCGCGGAAAATCCTTGTGCGCGCGAATGTGACGGCCTTCGTTGTGGCCACCGTGCCGGACGAGGCCGCTTTTCCCATGCTCCCGGCTGTACCGGAGGACGTGCAGACCCTTGTGCGCACCTACCCGCTCGATATCCCACGGGAGGATGGGGAGAAAACCTTCCTCACCGAGGATGAGCTGACTCTGCCGCCGTCGCAGCCGCCGGTGGGGAAAATCCTCTGCCTGCGCCTGTCGCCGCGCATAAGCGAAACGAAGCTTCTCGGCGGCAAGCTGGTTTTTCGCGGGCAGGGGGATGTGAAGCTCAGCTACCTGACACAGGAGGGGCGATTCGCCGAGTGGGAGGCACAGCTTCCGTTTTCACAGTTTGCGGACTTGGGGGGCGAGTACTCCGCGCTGGCACATGCGCAGGTGGAGCCGCTGCTGACGGGACTGGAGGCGGAGCTGACCGATGGGCGAATCCCCATCAAGTGCAGCTACGCCGGACAGTACACAGTTTATGACCGCGTGGAGCTGAGCGTTTGTCAGGATGCCTATAGCCCCCTTCGCCCGGTGCAGGTACACACGGAGGAAATCACGCTGCCGGTCGAGCTGGAAAAGCGAACGCAGACGCTCGATTTTTCCGAGCGGTTCCGCGCGGATGCCGCTGCGCTCGAGGATATCAGCCTGCAATGGGACATCCCGGTTGCCCGGCCGACCGAGCAGGGCGTGGAGCTGCGCTTCTGCGCGCAGGTGCAGAGCGTTTACAAAGACCCGGAGGGAATGCTGCGCTGCGCCGGCAACCGGCTGGAGAAGAGCATCGAGCTTCCTGCCGGGCAGGGGAGCTTCCTGCTCGTCTCGGTGCGGGAGCTGCCGGTGAAGGCCAGCCTCAGCCCTGAAGGCATGGAAATTTCCGGAAGTTTAGAGCTTACGCTGCAAGCAATGGCGGAGCAGGTGTTCAGCGCGGTCGGCGCGCTGACCATCGAGGCCGAGCAGGAGCCAGATCCAAAGCGCCCGAGCCTGCTGCTGCGGCGCATGGAGCAGGCGGAGCTGTGGGATTTGGCAAAGGCCGCAGGCTCCACGGTGGAGCGAATCCGCCTGGCCAACCATTTGAGCGGGGAGCCGGAGCAGGGGAAAATGCTCATCATCCCGGTCGGCTGACGCATGCATACGAAAAAAGGGCCGTCCCGGAATGCCGGGGCGGCCGTTTTAGTGGTGGGTATTTTACATCCGGGGTGGAATTTTCCCGCCGGGGATATCGTAGCTCGAATTTTGCGGATTTTCAAGAGAAAAACGTCGATTGCATCGGGATTTTTCCGAAAGCCTTGCTTCGCTTACAAATCCTGAATTTTGGGCGACTTGAGGAAGTACACCCGTGCATAGCTGACAAAGGAGATGAGCATAAATAGCGCGTCTACCGCACAGAGGATGTTGACCACCGTCTTGCTCATATCCGGCAGCAGCACCATGAGAATGAGGCTGACGAACAGCACGGTGGTGCAGACCTTTCCCGCCATCAGCGCGCCCGAGAGCATCTTGCCCTTGCGCAGCATAACCGCCCCGGCGATGAGCTGAAAGCTCTCCTTCACCACAAACATTCCCACAAGAATCCACAGCACCGGGCGGCGAATGGAGAGCACAATAATCAGCGAGAACTGCGTCGCCTTGTCGGCGATGGGGTCGAGCACCTTGCCGAGGTTGGAAATCATCCCGAAGCGGCGCGCAATCTTGCCGTCAATGGCATCTGTGGCGCACGAAACGGCCAGAATCCCCGCGGCCAGCGCATAGTCCGCCATGTCCTCAGCCTGTAGATAAATGCCCATGTAAACCGGAATCAGCAGCAGGCGAAACAGGCTCAGCAGGTTGGGAATGGTAAATATTTCTTTTTTCCAGTCGGCAGTAAACATACCATCCTCCGAGTGTTCCTCAATATCTACACATTATATAACTTGAACTGAAAAAAAGCAAGCGCAATGCGTTATCGTTTGGAATAAATTAACATTTTTGCCGCAAGCGGATAGTGCTGCGCGAGAAGATACCAGCTCATTCGGTCGAGCTTGCCTGTCGCCGGGATGCCGCAAAGCATCTGGAAGGAGCGCAGTGATTCCTCGGTCGGCAAATCCAGCACATAGCCGCTGCCCGGCGGCGTGATGCTGTGCAGCGCTAAGTGCAGGGTGTATAGGATGCTCTGCGCCAGCGGGATTATGGGGTGCCCCTCGCCGGGGGAAACCACCTCGCGCGGCTGCATGACGGGCAAAATATGCTCGGCCGGCGATACCTGAATCCGCGCCGGGCCATAGGCGCGCACAATCGCATCCCATGTTTCGGGGTCGGCGCTGCCGGTGACGCGTTTGCCGCTCTTGCGTTGGAAGGCGGATACGGCGCGGGTGGTGCTGGCACCATAAATGCCGTCCGGCACGACGGAGGGCAGAGCGCCGTCCGAACGCGCCACGACGCGCAGCATGGTTTGCAGTGCGCGGATGCTCTGCCCGACAAATTTTTCCTCCGATCTCATCTTACTACCTCCTTGCGAACTGGGTCGGAAGCGCCCGGCCTCAGGTCGTAGCCGGGGAACTGCGTCATTCTGGGCGTCGCGGCGAAGAGATTTCGCGCGCTCGAGAAGGTGTTCACCGCCGCGGGAGAACGCGGATAGAGCGCGCCATCGTCAAAGGCGGTGGTTTCAATTCCGGCAAATTGGTCGTAAATCACGTCCCATGTTTGCTCGCCGACCACGCCAGTCTCGGGCAGGCCGAACCATTTCTGCGCCCCGATTACCGCGGCGCGGGTCTGCTCGCCAAAAATGCCGTCCACCGCGACGGGCGAAACATAGGGGATGAAGGCCGCGAGTACCGCGAGCATGTATTGCAGCAGCCGCACCTTTTCACCCCGGTCGCCCTCGCTGATTGCGTCGGGGTATGCCCAGCTGACGGCGTAGAACTGCTGCCCCTGACTGCGCAACTCCGATAGCTCCAGCACCGCCGTGTACAGCCGCACGAGGGCGTACCACGTTGCCTTGCCGACAATTCCGTCCACCTCTAAGTCGAAAATACGCTGGAACGATTCTACGCTTGCCTCCGTACGGCTGCCGAAAATCCCGTCCACCGAGGCGAGCTTGGGAATCGAGGGATAATTTTGCGCAATGCGGTTGAGCTCCACCTGAACCACCACTACGTTCGGGCCGCTTGAGCCGCGGCGCAGCGCCGTGCCGGGATAAGAGGAGGTGATGCCCCGGATGGGTGCATCCGTGACGATTTCCACGTTTCCATAGTATCTGCGCAGGATTTCCGTGGAGTTCAGGCCCTGCTGGGCGAGCGTTTCGCTGCCCCATTGGCTCAGTCCCTCGCAGGTAACGGTTGTGCCGTTGCAGAATTTTGCCGCAAGCGGCTCCACAAAGCCCGGCCTGCGCAGGTAGTCGTCGAACAGCTCGTCGACCAGTCTGGAAATGTTCGAGAAGAAGCTTCGCCCGTTTACGAAGGCCTGGTCGTAGGCGGTCGAGCTGGTGATTTGAAAGCTATAGCCCCGGCTGGGATAGAACTCAGTGTAGACCCGGTTGAGCGCGAAGGATACGATGGCGAGGATGTTCGCGCGAAGCGCGCTATCCGACCAGGTGGGATATACCTCGCTGGAGGCGACGTTTTTCACATAGTCGGAAAAGGAAACGGTCACGTCCGCGGCGCTTGAGCTCGGCGAGCCGAGGTGCACCGTGATGCTCTGCGGAATGTAGGGAATAACAGTCGGCATGGCGCACCTCACAGATTCTGGCGGCGGGTTTCCAATATTTCCTGCCGGTCGTAGGCGTCGGGAAGATCGGATAGGGGAATCATTTCCAGCTCCTGCAGGGTGGTTACACCCGGGAAAAGCTGCACATCCTCCACCTTGATGGAAACAAAATTCGCCTTCTCGGCGTAGAGGTCGATCGCGGCAAAGGGCGTGCGCGAGCCCTCGGGCGCGAGGCTCTCCTCCGCGTCCGGGGTGGGGATCGCAATCGGCTCAGTTTTCCCGTCCTCGTCGGTCAGGCGCAGGGCGAGCGCGGTGCCGTCGTGCGCGAGAATCGCGATGCTTACCTCCGGCAGCGGAAGCTGCGCGAGGCTTTCGTAGGCTCGGATTTGTATGTAGCCCGTCGATGGCATTTTGACCACTCCTTTCACCCGTCAGCTTATGCGCCGGGTGAAAGGAATGTGACGGGCAGGGGAATCAAAGGAAGGGCTTCATCTGCTGGATGTTGGTATTTTCCGTATCCATCAGCTTCTGCGCCAGACCTCCCACGCGGTCGTCGGGCGAGTAGGTTTCGCGGCTGGCTTTCAGCCCCATGATGATGCCGCGGGTATTGCCCTGAATCATCATCCCGGCAATTTTGGAGTCGCGGTTGCCGCCCAGAAGCTGCGCTCTGGACATCATTTCCGCCATCGCCCGCACGCCGGGGTTCAGGTCGCTGAGCTGCCAGCCGCGCTGCATGGCAATCGTCTTTGCCTCCGATTCAATCGCATCGTATTCCTTCAGCTGCGATTTGAGCGCGTCGCAGCTCCCCCTGAACCGCCTCACCCTGCACGGAGCGGATGCCGATTTGCCCCATCTGCGTGGTTTTCAGAATGGAATTAAGATATTCCCGGTTGGTTTTCATATTTATCACCCGCGAGCAGTATGCCCGGCTTGGAAGAATGTATACCCGCGCCGAATTTGGCAAAGCCGCTGCCCGCTTCCCAAAATCGCGCATGGCGCATACAATATTTGCGGGAGGGATGGAAAATGTGTGCCATTGCCGGAATCATCGGCCTGAGCGCGGAGGAGGCTGCCGTCCGCACTATGCTCGAAACCATGCGCCGCCGTGGCCCGGATGGGCAGGGCGTTTTTGCCTCGCCGAATTGCACGCTGCTGCACACGCGGCTGGCGGTAATCGACCCGGAGGGCGGCGCGCAGCCAATGACGCTCCAGTACGGGGCGGAGGAATATACCATCGTCTATAATGGAGAGCTTTACAACACCTCCGAGCTGCGGCAGGAGCTTCAAAAGCGCGGCCACCGCTTTTTAACAAGCTCGGATACCGAGGTGCTGCTGCACGGCTATGCCGAGTTCGGCGCGCAAATTACGGAAAAGTGCAACGGCATTTTCGCCTTCGCCGTGTGGGAAAAGCGGGCGAGGAGGCTCTTTCTTGCGCGCGACCGCATGGGCGTCAAGCCGCTGTTTTTCATGCGTCATCGCGGGGGCTTCCTCTTCGCCTCGGAGATGAAAACCATCCTGCGCTATCCGGGCGTGCGTGCGATGCTCGATTCCGAGGGCGCAGCGGAGCTGCTGCTTCTTGGCCCCGGGCGCACGCCGGGCTGCGGCGTATTCGCCGGAATGCGGGAGCTGGAGCCGGGCTGCCGGGCAGTATTTGCGCACGGCAGGCTCGCGCTTGAGCGCTATTGGCAGCTTACCGACAGGGAGCACCGCGAGAGCTTCGACGAAACGGCCGACCATGTGCGCTTCCTCGTTTGTGATGCCATTAAGCGGCAGATGGTATCGGATGTTCCGCTTGGCACATTTCTCTCCGGAGGGCTGGATTCCAGCCTGATTACGGCCGTCTGCGCCCGTGACGCGGCGAAAGAAGGGCGGCTGCTGCCAACCTTCTCGGTGGACTATGAGAATAACGAGAGGTATTTTGTGCCCAACCATTTTCAGCCAAATTCCGACGCGCATTATATCCGCCTGATGTGCGACGCGCTGCAAACCGACCACCATTGGTGCATCCTCTCGGCAGACGACTTGGCCGCCGAGCTGGATGACGGAACGCTGGCGCGCGATTTGCCAGGCATGGCGGACGTGGACCTGTCGCTGCTGGCCTTTTGCCGGGAGATTAAGCGGGAAGTGACGGTCGCGCTCTCGGGCGAGTGCGCGGATGAGATTTTCGGCGGCTATCCGTGGTACCGTGATCCCGAGATCCGAGCGCAGGCGGGGTTCCCGTGGTCGCAGAATCTGGAAATTCGGAAGGCCCTGCTTGCGCCCGCGTTTGCGCAGAAGCTCGACGCGGAGGAATACGTCCACTCGCGGTATGCGCAGACGATTGCGCAAAGCGATGTGCTTCCCGGCACCTCGGCGCAGGAGCGGCGGATGAAGGAGCTTGTAAATCTCAATTTCCGCTGGTTCATGCAGACCCTGCTCGACCGCAAGGACCGCATGAGTATGTTCTCCGGCCTTGAGGTTCGTGTGCCGTTCTGCGATTATCGCATCGCAGAGTATCTGTACGGTGTTCCGTGGGAGATGAAGGACTGGCAGGGGAAGGAGAAGGGACTGCTGCGCTATGCCATGCGCGGCCTGCTTCCGGAGGAGGTGCTGTGGCGAAAGAAAAGCCCGTATCCAAAGACCTTCGACCCCGCCTATACCGCGCGCATGGAGGAGCGGCTGCATGGAATTATGCAGGACGATTCCCCGCTGTTTCAGCTCGTTTCCCGCACGGCGGTAGAGCGGCTTCTGGAGTCGGAGCTAAGCGTGCCGTGGTATGGCCAGCTCATGCGCCGCGCGCAGCTGATTTGCTACCTCTGCCAGATTGATAGCTGGTTCCGGCAGTACGGCGTGCAGATTGCTTTCTAAGGCGAGAAAAGCAGCTGCAACGAAACGGATATGCTCTTTTTCGGCACCTCCACGCAATAGGGAAAGCCCTGCCGGATATGAGAAAAGCACCCGAGCCGGATGAAGTCGAGCTTCGTCAGATGACCGATGTATTTGCCGCCAATCGTCGGAAAAATATTTCGCCAATCGTCGGAAAACTATTGAAAAGTTTACAAATATGGTGTATACTATAGAAAAACGTAGGGAATTGAGGCACTCCGAATGAAGAACTACAGGAAACGAATCGCTGACGATATTCTGAAACGCAAACTTGAAGGCAAGGGTGCTGTCCTTATTGAAGGACCGAAGTGGTGTGGCAAAACAACCACTGCCGAACAGCTTGCCGCAAGTATTCTGTATATGGATGACCCGGAGAAAAAAGAGCAGAACATCACAATGTCAGAGCTCAACCCCAAGAGACTTTTAAGGGGTGCAACGCCGAGGCTGATTGATGAATGGCAGCTCGCTCCAAAGCTGTGGGATGCAATCCGCTTTGAGGTTGACCACCGCGGCGAGCTTGGACAGTTTATTCTCACTGGCTCTGCTGTTCCTGCCGATACCAAGGATGTCACCCACTCCGGTACGGGCCGCTTCACTTGGCTTACCATGAGACCGATGAGCCTGTATGAGTCGGGTGATTCCACAGGACAGGTAAGCCTCAAAGACCTTTTCAATGGTGCAGAGGACATTGACGGCGATTCTAATATCAACATCGACCGTCTGGCATTCCTTGTATGCCGAGGTGGTTGGCCACAAGCGGTGGATATGCGAGATGAGATCGCGCTTGACCAAGCAATCGACTATTATGATGCCGTTGTCCACTCGGATATTAACCGAGCAGATAATGTGCAGAAGAATCCCGAAAGAGTTAAGCGGCTCATGCGCTCCTATGCAAGAAATCAGGGCAGTCAAGTTCCAAACACGGTGATTGCACAGGATATAGCTGCAAATGATGAATTCCCGATGAGTGAGGAAACCGTTGCTTCGTATATCCACGCGCTGCGCAAAATTTTTGTTGTAGAGGATATGCCGGCATGGAATCCGAATTTGCGGTCCAAGACGGCAATTCGTTCATCCGATACTCGCTATTACATCGACCCGTCTATTGCGGCGGCGGCATTGGGCATCGGTCCGAATGACATGGTGAATGATCTGAAAACCTTTGGCTTTCTCTTTGAAACCCTATGCGTAAGGGATCTTCGTGTATATGCGGATGCTCTTGGCGGTGAGGTTTATCACTACCGTGACAAAGATGGGCAGGAATGTGATGCGGTGCTTCATTTGAGAAACGGGGAATACGGGCTTATTGAAATCAAGCTTGGCGGCGACAGGTGGATTGAGGAGGGGGCGGAAAGCCTAAAGTCTATGCAAGCGAAAATCGACACCGACAGAATGAAAGCCCCGTCTTTCCTTATGGTATTGACAGGGGTCGGCGACTGGGCATATCGCCGTCACGATGGCGTATATGTCGTTCCCATCGGTTGCTTGAAAAATTAACAATAGCAAAAAATGGCATAAGAAAAGCATCTCCGCGGAGGTGCTTTTCTCATGTGATAAAATACAACAAGCCGGAAATTGAAATCGTCAAATTTGCCAAAATGGATGTAATTTGTACTAGTGGCGCACCTACGACAGGCGAAGATGAGGGCGAAATTGATGTCGGAGGCTGATTTAGCGTAAGTCAGAGACCAATTTCTGAGCGGCGGGAAGTTCCCGCCGCCAAGGCCGCCCGATTTTTCGAGGTTCTATAATAAATGTTGGGGTCAGGTGTGAGCCTGACCCCATGAATATGAA
>JAJQFT010000021.1 GCA_021200975.1 Bacillota bacterium | reverse complement strand
TCTAATGAATAAACTCTTTCCTTTTTTCGGTCTCACATCATTGACAAATGGACAGAGCCTTGACAGATTTTCCCTGAAAATTTTGTGCATTGTGCCCTATTTCAGCAGGAAATGCTCTCCCTCAATCCGTAGCGAGGTCTGGAAATATTCCCGCATCGCGCGGCACAGGTAGTCCACGTCCGCCACGGCGGCGGTTTCGTAGCACGAGTGCATCGCCAGCTGCGGCAGACCGATGTCGGCCGTGGGCACGCTCACCTGCGACAGCGAGATGCGCCCGAGTGTCGAGCCGCCGCGCAGGTCGGCGCGGTTGTGGAAGGTCTGCACCGGCACGCCCGCACGCTCGCAGAGCTTGCGGAAGATGGCGGCGCTCGCGCCGTCGGTGCAGTAGCTCAGGCTCGCGCTGTGCTTGAGCACCACGCCCTCGCCGAGCACAGGTGCGTTGGCGGGGTCGGAGTACTCGGGATGGTTCGGGTGCAGGGCGTGGGCGTTGTCGGCGCTCACGAGGAAGCTCTGCCCAAGCATCCGGCTCTTATTGAGGCTCCACGCGTTGCAGATGCGGGTGAGCATCTCATCGAGCATCGTCGAGCCCGCGCCCTGCGCCGAGCAGGAGCCGACTTCTTCGCTGTCGAAGTGGCACAGCACCGGGATGGAGTCGCTGTCGGCCGCGGCGAGGAAGCCCTGCGTCGTGCCCCACACGCATTCGAGGTCGTCCAGCCCCTGCCCGGAGAGGTACTCGCTCTCGGCGCCCCACACGCCGGCCTTCTGGCGCACATAGAGGTATAGGTCGTGCCCGAGGATCTTGCCGCCTGCGGCGCGCTCGAGCAGCTCCCAAAGCTTCCCGACGGAGGCGGCGGAGCCCATCAGGGGCGGGGAGTCGGTGGCGAGGTTGTAGGCGTAGCCGTCGTTGATTTGGCGGTTCATGTAGATGGCGACGTTGGGGATGAGCAGCAAATCCCTGTCGATGTCGATCAGCTTGCTCTGCACCCCGTCTGGCGTGTCCACGACCACCCGCCCGGCGACGGAGAGCGGACGATCGAGCCATGGGGAGATGATGAGGCTGCCGTAGCGCTCTACAGCTACGCGGGTGTAGGCGCCGCCCAGCTCCAGATTCTGCTTGACGCGCCAGCCCGGGCGGTCGGTGTGGTCGGCGCTGATGAGGAAGCCGTTGGGCGAGGCGGTGGGAATGCGGAAAGCAATCACGCTGCTGCCGCTGCGGCTGATGTAGTATTTTCCGCCGACGGTGAACTGCCAGTCCTCGTGCTCATACAGGCGCTGGTAGCCGGCGTCCTCCAGCATTTTGCACACGCCGGCGGCGGCGTGGTAGACGCTGTGGGATTGGTTGAGGTATTGGATTAGTCCTTCAATGGTGTCCATTTTGGCTCCTTCTATACCGCCCGCGCGGGCGGTAACGTATATTGCGCTCACGGGCGGGCGCTGGCCGCCGCGCTCCCGAGCTATTTATTTTACCGCAAAACAGGCAAAAGGTCAACCGCGGATTTCTGTTTCGATGCAAATCGACAAAAATCGCGCAAAAAATTCGAAGTTCATATAGTTTTTATCGAAAAACGGCGAAAAGTCACGAACGATTATTCGGGATTTTCCTTGCAAATTTTGGTAGATTATGCTAAATTGTACATGACGCCAAACATACAAAGGCGCATCCGGGGAAATACCTTTATTCGATAGGAGAGGAAAAATATGGACAACCGTACAACTGTATTGATTGCGGATTCGGCGGAGGACTTCTGCGCGCGGGTCTGCGGGGCTTTGCTGCACGCCGAGGACTTCGTCGCTGTGGGGACGGCGACCGACGGCGAGCAGGCCATTCGCCTGCTTGGGCAGCTGAAGCCGGACATTCTGGTGGTCGATCTGATGCTCCCCAAGCAGGACGGGCTGAACGTGCTCAAGGCCGCGAACGCGATGGAGAAGCGGCCGGTCACGCTGGCGACCTCCTGCTTTGTCACGGAGTATGTGGCGGCCGCCGCCGCGAATCTGGGCGCGCGCTACCTGCTGCCCAAGCCCTGCGACATGGCGGTGCTGGTGGAGCGGCTCGAGGAGCTTCGCGGCGCGGGACGGGTGCAGAGCCTGCCGATTGCGCGCGCCGACAAGGTGAGCATCGAAGCGATGGTGACGAACATCATTCACGAGATTGGCGTGCCCGCCCACATCAAGGGCTACCAGTACCTGCGCGAGGCCATTATCATTGCGGTGGACGACATGGACGTTATTAACGCCATCACAAAGGTGCTGTATCCGCAGGTTGCCAAGACCTTCGGCACCACGCCCAGCCGCGTCGAGCGCGCGATTCGCCACGCCATCGAGGTCGCGTGGGACCGCGGCGACCTCGATACCCTGCAGCGCTTCTTCGGCTACACGGTGTCCAACACCAAGGGCAAGCCCACCAATTCCGAGTTCATTGCCCTGATTGCCGACCGGCTGCAGCTGCAGCTCAAGAGCGCGGACGCGGCGCAGATTTAGAAAAGTGCGGATTTCCTGTTGACATTTTCCCGGCAATCCGCTATACTGGGTGCGGAAAAATGAAAAAATAGGGGGAACCAACATGGATAACGAGCAGCTGCAGGACGGTACCGAGGAGCAGGAGGAGCACCTGATTCTGACGGATGAGGACGGCAACGACACCGACTTCCTCTATCTCGACTGCTTGGAGTATAACGGCAGCGAATACTTGGTGCTGGCTCCGGCGGACGAGCCGGAAATCACCATCGTGATTCTGCGCGTGGAGCAGGTGGACGAGGAAACGGAAAACTACCTCCCCGTGATGGACGAGGAGGAGCTGGAAGCGGTCTACCAGATTTTCAAGGACCTCTACAAGGACATTCTCACCTTCGAGGATGAGCGGGACGAGCAGTAGGCTTCGCGCAAAAAATCCGGCAAGGGAAGCGCGGGAATCCGAACGGGATTCCCCACTTCCCTTGCCTTTTTATTCAGAGCTTCCTTAGGGAGAGCTGGAATTATCCCTCGGATACGACGATTTCCGAAACCTCCAGCCCCGGGTTGCGGCGGCAGGTGAAGTCGATTGCCCAGAAGCTGGAAAATACCAGCATACTGCGCCCGCGGTAGTCCTCCAGCAGCTCCGCATCCGCGCCGAGGTTCAGATCGCTCAGCTCACCCGGATAGCGGTCAATGCGGCGAATCTCCTCATACGGCAGGGTCTGCATCCGCAGCTCCACGCCGTACTCGCTGCGCACCCGGTACTCGAACACATCGAATTGCAGCACGCCCACGACGCCCACAATCACTTCCTCCATGCCGGAATTCGGCACCTTGAAAATCTGGATGGCGCCCTCCTGCGCGATTTGCTCGGTGCCCTTGACGAATTGCTTGCGCTTCATCGAGTCCTTCGCCGATACGCGCGCGAAATGCTCCGGTGCGAAGGTCGGCACGCCCGAGTAGCGGAATTTCTTCCCAGGGGTAACCACGGTGTCGCCAATCGAGAAGATGCCGGGATCAAATACACCGATCACGTCCCCGGCGTAGGCCTCCTCGACAATCTCGCGCTCCGCCGCCATCAGCTGCTGCGGCTGCGAGAGGCGCATTTTCTTGCCGCTTTGGATGTGGTAGTATTCCGCGTCGCGCTGGAAGCGGCCGGAGCAGATGCGCAGGAAGGCGAGCCGGTCGCGGTGCGCCTTGTTCATATTCGCCTGAATCTTGAATACGAAGGCGGAAAAATCCGGCGAGAAGGCGTCGATGGTGCCGCAGTCCGCCACGCGGGCGGCGGGCGGCGGGGTCATACGCAGGAATTCCTCCAGAAATGGCTCAACGCCGAAGTTGGTCAGCGCGGAGCCGAAGAATACGGGGCTGAGCTGCCCGGCACGCACCGCCTCGAGATCCAGCTCCCGCCCGGCGGAGAGCAGCTCCACATCGTCAATCAGCTGGCGGCGGTTGTCCTCGCCGCCGACAAGCTCGGCAACCAGCGGGTCGTAAAGATCCACCGCCTCCTTGCCGGCACGCCGCTTGCCGCTCACGCCCGAGAAGAAGAGCAGCTCGCGGTTCTCCCGGTCGTACACGCCGCGGAATTGCCCGCCCGAGCCGATGGGCCAGTTCATGGCATAGGTGTCGATGCCCAGCTCGCGTTCCAATTCGTCGAGAAGGTCGAAGGGGTCCTTGCTGTCGCGATCCATCTTGTTGATGAAGGTAAAGATGGGGATGCGCCGCAGGGCGCAGACCTTAAAGAGCTTGCGGGTCTGCGGCTCGACGCCCTTCGCACCATCGATGACCATCACGGCCGAATCGGCGGCCATGAGGGTGCGGTAGGTGTCCTCCGAGAAATCTTGGTGTCCCGGGGTATCGAGGATGTTGATGCAGTAGCCGCCGTACTGGAACTGCATCACCGACGAGGTGACGGAGATGCCGCGCTGCTTCTCGATTTCCATCCAGTCCGATGTGGCGGCGCGGGAATTTTTCTTGCCCTTCACCACGCCCGCCTGCGCAATCGCGCCGCCGTAGAGCAGGAATTTCTCGGTGAGGGTGGTCTTGCCGGCGTCCGGGTGCGAGATGATGGCAAAGGTGCGCCGGCGGCGAATTTCTTCTTCTAAAGTTGACATAACATATATCCTCCGAATGGTTGAAAACTTTTTTCACGAAATCCGGAGCCGCTATGGGAAACGGTGAAAGTTCATGGATTTCCTCCCCAAAAATGGTTTTGCCTGCCTATCTTATCACAAAAATGCAAAATGCACAATAGAAAATCGGAAAACTTTGCAAAAATTCCGGCTCCCACATGGGAGCCGGAAAAATGGACTTTGCTTAGGCCTTGCCGTTGGAGCCGAGGACGTTCACAATCTTATGGGCGACCATGTCCTTGACGGCCTGACGGGCGGGCTTGAGGTACTGGCGGGGATCGAAGTGGTCGGGATGCTCGTCGAAGTACTTGCGGATATTGCCGGTCATGGCCAGGCGGATATCGGAGTCGATGTTGATTTTGCAAACGGCGAGCTTCGCGGCCTCGCGGAGCTGATCCTCGGGGATGCCGATGGCATCGGGCATATTGCCGCCGTGCTCATTGACCATCTTCACAAATTCCTGCGGCACGGAGGAAGAGCCGTGCAGCACAATCGGGAAGCCGGGCAGGCGGTCAATGACGCCGTGCAGCACGTCGAAGCGCAGGGGAGGGGGAACCAGCACGCCGTCGGCGTTGCGGGTGCACTGGGAAGCCTTGAACTTGTAGGCGCCGTGGCTGGTGCCGATGGCGATGGCGAGCGAGTCGCAGCCGGTGCGGGAAACGAATTCCTCAACCTCCTCGGGGCGGGTATAGCTCTCGTGACCGTGCTCAACGGAAACCTCGTCCTCCACGCCCGCGAGGGTGCCGAGCTCGGCCTCGACGACCACGCCGTGGTCGTGCGCATACTCGACGACCTGACGGGTGAGAGCGATGTTCTCCTCAAAGGGCTTGGAGGAGGCATCGATCATGACGGAGGTGAAGCCGCCGTCGATGCAGCTCTTGCACAGCTCGAAGCTGTCGCCGTGGTCGAGGTGCAGCACGATGGGAATATCGGGATGCTCGATCACAGCCGCCTCCACCAGCTTCACGAGGAAGGTGTGGTTGGCGTAGGCGCGCGCGCCCTTGGATACCTGCAGGATTACCGGGCTATGCAGCTCGTCCGCCGCTTCGGTAATGCCCTGCACGATTTCCATGTTGTTGACGTTAAAAGCGCCGACCGCGTAGCCGCCGTCGTAAGCCTTTTTGAACATCTCGGTTGAAGTAACTAAGGCCATTGGAATACACTCCTTTTCATTCTTGGCGGCGTCAGCCGCCGGGTTTCCTATATTATAGCACAAATTTTGGAAATGGCAATAATAATATTTGCGTTTTCGATTTTTTTGTGCTATACTGATGCTTGCAAGCGATCAAACAACTGGAGGTATTATCTATGTCTGCAAACATTTTGGAGGGCGCGCTGATTATCGGGCAGTCCGGCGGCCCGTCCTCTGTCATCAACTGCTCCGCCTACGGCGTGATTAAGGCCGGGCTGGACAATCCCCATATCACCAAGGTCTACGGCGCGCACCACGGCATCAAGGGCGTGCTGAACGACGAGCTGATGATTATGGACGAGGAAGACCCCGAGGAGCTGAAGAATATGCTCCACACCCCCTCCTCCGCCCTCGGCTCCTGCCGCTACAAGATTGCCGACCCCGATGACGACGACACCGACTACAAGCGCATCCTGGAGATTTTCAAGAAGTACAACGTGCGCTACTTCTTCTATAACGGCGGCAACGATTCTATGGATACCTGCAACAAGATTTCCAAGTACATGAACCGCGTCGGCTACGAGTGCCGCGTAATGGGCGTGCCCAAGACCATCGATAACGACCTCGCCGGCACCGACCACTGCCCCGGCTTCGCCTCGGCGGCAAAATACATCGCGACCTCCTTCATGGAGGTCAGCCGCGACTGCCATGTGTACGATACCGGCATGGTCACGATTGTCGAGTGCATGGGCCGCCACGCGGGCTGGCTCACCGCCGCGGCCGCGCTGGCGAATCTCAGCGGCGACGGCCCCGACCTTGTCTACCTGCCCGAGCGGGATTTCGACATGGCGCAGTTCCTTGCGGATGTCAAGCGCATCTACGCCGAGAAGAAAAACTGCCTCGTCGCGGTGTCCGAGGGCGTGCACTACGCCGACGGCACCTTCGTATCCGAGGCCAAGACCTCCGGCACCGACGGCTTCGGCCATGCCCAGCTGGGCGGGCTGGCCGCGCGGCTGGCAGAGGTGGTGAAGGCCGAGACTGGCGCGAAGGTGCGCGGCATCGAGCTGAGCCTGCTGCAGCGCTGCGCCGCGCACTGCGCCTCCGGCACGGATATTGAGGAGTCGTATACCTCCGGCAAGATCGCGGTTGAGGCGGCGGTCTCCGGCGTGACGGATAAGATGGTGGGCTTCACCTGCACCCGCGACGGCGGTTACCACTGCGAGTATACCCTGTTCGACCTGAGCTTGGTGGCGAACACCGAGAAGAAGGTGCCGCTCGAGTGGATCAACGAGGCCGGCAACGGCGTGACCCAGGGCTTTATCGACTATGCGCTGCCGCTCATTCAGGGCGAGACCGGCATGGTCAAGGAAAATGGCCTGCCCCGCTTCGTAAAGCTGAAAAAGGTCTTTGCAAAGTGATGTGACCCCCAAATAACGACCGCCCCCGGGTTCCCGGGGGCGGTTTTTGCCGAAAAAGCTCCCGGAGCGTGGCTCCGGGAGCGAATATGGTGGAGACTACGGGACTCGAACCTGTGACCTCATGCGTGTGAAGCATGCGCTCTAACCAGCTGAGCTAAGCCTCCGCGTGTGACGAGAGCATTATAGCACAAAACCGGGAAAAGTCAAGAGAAAAATTCCTGCGCCCGCCGAGAATTTGTAGCGTTACAATAGATGTGAGACCAAGGTATAGAAAAAAGCGATTGAGT
>JAJQFT010000116.1 GCA_021200975.1 Bacillota bacterium | reverse complement strand
ACAGGAATCTTTTCTTATTTTCTCCCTACCCCAACTATTGACATAGAGCCTCTATACAAAAAGGCCGGCCCGCGTTATGACGAGCCGACCTTCTGCAACACAGTCAGCCCGCGTTAGGGTAGCGGCAGCAGGGCAACAAAAATGGGCGCCACGAAGGTGCCCAGCAGGGAAAGTCGAATAGAGCGCGCGCAGGAGCAAGCCTCTGCACCGGCAGCGGCAGATGTTTGGCGGTTGCGGTAGTGTGTCATTGGAAGCGCTCCTTTTTATGAACATTCCGTCCATCGAGTACAAATGTATTTTACATGAGAACACTTTAAAAGTCAACCATTTTTCACACGGCGAATTTGCCAATATTTTTGCGTATTTTGACAATGTGCTCGGCACTTTGCACAAGCGACGCGGAAAAATGCCGCCTTCCCGCGGATTTCCCGCAGGGAGGCGGCAGGGATTCAGGCGGGGATTCGCTCCTCGACGATTACGAAGCCGTCGACCAGGTTCGCTTCCTTCAGCCGCCCCTCGATGGCGACGGTGCGCTCCATCAGGTCGGTGAGCAGGACGCAGCCATCCGCGCACTCGATGCGCATGACGTTGCGCATGGCGATGTTCTCGGCCGTTTTTTCATTCCGGTAAACCGTAGACAGGCACATGCTTCTCGCCTCACTTTGCTTCGAGCGCGGCCAGCACCACGGAAAGGCGCATATTGCCCTTCTCAAAGTCGGATACCGCGGCCATCACCTGCTCGTAGGCGCTGTGGTCTCCCGCCTGATCGAGCTGCACGGCAAGGTCTGCCAGCTCCTTGGCATGGGCGGTGTTGTGCCCAACCATATATTTCATCAGAGCGGTCAGCTCCTCCATCGGCGTGTGCTCGCAGGGCGTGGCACAGCCATCGCACGAATGCTCGCACTCGTGCGCGTGGGAATGGACGTGTTCGGGATCTAGATGCATAATCGTTCGCTCCTTTATGGATTTTTCCTTATTATAACACAAAATTCACGCTTGTCAAACAAATAATCCTTGACGAAATTGGCGAGCGGGTAGTATAATGGCATCATCCGGATTTGGCACTGAAAGCGGCGCTGTCGGATGGAAAGGACTGGATTGCATGAAGATTCACAGCCGATATATTAAGCTCATGTTCTCGCTGTTCGGCGCGATCGCGCTGAGCCTGCTGCTATATTTCCTCCTCTCACGCACCGACCAGATTCGCGCGATTTTCTCCACGCTTGGGGGCATTCTCGCGCCTTTTCTGATTGGCGGTGTCATTGCCTACATCCTCAAGCCCATCTGCAATTCGCTGGAGGGGCGGCTATGCACCTTCTTCCGTAGGCACGGAAAGCCGCGCGATAAGCTTGCCGCGGGGCTGAGCATTCTGCTGGCGCTGCTGCTGGCGGTGGCGGTTGTTACCATTCTGCTGGTCGCGGTGCTGCCCACGCTGATTGACAGCATCGTGTCCGTCGCGCTGGGGATCCCGGCACGGGTGCGCGAGATTGCCAGCTGGCTGATGCAGTACGTCGGCGAGTACGAAACCATCAGCAACTACATCACGAGCTTTACCGAGAGCTTCTCCACCTCCATCCCCGCGTGGATCAACAACAATCTCCTGCCGAATCTGGAGGTGATGATTGGCGGCGTATCCAGCGGTGTGGTGAGCGTCGTTTCGCTGTTGACGAATGTGGTGATGGGCGCGATTGCATCCATCTATATTCTGGGCAACCGCAAGAAATTTGCCGCACAGTCGAAAAAAATCCTCTATTGCGTCTTTGGCGAGAAGTGGTCGGGGCGAATCCTCGACGAATTCCGCTACGTCGATCAGGTTTTTGGCGGCTTCATCGACGGGCGGCTGATCGACTCAACCATCATCGGCATCCTCTGCTTTATCGGGATGTCCATCCTGAAAATGCCCTACAGCATTCTCATCAGCGTGCTTATCGGCGTGACCAATATCATCCCCTTCTTCGGCCCATGGATCGGCGCGATACCCTCGGTGCTGCTGATTCTGCTGGTTGACCCCATTCAGGCGTTGGTGTTCGCCGTGTTTGTGCTGATTTTGCAGCAGTTCGACGGCAACATTCTCGGGCCGAAGATTCTCAGCAATTCTACGGGGCTTTCCGGCTTTTGGGTGCTGTTTTCCATCGTCCTGTTCGGCGGGCTGTATGGCTTCGTCGGGATGATTATCGGCGTGCCGCTGTTTGCGGTAATCTACGACATTATCCGCAAGCTGGTCAGCACCGGCGTGGCATGGCGGCAGGCGCGGGAGGCCGGCACGCAGACCGGTGAGAGCGCTCCCATCCCGGAGAGCACGCCCGCTCCCGAAGACCCGGCGGCAGCCGCCGAGCCGGAGGGGGAGAAAGCATGAGAAGACGCATCCGCGGCGACAGGGCGGCCGAAACGAAGGCGCCGGCCTGCGTGCTGCCCATTGAGGAGGAGAGTCTGCGCGCGCTGGAGACGGCGGAGCAGGCCGATGCCGATATGCGCGCGTTTTTCCCGCAGCTGCTCGACCCCGCGCTTCCGCAGCAGGAGGTGCAGGGCAAGTCCGAGTCGCTTGGGCGGGCAGCGGCGAATCTCGGCAAGGCGCTCGCGCGCACCTACGAAATGCAGGACGAGCTGAATGCCCGCTGGCGCGACATCCGGCGGCAGAACCGGCGCAGGATGCTGCCGCTGCCCGCCAATGCGGCGGTGGATTCCTCCGAGAGCGCGTCCGCGCATTTTGCCAAAGGGCTGAATCTGTATAAGCTGCTGCTGATTTTTTACGTCGGCAGCTTTGCAGGCGTCGTGGTGGAGATGCTTTGGTGCCTGATTCGCAATGGCTATATCGAAAGCCGCGCGGGGCTGGTATACGGGCCGTTCAACCTCCTGTATGGTGCGGGCGCGGTTGCGCTCACGGTTTGCCTGTACCGCTTCCGCAACCGCGGGAGCTGGCTCTCGTTTTTGGGCGGCATGGTTGTGGGCAGCGTGGTTGAGTATGTCTGCTCCTGGGGGCAGGAGATGGTGATGGGCACCCGCTCGTGGGACTACAGCGATATGCCCTTCAATCTCAACGGGCGGATCTGCCTGCTGTATTCGATTTTCTGGGGCGTCCTCGGCGCGATGTGGATGAAGAATCTCTATCCGCGCATCGCGCAGCTTATCCTCAAAATCCCCAACTGCGCGGGAAAGGTGCTGACGTGGGCGCTGGCGGTATTCTTCGTATTCAATTCACTCATGTCCGCGCTTTCGCTCTACCGCTGGTATGGGCGCACCTATGAGGTTCCGGCCTCCAACGCCTTCTTCGAGTGGATTGACGAGCGCTTCCCGGATGAGCGGATGGAAAAAATCTATGCCAACATGGTTTTCCTCACGCAATAGCGAAGCGCCAACAGAATAACCGCCCGCGGAGCGCTCCGCGGGCGGAAATTTTCTAAATAGCCGTCTGCATTACTGCATCAGCTTGCAAACAAGCGCCGAATAGGCCTGCGGGTCGTCAATGGGCAGCCCCGCCATCAGCTGCGCCTGCGCCATCAGGAGCTGGGCGTAGTCCTTGGCCTTCACCGGGTCGTCCGTGACTGCGGCGATCAGCGCCTTCACCGCGTCATGCTCCGGGTTCAGCTCGAGGATGCGGCCGACCGGGAACGCCATGTCGGGGTTTACGCGCTTCATATATTTCTCCATCTCGAAGCTCATGCCGCCCTCCGGGGTCATGCATACGGCCTGCTCGCCAAGGTCGCCCGATAGCTTCACCTGCTTCACGCTCTCGCCGAGCGCGTCCTGAATGAAGCTCAGGAAGCCCTTCCATTCCTCGGACTTCTCCTCGAGCGCTTTCTTCTCCTCCTCGCTTTGCAGCTCGAGATCCTCCGTGAGCGCGTTGCAGAATTTCTTCTCGGCGTAGGTCATGAGGGTCTGGGGGATGAATTCGTCCACCTCATCGGTCATCAGCAGCACATCGTAGCCCTTCTTTTGCAGGGCGGCGACCTGCGGCAGCTTGCGCAGGTTCTCGCAGCTCTCGCCGGAGGCGTAGTAGATTTTCTCCTGCCCCTCGGCCATCGCGGAAACGTATTCCTCAAGCGTAATCCACTTGTCCTCGCGGTTCGAGCGGTAGAGCAGCAGATCCTGCGTCATCTCCTTGTGGGAGCCATATTCGGCGCAGGTGCCGTATTTCAGCTGGCGGCCGAAGGCGGCATAGAACTTCTCATAGCTTTCGCGGTCGTTGGCGAGCATCGCCTTCAGCTCGGACTTGACTTTCTTCTCGATGTTGCGGGCAATCAGCGTAAGCTGGCGGTTGTGCTGAAGCATTTCGCGGGAGATATTCAGGCTCAGATCCTGCGAATCCACTACGCCGCGCACGAAGCGGAAGTGCTCGGGCAGCAGGTCCTCGCAGTTTTCCATAATCAGCACGCCGCTGGAATAGAGCTGCAGGCCGGACTTATAGTCCTTGCTCCAGAAGTCGTAGGGCGCTTTGCCGGGGATATACAGCAGCGCCTTGAACGAGGCCAGACCCTCGGTCGAGTAGGAGATGGTGCGCAGGGGCTTCTCGTAGTCGAAGAATTTTTCGCGGTAGAAGGTGTTGTATTCCTCCTCGGTCACGTCCTTCTTGCTGCGCTGCCAGATGGGAACCATCGAGTTGAGCGTTTCCATCTCGGTGTATTCCTCGTAGTCCTCGGAATCCTCCTTCTTGCGCGATTTCGTGACGAGCATACGGATGGGGTAGCGGATATAGTCGGAGTAGCGCTTTACCAGCTCGCGCAGGCGGTACTCCTCCAGAAATTCGCTGTAGTTCTCCTCCTCGCTGTCTGCCTTGATGGTCATAATCACGTCGGTGCCCACGCCTTCGCGCTCGGCCTGCTCGATGGTGTAGCCGTCCGAGCCATCCGACACCCATTTCCACGCGCTGTCCTCGCCATATTTTTTGGAGATGACGCTCACGGAGGAGGCCACCATGAACGCGGAGTAGAAGCCCACGCCGAATTGGCCGATGATGTCCAGGTCGTCGCTCTTTTCCATCTCCGTCTTGAATTGCAGCGAGCCAGATTTGGCGATGGTGCCGAGATTCTCCTCCATCTCCTCGCGGCTCATGCCGATGCCGTTGTCGGAAACGGTGAGGGTGCGGCTC
The DNA here is from genome assembly GCA_021200975.1 of Bacillota bacterium. Taxonomy (GTDB): domain Bacteria; phylum Bacillota; class Clostridia; order Oscillospirales; family Oscillospiraceae; genus Faecousia. The sequence continues at coordinate 34,418 of JAJQFT010000116.1, read as the reverse complement.
TCCTCGTCGCGGGTGATGGTGATGGCAAGCGCGTCCCGGTCCAGGGCGATCTTGTCGTCCGTAAGAGCGGTGTAGGCGAGCTTGTCCATCGCGTCCGAAGCGTTGGAGAGGATTTCCCGCAGGAAAATTTCCTTGTGGGTGTAAATGGAGTTAATCATCAGGTCCAATAGACGCTGCGACTCCGCCTTAAATTGCTTTTTCTTCATAGCACGGTCTATCCTTTCAGATGAAAAATTTAGCACTCAATCTTTACGAGTGCTAATATTATAGCACCTTTGCAAAAAAATGCAAGTCCTGGAAAAAAAGTTCTTTTTTTATTTACAAGTTTGTGGTATGATTATGCCGAGTCACCTTGGAACGAAAAAATAAGGAGCGTTTTATGATTACAGTCAGCAATTTGGGGATGCAGTTTGGCGGGCAGTGGCTGTTCCAGCATGTAGACCTGCAGTTTCTGCCGGGCAACTGCTACGGCATAATCGGCGCGAACGGCGCCGGGAAATCCACCTTCCTGCGCATCCTGTGCGGTGATTTGGATTCCACCACCGGCTCGATTACTGTCGCGCCGAACCTGCGGATGTCGGTGCTCAAGCAGAACCAGAACGCCTACGATGACCACACCGTGATGGACACCGTGATTATGGGCAACCGCCACCTCTATGAGGTGATGAAGGAGAAGGACGCCATCTACGAAAAGCCCGATTTTTCCGATGAGGATGGGCTGCGCGCCGCCGACCTGGAGGCGGAGTTCGCCGAGATGGGCGGCTGGGAGGCGGAGTCGGATGCCTCGCGGATGCTGCAGGAGCTGGGCATCCCCACCGAGCTGCACGGCGAAATGATGGCGCTGGTAGACCCGCGCCTGAAGGTGAAGGTGCTGCTTGCGCAGGCGCTTTTCGGCAATCCGGATATCGTCATGCTCGACGAGCCGACCAACAACTTGGACATCGAGGCCATCAACTGGCTTGAGGATTTCCTGCTCGATTTCCCCAATATGGTTATCGCGGTGAGCCACGACCGGCATTTCCTCAACACCGTGTGCACTCACACCGTCGATATCGACTATGGCAAGATTAAAATGTATGTCGGCAATTACGACTTCTGGTATGAATCGTCCCAGCTCGTGCAGGCGATGATTCGCAACAAAAACAAGCGCAATCAGGAAAAAATCGAGGAGCTGCAGCTGTTCATCCAGCGCTTCTCCGCCAATAAGGCCAAGGCCAAGCAGGCCACCGCGCGGCGCAAGCTGCTCGATAAGCTCACCGTTGAGGAAATGCCCGCCTCCACGCGGCGCTATCCCTTCGTCGGTTTCCAGCCGGAGCGGGAGCTGGGAAAGGATATCCTTACGGTCAAGGATGTGTCGGTCACGGTTGATGGCGTGCAGCTGCTGAAGGAGGTCTATTTCTCCGTCAACCGGGGCGATAAGATTGCTTTCGTCGGCGAGAATGAGCTGGCGCAGACGGCGCTGTTCCAAATCCTTATGGGCGAGCTGGAGCCGGATGCGGGGAGCATCAAGTGGGGCATTTCCACCTCGCGCAGCTACCTGCCGAAGGACAATTCCGCCTATTTTGAGGGCAATGATATGGAGCTGGTGGACTGGCTGCGGCAGTATTCCGCGAAGAAGGATGATGTGTACCTGCGCAGCTTCCTCGGGCGAATGCTGTTCTCCGGCGAGGATGTGTTCAAGCCGGTCAATGTGCTCTCCGGCGGCGAGAAGGTGCGCTGTATGCTCAGCCGCATGATGCTCTCCGGCGCGAACGTGGTGCTGCTCGACCAGCCCACGAACCACTTGGATATGGAGTCCATTCAGGCGGTCAACAAGGGGCTGGAGGCCTTCCCCGGCATTGTGCTGCTGGCAAGCCACGACCATGAGATGCTCTCCTCGGTCTGCAACCGTGTGATTGCCTTCCAGAGCGATGGCACGATTGTGGATAAATATGGAAATTACGACGATTATCTCGCATGGATGCGTGAGAGGAACGCCTGAGCGCGGCGGGAGGATTCGGATATGGAGTCGATTTTATCGGTAATCAGCGCGAAAATGCGCGCGGCCTTCGCCGCGGCGGGCTACGACCCGGCCTATGGCCGGGTGACGGTTTCCAACCGCCCCGACCTGTGCGAGTACCAGTGCAGCGGCGCGCTCGCCGCCGCAAAGCAGTACCATTGCGCGCCGATGGTGGTGGCGGGCAATGTGGCGGCCAAGCTGCCGCCGGAAACCTTCGCAATGGCCGAGGCCGTCGCCCCCGGCTTTATCAACCTGAAGCTGTCCGGCTCTTTCCTGCAAAATTATTTGGAGGAAATGCGGACAGCAGAGGATTTCGGTGTGGAAAAATCCGGCATGGGCAAGACCATCGTGGTGGACTATGGCGGCGCGAATGTTGCCAAGCCGCTGCACATCGGCCACCTGCGTCCTGCCATCATCGGGGAGGCGCTGAAGCGGCTGTACCGCTTCTTTGGCTGGAACGCCATCGGCGATGTCCATTTGGGGGACTGGGGGCTGCAGATGGGGCTGATCATCGCAGAGCTACAGCTGCGGCAGCCGGAGCTTCCCTATTTTGACGCGGATTTCTCCGGGGAATACCCGGCCGAGCCGCCCTTTACCCTGTCGGAGCTGGAGGAAATCTACCCCACCGCCTCCGCCCGAAAGAAGGAGGATCCCGCCTTCGCGCAGCGCGCGCATGAGGCAACGCTGGCTCTGCAGCGCGGCGAGCGCGGCTGCCGGGCCATCTGGGCGCACATTATGGCGCTTTCCCTGCCGGATTTGCACCGGATTTATGACAAGCTGGACGTGCATTTTGAAGCTTGGCTGGGGGAGAGCGACGCCGACCCTTACATCCCCGCCATGATCGCGCGGCTAAAGGATGAGGGCTACGCCGTGGAGAGCGAGGGGGCCTTGGTATTCCCGGTGGCGGAGGAAACGGATAAGAAGGAGGTGCCGCCCTGCATTCTGGTGAAATCCGACGGCGCGGCCATTTACGCCACCACCGACCTTGCCACCATGGTGCAGCGGATGCAGGACTATGCCCCGGATAAGATCCTGTATGTTACCGATAAGCGGCAGGCGCTGCATTTCGAGCAGATTTTCCGCGCCGCGCGCAAGAGCGGCATCGTCCCGACGGGTACCGAGCTGGAGCATCTGGGGCACGGCACGATGAACGGCAAGGACGGTAAGCCCTTTAAGACCCGCGACGGCGGTGTGCTGCGCTTAGAGCAGCTCATCGGGGAGATGACCGACTTCGTGCGCGCCAAGGTGGTCGAAAACCGCATCGTTGAGGCGGACAAGGTGGAGGAAACTACCGACCAAATCGCGCTCGCGGCGCTGAAATACGGCGACCTGTCCAACCTGCCAACCAAGGATTATAACTTTGATTTGGAGCGCTTTGCCGCCTTCGAGGGCAACACGGGGCCGTATATCCTCTACACTATCGTGCGCGTCCGTTCGATTCTGGCGAAGTACGGCGCGTGGGAGCAGCTCCCGATTGCCGAGCCGTGCAGTATCGCGGCCAAAGACCTGATGCGCTCGATTACGGGCTTCGCCCCCGCGCTCGAGAGCGCACTGGCCGCGTCTGCACCGAGCCAGATCTGCGCGTATATCTACGAGCTGGCTGGAAACGTCAATAAATTCTACCATGAAACGCCCATCCTGCGCGAGGACGACGAGGAGAAGAAAGCCGGGCATATCGCGCTGGTTGGCCTTGCTAAGAGGATTTTGGAGCAGTGCATCGCGATTTTGGGCTTCACCGCGCCGGAGAGGATGTAGTGATGGAATACGAGCTCGTGCATGAAATCCAGAATCTGTGCCGCAACAACCAGATGCGGGATGTCTACTTCCACGAAATTGAAACCGACGACCCGGTGGAATATGTGCGCCGGCAGCTCACCGGGCGCGTGGTGGAGCTTTCCAGTGAGGCGCGTGCGGACGGCAGCGTGACGGTGTACGCCACCTGCGACGGCCTGACGCAGAAATTTGTATTCACACCGATTTCCTGAAAATGCAGAAAACGCCTGCGGCGCGAGCCGCGGGCGTTTTTTATCTCCCAATTGTGCGGCCGCGCATTCTACTGACGGTGGCCGGCAGGGAAGCGAGAGCGCCTATACGCGCGGGGTGTCGCGCAGGACGGCGGCGCGGATGTCCCCGGACATATAGAGACTGCCGAAGGCAAGCACCACACCATTCACGCCGGCCTCGCGGATGGCTTCCGCCACGCCCTCCTCCACCGAGGCGCAGGCAACGGCGGGCTTGCCAAGCCGCTGCAGGAAGTCCGCTAACGCCGCCGCGTCCAGCGAGCGGGGATTATTCGGCGTGACGGTGACAAAGCGCTGCACCAGCGGTGCCATCGTGGCATACATATCGGCATAGTCCTTATCCGCCATTACGCCGGTGAGGGCGGTGATGTCCGCCCCTGCAAGGTAGTCGCGCACATTTCCGGCGAGAGCCTCGAGGCACTGCGGGTTGTGCCCGCCATCGACGATGAACACCGGCTCGCGCCGAAGCAGCTCAAACCGGCACGGCCAGCGCACATCGCGCAGACCGTCGTACACATTCTCGTCCGAAATCTGCCAGCCCTTGTCGCGCAGCGCATCGACGATGGTGAGCACCGTCGCGCAGTTTTTGAGCTGGTGCGCCCCCAGCAGCGGCAGGTAAAGGCCGCGGTAGGCGCCGTAATCGAAAACCTGCCCGGCGAAGGAGTGGGATCTGAGCTGGATCGCGTCGAAATCCGGCTGGCGCAGGCGCACGCCCTTCCCGGCGCAGTCACGGCGCAGCACGGCCTCCACGCCAGCCGTGCCGCGGTACGCCACCGCCTCGCAGCCGGGTTTGATGATGCCCGCCTTCGTGCGGGCGATTTCCTCAAGCGTGCTGCCAAGGTACTCGGTGTGGTCGAGCCCGATATTGGTAATCACGGCGACCTCGGGCGCGGCGATGACGTTGGTGGAGTCCAGCGCGCCGCCCATGCCGACCTCAAAGGAAACAATATCCACCCGATGCCGGGCAAAGTATTGAAGCGCGATCACCGTGACCAGTTCAAACTCTGTGGGGTGGTCGGCCATCGCTTCCGCTTGCGGACGCACGAATTCGGTGATTTGGGCAAGCTCCTCGTCTTCGATGTCCACGCCGTCAATCGACATACGCTCGTTGAAGCGCAGCAGGAAGGGCGAGGTATACAGCCCGGTTTTGTAGCCGGCCTTGCGCAGGATGGAGGCGGTCATCGCGGCGGTAGAGCCCTTGCCGTTGGTGCCGGTGATATGGACGAATTTCAGCGATTTTTCGGGGTTTCCAATGCGCTTGAGCAGCTCCCGCGTCCGGGATAAGCCGGGAACACTGCCCTTCCAGGAAACGTTGTGGATGTAAGCTAGTGCCTCTTCATAAGTCATGATGTAAGAATCTTCTTTCGTAAAAAATTAACAAACAGGCGGCCAGAGCTTCGTGCGCTGGAACACCTTCGCCCGAAACAGCAGCCAGATGACGGCAATATCGAGCGCGCCGGTGATGCCAAACTGGATGCTCCGCGAGGCGAGCCGCGCGGTGAAGGCCGGCCAGAACGCATCGGCGGTGTTGTACATCCATGTGAGGGCAAGGCTCTGGTAGAGGATCGAACCGAGCAGCACCGAGGGCAGGATGGACAGCGCGATGGTGAAAAGATTCAGCCTCCGCACGAGCATGGGGCGCAGAAGCCCGGCGACCAAGCCGTAGAGAATCGGCGCCACGGCGAAAATGGGGTTGTAGCCATAGCCGGAAAAGAGGCAGCCGACGGCGTCCGCCGCAAAGCCGACCATCGCCCCGGGAATGGGGCCGAACAGCATACCGGACAGGATGATAGGGACGGCCTCAATGGAGTAACGGCTGGCCTGACTGGGCATGAAGCCGAGCAGACGCGCGAACACCACCGACAGAGCTGCCAGCAGCCCGCAGCACACCAAGCTATAGGTGGAGAAGGGGGCAAGGTAGAGCTGCTTGAGGGATGAATTGCCAATCTTGGACATAAAAAAGTCCTCCTTAAAGAAAATGGAGGAGGTTGGGGATATGAGGATACCGTGCTTGACAGAGGCATCCTATTTGGCTGTCCGGTCGCCATGCCCCCTTTGGCGTGGGCGAGACCGATCCCGGCGGCTTCGTCCAGCGAACCACGGCGCAGAGCGCCTTTCGTTTGGGCATCCGGCTCAGGCGGTAGCGAAACTGCATCGCGGGGCAAAGCCCCTTCGCCCGGCGGCAACCTCCCATCCAACCGGTACTTAACGCACAATTTCTACTCCCTGCGGCGCTGGACGACTCTATTGTAGCAAGTTTTTCCAAAAAATCAAGAGGCAATTACGCGATTTCTGAATTATTTTTGCACCTGAGTACGGATTTCCTCTATTTTCTCCAGGCAGAGGATATCCTCCATCTCGATTACCTGCGCATCGGCCAGAATCAGGCGCGTATGCACGGTGTCGATTTCCTTGAGATTGCCCACCAGCGTGCAGATTTCTCCGCCGCTCTTGCGCTCGTCCGGGCGGAAATAGCGAATCCGCACACGCGGCCGACGGGAAAGCTCTGGCGCGAGCGCGCGCAGCGCCTCATCCAGCGCGGCCACCGCGGCCTCTCCCTGCTCCGGCCGCGCGGCGGTCTGCCGCCCGGCCTCAGCGATGCAGTCCTCATAGCCCGTGAGCGCGGCGAAGGGCGAAAACTGCACTGCCCGCGCCTGCATACTCATCTGCGCGTGGGTGGCCGAGCGGTGATGCGGCAGGTAGAGCAGATCGTCGTATTTTCCGTTTCCCATGCTGCCTCCTATGCCTTGTGGCCGCCGACCTGCCCGTTGCGCTCGCGGGTGGTCGCGCCCTCCTCAAAATTCATGCCCTTCAGCAGCGCGTTCTTGCCGAAGCGCTTCTGAATCTGTAAAATTGCCTTCTGGCGGTTTTTTTCGCGCAGCCGCGCCGCCTTTTCCACCTCGGAGTCGGAAAATAGGGATAGCTGCTCGGGCGCATCCTCGCCGGGCTGCCCCTCCGGGAGCAGGTGCGTTGCGCTCACGTTCAGGCGGCGGACAAGCAGATTTTCGTCCGTGATCTGGTTGTATAGCGTCGTGATTGCCGCCAAAAGCTCCTTTGTCGAGGAGCTGCGGCGGCCGAGGCGGATGCTGCCGTGCGCGCCCTTGGGCACGCTGCGGCCATAGCGGTCGGTCACCACCGTGCCGCGGTAGGCTGCGCGCCGCGCTGCATCGCTCAGGTTTTCGGTGTCGTAGCCGATGCTCAGCACAAGCTGGTCGGTTGTGAGCGCCTTGTCCACCAGCTCGAGCGCGAGCAGGTCGGTCATCTCGCGCACGATTAGCCGCCCCTTTTCAAAGGAATAGGGCTGCGAGAGCACCTGCCCGGAGGAGAGGCTGTTTTCCTCCGGCCGGTAGGCCTTGATGGCGGCGATGGTGCAGCTCTCCCAGCCCCACGCGTGGTCAATCAGCAGCTCGGCATTCACGCCGAAGAGGCGGTACAGCAGCTCCTCGCTGTAGTATTCGCCGGGCGCGCCCACCGAGCAGCGGGCAATGTCGCCCATTGTCTTCAGCCCTACCTTTTCGAGCTGCCGCGCGTAGCCGGGGCCTACGCGCCAGAAATCCGTGAGCGGCGTGTGCGACCAGAGCCGACGGCGGTATTCCAGCTCGTCGAGCTCGGCAATGCGCACGCCGTTCTCGTCTGCCGGGATATGCTTGGCGACAATGTCCATCGCCACCTTGCAAAGATAGAGGTTGGTGCCGATGCCCGCCGTGGCGGTCACGCCGGTGGCGCGCAGCACCTCACGAATGAGCTTCTGCGCAAGCTCCCGGGCGGTCAGGCCGTAGGTTTTCAGGTAGGGGGTCGCATCGATCAGAACCTCATCGATGGAGTAGACATGGATATCCTCCGGCGCAATGAATTGGAGATAAATATTGTAAATTTGAGTGCTTACCTCCATATAATGCGCCATTTGCGGCGGCGCAATCAGAAAATCCAGCGCAAGCGACGGGTCGGCAAGCGCGGAGGCAAGGTACGATTTTCCCGCAAATTCGTGCCCCGGTGCGCGCGCCCGGCGCAGGGCGTTGACCTCGCGCACGCGCGCATTCGCCTCGAATAGCCGTGCGCGGCCGGCAATGCCGTGGGCCTTCAGCGCGGGGGAGACGGCGAGGCAGATGGTTTTTTCGGTGCGGCTCTCGTCCGCCACCACGAGCATGGTATCCAGCGGGTCAAGCCCGCGCTCCACGCACTCGACCGAGGCGTAGAAGGATTTCAAATCGATTGCGATATAACGCCTGCCCTCCATAAGCGCCTCCGGAAAATTTCTTGCTGAACCGATCGCCTGCGGCGTCTTGAACGCTTCTTTGCGCCGCAAGTGCTCGGTTCATAGCTTCCCTGCGATTATACCATATAGAACAAATATTTGTCAACGGGGAAAATTTGCCCGGTTGCCCGCCCTTAGGCAACCGCGCCCCAATTTTTTGGCAGGATTGGAGAAGAAATTTTTAGGAGGGACTTCTATGGAGCATTTGAAATCCGGACACACGCACCCCGTGGTCTGCATCGACCCGGGGCATGACAGCGCGCTTGCCAACCCATCGACCGTAGACAAGCGCTACTACGAGGGGCAGCAGATGTGGGATCTGTCACAGAAATTGCGCTCGGAGCTGGAAAGCCGCGGCATCGAGGTCATGCTGACCAAGACGCAGGTTAATCAGGCGGTGTCGCTCGCCAGCCGCGGGAGCCGTAGCGCGGGCGCGGACATTTTCCTGAGTATGCATTCCAACGCGGCCTCCACCGCCTCGCCCAACTGGGTGCTCGCACTGCATCAGGTGGATAATGGCTGCGCGTCGCGCAGCGCCGAGAGCAAGAGCTTGGGAGAGGCGCTCGGTGCGGCAGCGGCGGCGCAGATGGGCGTGGCATGGAAGTGCTACGCGGTCAAGTCCGCTGCCGACCGGGATGGCAACGGCTACCTCGACGATTACTACGGCGTGCTGCGCAGCGCCTCTGCTGCCGGTACGCCGGGCATCATCCTCGAGCATGGCTTCCACACGAATCTGGCCAATACCCTCTGGCTGCTCGAGGAGGAGAACCTCGACCGGCTCGCGCGCGCGGAGGCGGAGGCAATCGCGCTGTGGTTCGGCGTCGATGGCGGGGAAGAAACGCAGGCGGCAGCTGATGGCGGGGATTCGCTTGCGCTGTTCCGCGCGGCGGCCGCGAGCGCGCTTGGCGCGCAGGAGGACGACATCCTGGCGAAAACTGTCACGGTGTCCACCGTCGTCAACCGCCGCCACGCGGTGGTCGCACCCATCCAGCAGCGGCTGCGCGACATGGGTTATACGCAGGTGGGCGAGGTGGACGGCGTGGCGGGGCCGAAATTCACTGCTGCGGTGAAGGCCTATCAGGCCACCGGCACGGGGCTGGTGGACGGCGAGATTACCGCGCGCCAGCTTACATGGAAGCGATTGCTGGGGGTGGCTTGATTTGGAGGCGGCGCTTGCAATTTTGAGCGGCTCCTGCGGAGCGGCGCTCGTGACCTCGGCGCTTACCTTTGCGCAGTTTCTCATGAATCGGCGGGACAACAGCCGCAAGAAAACAGAGGTTACGCGCAAGGCGCTGCGCTACCTGATGCTCTATATCATCCAGGAGCGGGCGAAGCAGCACCTACGCACGCAGCGTATCTCGCTTGAGGAGCGGCGACTGCTCCACTGCTGGCATGAGGTGTACCATACCGGGCTGGGCGGAAACGGTGATGCCGACGCCCTGCTCAGGCAGATTGACAGCCTGCCTACATGCGAAAGGGGGTGAACAGGATGGAGATTTGGAGCAATTTGGCGGCGCTGGTCAAGGTAAAGACGCTCGTGACGCTGCTGGTGATGTTGGTGTTCGTTGTCCTCGCGCTCAAGGGCAGCATTTCAGCGGACAATGTGATGATTATCGTCAGCAGCGTGATTTCGTTCTATTTCGGCACGGTGTCGGAGAAAAGGACGGCAGGGTAGCCCTTTTGAGGTTGTAAAAAAATTGGACTTTCGCCTTCCCGGGAAGTGGCCGGGGAGGCGATTTTTTTCGCAGCCGGGGAAAATTGGGAGTTTTACGGAATAAAACGATATTTTGGGCTTGCATTTTGGCGGATATCATGATATAATCATCCGGCAAGCGTGAGGGTAAGGAGCATCGCCATGATTGATATTCATTGTCATATTCTGCCGGGGGTGGACGACGGCTCGGAATCCACGGCGGTTTCGATGCAAATGGCGGCGATGGCCGCGGACGACGCGATTACCGATATCATCGCAACCCCCCATGTTACATGGGATCGGCAGCTCGATGCCGCGCGCATGGAGCAGCTTGGGCTGGCGGAGCAGGAGCTTCGGCTGGCGCTGGCGCAGTCGGGGCTGCCGGTGCGCTGCCATTTCGGCGCGGAGGTGCTGTTGGCGGAGGATGACCCCGCTCTGCTGCCTGGTATCCCCTTTCCCCGCATGGCGGGCACGGATTATGCGCTGGTGGAATTCTTCTTTGATGAGCGCGCGGACTACATGACGAGCGCGCTGGAAAAAATCGCCGCGGCGGGCATCCACCCCATTGTGGCGCACCCCGAGCGATACGACGCCGCGCAGCGCGACCGCAAGCTGCTGCTTGCATGGGCGCAGGCGGGCTTCGCACTGCAAATCAACTGCGGCAGCCCCGGCGGTAGCTTTGGCCGCAGGGCGCAGAAAACCGCCCGCTGGATGCTGGAACGGCAGGCAGCGGCCTTTGTGGCGTCGGACGCGCATGGGCTCGGCGGCCGCACAACCAAGCTGCGCGCCCCGGTGCAGGCGCTGGCAAAGGACTATGGCACGCAATACTTGAATCTATTGACTGTGGAAAATCCACGCCGCCTGCTGGCCAATGCGCCGCTGGCCGTCGGCGCAAAATAGAGGTGGCTGTATGAGTAGCGAAAAAGACAATAATGTAGTACAAATTGATTTGCTTCGGATTTTTAAGGCGATTCGGAAGAAGCTGGCGCTGATTCTGGCCGTAACCCTGCTGTGCGGCATCGGCGGCTTTCTGGTTTCCAAGCTGGTAACGCCGCAGTATTCCGCTTACATCACGATGTATGTGAGCAACAAGGAAACCTCTTCCGGCAGCATTTCTTCCTCGGATATCTCCGTGTCCCAGTCGCTGGTGGATACCTACGGCGTGATTTTGGAGAGCTATAGCTGCCTTGGTAGCGTGATCGCGCAGGAGAGCCTGCCGTATACCTATTCCCAGCTGGCTGGCATGATTTCCACCTCCTCCGTGTCCTCCACCGAGGTGATGAAGGTCACCGTCACCGGCACCGATGCCGAAGAGGTGGTGCGTATTGCCAACGCGCTGGCGGACATCGCGCCGACGCTGATCACCTCCGTGGTGCAGAGCAGCTCCGTCAGCGTGGTGGACTACGCCCTGCTCCCGGCCACCAAGGTTTCTCCCAGCACCAGCCGCTACACGATGATGGGGCTGCTGATTGGCCTGCTGCTGAGCGTTGCGCCGGTGGTGGTTCTCGAGATTCTGGATAATAAGATTCACGGCGAGGACGATTTGAAGGCCTATTCCTATCCGCTGCTGGCGACCATTCCCGAATTTGACAGCGAATCGGGGAATAAAAGGGGGAGCGCGTCGATATGAAAAAGACGGAAAAGAGAGAAGGCCGCGTCTTTGTGGGCGATGCGCTCAGCTTCAGCGCGCAGGAAGCCTATAAGCTTCTGCGCACGAATATCTCCTTTTGTGACAATGTCGATGCCTCCTGCCAGGTGATTGGCATCACCAGCAGCCTCGCGATGGAGGGCAAGACCACCCTTTCCCTGAATTTGGCCTATTTTCTGGCCAAGGGCGGCAAGCGGGTGTGCCTGATTGAGGGCGATATGCGCCTGCCCAATATCGCGCGGGCGATGAAGGTGCCCTCCAGGCCGGGCCTGTCGGATTTGCTGGCGGGCAAGGCAAACGGCAACGAGGTGCTCAAGCGCGTGCAGGAGGCGGACGGCCTTTGGATCATCCCCTGCGGCAGCGTGCCGCCAAACCCATCGGAACTGCTCGGCTCGCGCATGATGGAGGAAACGCTGCGCCTGCTTTCCCCAAGCTTTGACTACATTCTGGTGGATTTGCCGCCTCTGGGCGAGGTGGCGGATGCGCTGGCGGTTTCCAGCTTCCTGCATGGGATGGTGCTGGTGGTGCGGCAGGACTATTGCGAGAAGAAGGATTTGGAGAATTCCATCCGCCTGCTGGAAATCTCCGGCGTGCGGATTCTCGGGCTGGTGCTCACCCATGCTACCGCCTCCTCCAGGCACGAGAAGTATTACAAATCCTATTATAAAAGCGCCCGCAGCGCCTCGCGCGCGGAGCGCGGCTCCTCGGGCTCCAGCGGCTCGGGAAGAAAGTAAAAGCTAAGGGAAAAACTTTCCTTTCCAAGCATCAAGAACAGGCCCTGCCGGGAACACGCCCCGGCAGGGCCTTTTTACGTGTCTTGCTTAGCCGGTGTAGCTTCCGGCGCGAATCTGGATGAACAAATCCTCCACATAGCGGGTGGTTTCGTCTGGCAGCAGGGCGAAGAAGGTGGCGCTGGCCAGATCCTCCTCACTCGGATAGGAAACGGGGTCGCTCGCCATATCCTCATCCATGTACGCTTTCGCCGCGTCCGCCGGGGCGGAATAATAGACGTATTCCATGTTGCCCGCCATGATTTCGGGGTCGGTTACGAAGTTGATGAACAGCTCCGCCTCCTCCTGATGCTCGGCGCAGGAGGGAATGCACATCGCGTCCACGAAGCGGTTGAAGCCCTGCTCTGTCGGCCGGTAGAAGGCCAGGTCCTCGTTCGACTCCGCCATCGTCAGGTAATCGCCTGCGTAGTAGGGGGCAATCCAGGCCTCCTCGCCCTCCATCAGGCTGAAAACCTGATCCATGACGTACTGCTGCACGAGGCTCTTCTGCTCGGCGAGCAGGGCGGCGCAGGCATTCAGCTCGTCGGTATCGGTGGTATTCACGTCGTAGCCGAGCAGGTAGCAGGCGATGCCGAAGGCGTCGCGGGAGTTGCTGAACATGAGGATTTTATCGCTATAGGACTCCTCCCACAGGATGCCCCAGCCCTTTTCCTCCACCTCCTCGGTGGAAACGTACTTGGTATTGTAGATGATGCCCACCGTGCCCCAGGTGTAGGGAACGGAGTATAGCTCGTCCGGGTCGTAGTACATACCCTTCAGGTCGTCGTTGATGTAGGAATAGTTCGGGATATTGTCGTAGTTGAGCGGCAGGAGCATATCCTCGCTGATCAGGCGGGCAATCATATAATCCGAGGGAATAATCACGTCCACGGAGATGCCGCCGTTTTTCAGCTTGGTATACAGGGTCTCGTTGTCCTCTACGGTGACGTAGTTGACCTTAATGCCCGGGTAGGCCTCCTCAAACAGGGCGATCACGTCGATGCAGCCATCCTCACCGCGCGCCATGTACTGCCCCCAGTTGTAAACGGTGATGGTGACGGTATCCTCCCCGGAGCAGCCGGAAAGGCCAAAGCAGCCAAGCGCAAGCAGAGCCGCGAGCAGCAGGCAAATTCCTTTTTTCATCGTTTTTCCTCCTTTATCATTCCTGCGCGATGCGACGCGCTGCGGCTCCTGTCGGTGCGAACCTGCAATAAATTCATCACGGTCATCAGCACCAGAATGAGCAGAAACAGCAGGGTGAACAGGGCGTACACTCTCGGCGGGATGGGCTTTTTCACATAGTTGTAAATTTCCACAGGCAGGGTTACAAAATCCGTGCCGCTGACGAAATAGCTAATCACGAAATCGTCCAAGCTCATGGTGAACGCCATCACCGCGCCGGAAAGAATGCCCGGCATAATCTCGTGAATCGTCACCTTGAAGAAGGCCTGCACATTCGTGCAGCCGAGGTCGAGCGCGGCATCGTGCAGCGCGGGATCCATCTGGTTGAGCTTTGGCATCACGTTCAGGATGACGTAGGGCAGGTTGAAGGTGATGTGCGCAATCAGCAGCGTCCAGAAAGACAGCGACTGGCGCATCCCTAGCAGGCCGCTGCCCACGAATACGAACAGCAGACTCAGCGAGATGCCGGTCACAATGTCCGGGTTCGTCATGGGGATGTTGGTTACGGCCATCACCGCGCCGCGAAGCCGGGGGCGCAGCGCGCGGATGCCCACCGCCGCCATCGTGCCGAAAGCGGTGGCAATCACGCTGGCGAGCAACGAAAGCACGATGGAGTTGCGCATAAGCGCGAGCAGAGCCCGATCCTGGAATAGCTCGGCATAGCGCGAGAGGGTGAAGCCGTCGAAATGGCTCAGGTTCGAGCCGGTATTGAACGAGCCGACAATCAGCACCGCCATGGGCAGGTAGAGGAACAGAAAAATCAGCACGGTGATTGCGCGGTTGACGTGCTTCATACAATCACCCCGTCTTCCTCGCCGCCGAAGCGGTTCATGATGGCGACGGCGATAAACACCAGCACCATCAGCAGCAGGCTCAGCGCCGAGCCCATGTTGGGATTGTAGGCCTGCTTGAAGAGCTTTTCAATCAGGTCGCCAATCAGGATGGTGTCGCTGCTGCCGAGCTTCTGGGAGATGTAGAAGGTGGACACCGCGGGGACGAATACCATCGTCATGCCCGAGAGAATACCCGGAATGCTCAGCGGCAGGGTCACGCGGCGGAAGCACTGCGCGCCGTTGCAGCCGAGATCCTGCGCCGCCTCGATCAGCTTGGGATCGATTTTTACAATGGTGGCGTAGAGCGGCAGAATCATGTAGGGCAGGTAGTTGTATACCATGCCCAGCACCACCGCCGCCGGCGTGCGGATGAGCGGCAAACGGCTCAGCCCGATGGCCTCAAGCAGGTTGTTGATGATGCCGGTATCCTGCAGCAGCCCCACCCACGCCATCGTGCGCAGCAGGAAGCTCATGCACATCGGGAGCATCACAAGCATATACAGGAATTTTTGCGCCACGGGGCTCTGCTTGGCGATAAAGTAGGCCACGGGATAGCCCAGCAGCAGGCAGATGAGCGCGCTCACCAGCGCATAGAGCATGGAGTCGCCGATATTTCCTATGTACTGCCCTAGGCTCAGGATGTTTGCCAGCGTGAATTCGCCGGTGCTGACGTCGGTAAACGCGTAGTACGCCACGACGCCCAGCGGAATCAGCGTGAATACGAGCATCCACAGCAGGTAGGGGATGCTGAGAAAAACCGTCCTATTCTTCCTCATCTGCGGCATCCTCCGTCAGCTCGTCATACTCCGCGGAGTAGGAGCTGTAGTCACCAAACATACCGGAATATTCGCTCTTGTGCATGATGTGAATATCCTCGGGATTCAGCCGGATGCCGATGGTTTCGCCGACGCCGTGATAGTCCGGGGTCTGAATGAGCCACTTGAAGCCCTTGAATTCCACGATGATGTCGTAGTTCAGCCCCTTGAAGGTAATGCCGGTGACGGTGCCCACCAAATGCCCCTGCCGCACAGGGACGATGTCCACATCCTCCGGGCGGATGACCACGTCCACGCTTTCGTCCGGGTCGAAGCCCTTGTCCACGCAGTCGAATACCCGCCCAAAGAAGCGAACCTTGTAGTCGGACAGCATCACGCCGTCCAGAATATTGCTTTCGCCGATAAAATCCGCCACGAAGGCGTTCTTCGGCTCGTTATAGATATCCTCAGGCCTGCCGATTTGCTGGATCCTTCCCTTGTCCATCACCACAACCGTGTCGGACATGGACAGCGCCTCCTCCTGGTCGTGGGTCACGTAGATAAAGGTGATCCCGGTGGATTGCTGGATGCGTTTTAATTCGTTTTGCATATCTTTGCGCAATCGCAGATCCAGGGCGCCCAGCGGCTCGTCGAGCAGCAGCACCTTTGGCTCGTTGACCAGGGCTCTTGCGATGGCGACCCGCTGCTGCTGACCGCCCGACAGGGAATCGATCCGCCGGGTTTCGTAGCCCTTCAGGCTGACCACCTCCAGCATATTCTTTACCCTCTTGTCGATTTCCGCCTTGGGCTTCTTCGCGACCCGCAGCCCAAAGGCCACGTTGTCGTAAACGTCCAGGTGCGGGAACAGGGCGTAGCGCTGGAACACGGTGTTGATTTGCCGCGCATGGGGCGGAACATCGTTAATCACCCGGCCGTCGAAGGTGACGGTGCCGGAGGTGGGACTTAAAAAACCGCCGATAATCCGCAGAGTGGTGGTCTTGCCGCAGCCGGAGGGGCCCAGCAAGGTGAGAAATTCATGATCGTTGATATAAAGATTCATGCTGTCGAGTATACGCTCCCCGTCGAACTCCACGACCAAGTCATGGAGCCTGATGAGTTCCTTAGACATTATCCTCCCCCGTTTCTTTTTGGGATGTCCGCGCGCGGGCGCAGACATCCGGTAAATATTTTTGTCAGAAAACGACAGAATATACTATAGCGGAAAATTGCGAAAAGTCAATAGATTTTTCACGGGAGCGAAACATTTTTCTAAAAAAGTGCATGAGCTACCCCCGCCAGCCGGAAAAAATGACATTTTCCACAAAAAGCAATCGGAGCCCGGCTTACAGGCTCCGATTGCGGTTGTCGGCAAATTCCCGGATGGCGGCGGCGATTTCGCAGCTGCCCTCGTGCGGGCAGCTGCCCCAGTCGCAGTCGGCCGTGACGGTGTTCCCGTCCCACTCGGCCAGAACGAGCCGGGGCGCGTCGAGGCGGCGGCAATAGCCGGTGCAAAGCGCTTCGTCCATCCTAGTCCTCCTGCACCACGCAGTAGCCCATCGGCTTCATGCAGACCCAGTCCATCGTGACGTTGCGCAGGTTGCGGCCGTATACGGCCTTCCCGGCCGGTACCTGCCAGACATCGTAGCCGCAGTTGACGTGGATGCGCAGCTTCCTGCCCGCATATTGGCGCACGAAGCCCAGCTTGCGGTCGCCCGCCTGAAAGAATTCAATGTCGCCATAGCGCAGGGCCGCGGACTTCTGCCGCAGGCGTGCGAGGTCGCGGTAGAAGCGAATCAGCTCGCCGTTCTCCCGCCCCCAGGGGTAGGTGCGCCGGTTGAAGGGGTCGCTGTAGCCCTCCATGCCGGCCTCGTCGCCATAGTAGATGCTCGGGCTGCCCGGCAGGGTGTATTGCAGGAAGACGGCGCAGTGCAGCCGCTCAAGCGCAATGTCCAGCTGCCGGTCGGAGAGGCGGCGCTGCGATTTTTCCGCGCGGCTGCCGTCGAAATCGTCCACCAGCGCCGTGAGGATGCGCGGCGTGTCGTGGGAGCCGAGCAGGTTCATGTTGGCCAGCAGCACCTGACGCGGGTAGTTCTCCGCGATGCTCATCACGGTATTTTTGAGGCCGCGGCCGTCGTCCCGGTCGCGCAGGAAGTCGAGGATCGCCGTGCGGAAGGGATAGTTCATCACGCTGTCGAGCGTGCCGTCGACAAAGTAGCGCGTGCGCTTGCCATAGGCGATTTTGCTGGAGGCATCCTCCCAAACCTCGCCCAGCACGAGCGCATCCGGCTTGATTTCCCGCACCCGCTTCTTGAGCAGGGCGAGAAATTCCGAGGGAAGCTCATCCGCCACGTCGAGCCGGAAGCCGTCCGCGCCGAGGCGCAGCCAATGGACGACCACGCTGTCCTCGCCCGTGAGGATGTATTCGATAAATTCGGGGGCAAACTTGTTGACCGTGGGCAGCGTCTCAAAGTTCCACCACGAGCGGTACTGGTTCGGCCAGCTGTAGAATTGGTACCAGCTGGAATAGGGCGAGCGCTGGGAGTTGTACGCGCCCGTGCTGTCGAAATGTGTCTGCTTATTGAAGTAGAGGCTGTCCGAGCCGGTGTGGGAGTACACCCCGTCGAGCAGAACCCGGATACCCCGGCGGTGCGCCTCGCGGCACAGCTCGGCAAAGTCCTCCGGGGTGCCCAGCATGGGGTCGGGCGTTTTGTAGTCGCCGGTGTCGTAGCGGTGGTTGGAGAAGCTTTTGGAGATGGGGTTGAGATAGAGAATCGTCACCCCCAGCGAGGCCAGATAGTCGAGCTTGGCGGTGATGCCCCGGAAATTGCCGCCGAAGAAGTCGTTGTTGAGCACATTGCCAAATTCATCCGGCTGCCAATGTACGTCCTCGTCCCAGCTTTCGTGGATGGTGTATGGCTCGAGCTTCCCGGTCAGGTCGCATTCGCCCGCGCGGGCGAAGCGGTCGGGGAAAATCTGGTAGAAGATTGCGCCCTGCGCCCATTCGGGCACCGCCCAATCCTGCGGGACGCAGCTGAGCTGCCATTCGTCCCCGGCCTCCATGTTTGTATCGTCCCCATATTTGAACAGGCGGAAGTCCTGCCCCGGCCCGCATACGCGGAAATGGTAGTAGTATAGCCCCGTTTCACCAATGGCGAAGCTGCCGCCAAAGATTTTGTAGTCACCCAGCTCCTGCTCGGGCAGCAGCGCAATGGTCTGCACGGGCATTCCATCCTCGCGGTGGAGGATACATTCTACGTTTTTCGCCCCCACGGAAACGGGAACATGGACGTGCAGCGTGCAGGTTTGGCCGGGGTTCAGGGTCCCGAACGGCTCCTTGTAGGCCGGAAGCTTGCTGTTATACAGTATGCGCATAGTTGGCTCCTAAAGCGTTGAAAATGATACCTATATTATATACTGCCGGGCGCAAAAAGGGAAGAAAAATTTTCCCCAAAACGCAAGTTTTTCTATGGTTGACAGATTCGCAAAAAGGTTTTATAATACACATGTAAATTCGGTAAACAAGGAGGTCTATATCGCATGGAATCCGGCAGTAGTGGCAATATACCCGGTCGAAGTAGCATACTGCCGCGATGCGCGGCATAGCCCTTCTCCGGTGTATTGCTAACGAAGAAAATGGGATCCTCTGCCTTTATGGCGGCATTTTGCGCATTTTTCTGCCCTTTTTGCGGGCGGGGCGCGCCTGCCGGGCGGGGGGGTATCCCGCAAATCTGAAGTTAGGAGAAATACACCTTGAATGATCGTTTTGAACTGGTAGAAAAAGCGCTCCTGAAAATGCTGGAGCAGAAGAAGTATGCAGCTCTGCGGGACATCCTGGTGACTATGAATCCGGTGGATGTGGCAGGGCTTTTTGACGTATTGGAGGAAAAGCAGATCCCTATCCTGTACCGCCTGCTCCCCAAGGAGCTGGCTGCCGAAACCTTTGTGGAGATGGAGCCGGAGGCGCAGGAGCTGCTGATTCGCGGATTCTCCGATAGCGAGCTGCGCGAGGTGCTCGACGAGCTGTATGTGGACGATGCCGCCGACCTTGTTGAGGAGATGCCTGCCACGGTGGTGCGCCGCATTTTGCAGCAGGCCGACCCCGAGATGCGCAGCTCCATCAACCAAATCCTCCGCTACCCCGAAAATTCGGCCGGCAGCCTGATGACCACGGAGTACGTTTCCCTGCGCGCGAAGATGACCGTCGGCGAGGCGATTCTGCGTATCCGGCGCACCGGGGTGGACAAGGAAACCATTTATACCTGCTATGTGATTGACGACAATCGCATCCTGCTCGGGCTTGTTACGGTGAAGGATCTGCTCCTGGCGCTCGACGACGATACGCCCATCGAGAGCATCATGGAGACGAACTTCGTCTGCGTCACCACGCAGGACGACCAGGAGCTCGTGGCGCAGACCTTCAGCAAGTACGACCTGCTCGCGCTGCCTGTGGTGGACGGGGAGAGCCGCATGGTGGGCATTGTTACCTTCGATGACGCGATGGACGTTATGGAGGACGAAACCACCGAGGATATGGAAATCATGGCCGGTATGCTTCCGTCCGAGAAGGACTATATCCATGCCTCGATTTTCGACCTGTTCAAGCAGCGAATTCCGTGGCTGATGCTGCTGATGGTTTCCGCGACCTTCACCGGCGTCATCATCCAGTCGTTTGAAGATGCGCTCGCTGCGCAGGTCGCGCTCACCGCCTTTATCCCTATGCTGATGGATACGGGCGGCAACTCCGGCTCGCAGTCCTCTGTCACGGTGATTCGCGCGCTGTCGCTGAACGAATTAAGGTTTTCCGACCTGCCCAAGGTGATTTGGAAGGAAATCCGCACCGCCGTGTGCTGCGCGCTGGTGCTGGCGGTGGCCTGCTTCGGCAAGATTATGCTGGTGGATCGGCTTTTGATGGGCAATGCGGCGGTCACACCGATGGTGGCGCTGGTGGTGTGCGTTACGCTTGCGTGCACCGTTTGCGTGGCGAAATTTGTCGGCTGCGTGCTGCCGATGGTCGCCAAACGCCTTGGCTTCGACCCCGCGGTGATGGCCTCGCCGTTTATCACCACCATTGTCGATGCGCTGTCGCTGTTGCTGTACTTCACGTTTGCCAAAGCGATGCTGGGATTATAAAATCGGTGCAGCTCCAAAAAGGGGCTGCACCAATTTTGTTGCGTCCGGGGAGGGCGCCTTTACTGCGCGCCGCCGGCGTCCTGCGCATCCAGATACCGGATGACTCTTGCCGGGACGCCGGCAACCACGGCATAGTCCGGAACATCGTGCGTCACCACGGCGCCCGCGCCGATTTTCGCGCATTTTCCGATGGAATGGCACGAGGGCATGATCATCGCCCGCGTGCCGAGCACCGCGCCGTAGGCAATGCGCAGATGCCCCTGCACCGTCGCGCCGCTATCCATATAGGTTTTGCGGTTGTGCTCAAAGTCGTGGTCATGCGTGATAATATGCACCCCGTCGGAAAACATGACATTGTCCGCAATGGTCACATTTCCCGAGTAATCGATGTACACATTTTCCGCGAAATTTACATAGCTGCCCACCGTAAGCGTGCCGCTCAGGCAATGGCGCTGGGAAATTTCCACATTGTGCCCCACAAAGCAGCCTGCCCCGAGCCGGTAGAATTTCCGATAGGCCCGAATCCGCTTTTCGCGGCCTCTTTGTGACCGATCATAGCGCAGCGAGCCGTATTTTTTGAAAAACCGATTCGTGGCGTAAGCGCGGCGATACCATTGCCTGCGCGCCAGCGCGTCGCGCTTTAGTGCCTGAAATTCCGCGTCCGACATTTCCAGCCCGGCAAGGTAGCGCTGCATTCCCATGCCGTACCGCGCGCGGCAGCGCAGGTAACCGAGCAGCCCCGCGATGGGGCTTTTGCCATGCTTGGCGGATTGCGCGCAAAGCTCCCGAATTTTGTCCGTAATTTCCATATTTCCAAGCCCTGCATTGCCTTGCTATAAGGCAAGGACAATGTTTTCGCTTACCTCCTCAAACATCCGAATTCTCGATTCAACCGTTCCGCCGCCAATATGCGGCGTTACAATCACGTTTTTCATGCTTGTGTCCCACAGCCCGGCCAGCTTGTCGGCGTCGGCGTCCAGCCCTACCCGAAACATCGGGTTTTCCCGCGCCCGCGCGAGCAGGCTCGCGTTGTCCGTGATCTCGGGGCGGGAAAGGGAGATAAAAATGGCGTCCTCCCGCATCTGCCGGATGCGGCCGCTGTGGATGAGGTTGTATGTGTCGTCCACCAGCGGGAGATTGACAGATAGGATCTGCGCGCTTTGCAGGAGCTCATCGAGCGATACAAAGCGAACGCCGAGCAAATCCCGGTGCTTTTCGGGCGAGCGCGTTGCGCACAGGCAGCGCATTCCCATCACCTGCGCGAGGCTCAGCACGGCGCGCGCCGTTCCGCCCGCGCCCACAACGCCGATGGTTTTCCCGAAAAGGTCGCTGGGGTTGTGGTGCATTTCCTTTTTGGAGGCGCCTCTTTCCGCCACGCCGATGGCGTCGAGCAGGTTCTTCTCCAGCGCAAGAATCAGCATCAGCGTATGCTCCGCCACGGAGATCCGGTTCGATTTCGGCGCGTTTACGACCCGCACCAGCTCCCTTTTTTCGGGCGGGACGCAGATGTGATCCGTCCCAATGGAGGCGGTGCCGATGATGCGCCTGTCTGTAAGCGTTGAGAAGCTGCTCTGCGGCATTTTCTGCCCGGTCCCGAGGATGAGAATGTCGTACGCATCAAGGAGCGCCTTCAGCTCCTCCCCGGCCGGGCGCGCGGCGCCGCGCGGATGAACCGTCACCGCAATGCCCGCACGCTCCAGGGTGGCTGCGGCGCTTGCCGGGAAGTCGTCAAAAATAGAATATGCTTGCATAGCGGCTATCCCTCAAAAGCTCTTCGGAGATATTCGGCGGCAAAGGCTTTGTCGCAGGCGGCTTTCTTCTCCTCGGGCATATTTTGCAGCAGCTCAATTAGAATGTCCGTCGTTACCCGGCGGTCGGCCGTGAAGAGCTTGATATAGCTTGGCGTGCAGCCGTAAAGCGAGGCCAGATAGTAATCGAGCGAATATCCCCAGGGCGTTTGCTTCAGCTGCTGCGAGAAGTAGGTGGAAATCTGCTCGTAGATCCCGTTCAGGTTGTAGGACTTTCCCCGCTCGTTCAGCACGGGGGCAATCAGCTCGGTGCATAGATTTCCCGCGCCCTTGCCCATGCCCATGATGGTCGAATCCAGCATGGCGGCGTGCCGGAGCGGGTATTGCAGGAAAGCGCAGGCGTTGGAGAAGGCCAGCTGCCGGTTGTTGTGCGCGTGAAAGCCCAGCTTCATGCTTGGCGAAACGGCTTGGTCGGTGATTTCCAGCTTGTGCGTCAGCGAAAGATTGTCCATCTGCCCAAAGCTATCGACCACATAGAAGCCCGAGGCACCTGCCAGATCGCGGTTGCACGCTTCAATCAGCTCGCGGTACTCCGCGTCGGAATACCGCATGGATACCATCGGCTGGATATAGAGCTGGTAGCCCTTGGACAGAATTTCCTTGCCGCAGGCAATGGCCTGCGGCCAATGCTCCTTGTGAAAGGCAAGGCGAATGCCGTCGATTCCCTGCGCCGTCCGTTCCCCTAGCTTGCTTACGTCGAAGGTTCCGTAGTCTATCATGGCGAGGTAGGTGACGTGCCGGGATTTCCCGGTGGAGAGGAGGAAGTGCGCAATCGCCTTCTCGTCGCAGAAGCAGGTCCTGCCCTCCCGGCTGCCCTTTCGCTCGTCGATATAGCCGCATTCGATATATTCGACATGGGAAGCCTCCAGACACGCTTGGATGGCCTGCATTCTTTCCGTGCCAAAGTCGAAGTTGACAACAATTCCGCCGTCACGCAGGGTGCAGTCCACCAGCTCGATGCCGTGCGGCTTAGCCTCGGCGTGAAGCATCCTTTCCGCAACATCCAGGTCGTTATCGGTCGTAATTTTGAAGTTGCTCGTGTGCCCCTTTACGATGCGGATTCGGTAGCCGAGCTTCAGCATCAGCTGGGTGGTTCCGGTAAAGGCGGCCTTTTCCTCGTCGCTCACGCGGCCGCAGGCGTCGTGCAGCAGCCGCAGGTTGAAGCCGGAGGGCGTCTGCCCGCGGTATAGCCCGTTCCGGTCCAGCGTGCCGTCCAGATAGTCGCCGGCAGAGGCGCTGTGGATGGTGTCGGCCACGGGCACCACCGTCAGGGCGATCTTGTCGGCAAGGGTGGCGTCGATGCAGTCGTCAAGCATCTGCTGGCGGACAAAGGGGCGGACGGAGTCGTGGCAAATCAGAATGTCCTCGTCGTGCATACCCCTGTCGCGGATAATGGCGTTCATGATATTGACAAAGGAATCCAGCCGCTCCTTGCCGCCCTCCACAAGCACAATGCGCGAATTTTCGTCCGCGCGGAAGCTGCTTTGAAATAGCCTGCGCGTGTAGGCAAGCCAATCCTTGTGGACGGCGACATAGATGGCGTCCAGCCGCCTGTTCGCCAGCATCTGGCGCATGGTCAGGACGAGGATTGGCGTCCCGCCGATGGTAATAAACTGCTTCGGTATCGACTGGCGTTCCATCCGCCGCCCGATTCCTCCGGCCAGTATCGCTCCATAAATCATGCCGTTTCCTCCGTGCAGTCCGGCTACCGCTATTTTCGGTAGGCCTTGTAGTAATGGTGCCCCACCCGCTCGCTCTCGGGCGGCAGAAGCATATAGTCGTTGTAATACATCCGCAGAATTTCGTCATATTGGCGGATGATTGGCGCGCGGGTATCCTCGAACGGAACCCAAATCAAATCGTCCATCACGTCCGCGCGCATATAGTGGCGGTAGGGATCCGTGCCCCAGGCGGTGCAGTAGATATACTCCATGTCGTCATAACGATATTTTTGCGCAAGGGTGTCCAGCCGCTCCAGCCACTTGCTCACGCTTGTCACCCGGGAATAGAGATACAGCGGCAATTTGCATACGGTTTTCACAATTCCCTTGTGCGCGATGTAGTGGCTCCAGCCGCAGTTGCAGATAATCTTCTGCATGAGCGACAGCTCGCGCAGCTGCTTTCTATCCGAAACGTTGATGCCGTCGAGCGGATAAATATCCACGAAAAGCCCCAGCCCATAGTCCTTCGCGTCTTGATACTCGATGCGGTAGCGCGTATCGCAGAACCGGGCGATGCCATAGATATAGCGCTTGTTGGTTCGGTAGTGCATCAGCGCAAAGCAGCCGAGGCTTTCGCTGTTGTCTATGCAGTACTGCACGAAGCGCTCGTAGTCCGGCCGGGGCATCATGATGTCGATGTCGTCATCCCATGGGATAAAGCCCTGATGCCGCACCGCGCCAATCAGCGTCCCATACATCAGGGAGAAGCGCAGCTGCTCCTGCCCGCAGATTTCGATGATTTTTTTCAATACGAGCAGGCTCCCTTGCTGCACCTGCTGCAGGCTTAGCTCATCCATGCCGGATCCTCCTGATGAATTTTTCAAAATATTGCGTCACGATTGCCTCCCGAAGCAGCAGCAGCGCAAGGAAATACGCGCATACGCCGCACGCGACCTGCGCCGCAAAAATCAGGAAGGCGGCGCAGGGGAGGCAGGAGCACGCATAGCACACGCCCGCCAGCACCGCGCAGGCGCAGAGGATTTTCAAAATGTCCCTGCGCATGTCTTCGAGGACAAAATACCTCCGCCCCAGCGCGATATAGATTCCCATAATCAGCAGCTCGCTCACCACCGATGCGATGGCCGCGCCGGCCTCCTGGTAGCGGGGAATCAGCAGGGCGTTCAGGGCGATGTTGACGGCGGCACCGCTGCATACGCTGATGGGCATTTTGTTCTCGTGTCCCGTTGCCAGCAGGACGCGTGAGCCCAGCAGGTACCCTGTGGGGGAAATCAGAAGCAGCGGTAGCAGGAGATTCAGGATTGTGGCGGACGAAATATACGCCTGCGTGTACAGCAATACAATTACATAATCCGATACGAACCAAACCCCGATAATCATCGGCAGCGCCAGCAGAATCAGGATATTCAGCGTCTTGCTTATCAGGCGGTTGTAGCTGCCGATTTCCCCCTTTTGGTAGTAGTAGGAGATGCGGGGAATCAGCACCATCGTGAAAACGTTCACGATTTGCAGCAGGATTTTCTGAATCTTCTGCGCGTAGGAGTAGTAGGCGACATTCTCCTCCTCGCAAAAAATGCCCAGCATGGTGGTATCCACCAGCGAGTATAGCTCGATGGCCAGATTCACCACCACAAGCACCAGAATGGGCCGTATGTGCCGCCGAAAGCAGAGATTTTTCGTTGTAAAGCGCACATACCGCCCCGAAAAGAGCATATTGATGACGTAGTTGCCGACGGTTCCGACCACCGTAATCAGCGCATAGACAAGATAATCCCCGTCCCCGCGCACAAACAGCACCAGCAGCACAAAGCACAGCGCCTTGAACACGATGTTCCTGATGGATACGAAGCGGAATTCCTCCAGCCCGGAATAGAGATAGGTGATATTGATGGCGTTGATGGCAACGGAAATCCCGGTCACCAGATACAGCGCGATATTGGCGCGGAATGCGTCAACGGCGAGAACCATCCCGATATAGGCGGCCAAAAATACGGCGGTGGAGCCCAGATTGATGCAAAACAGCTCCGAATACAGGCGGTTGAGCTGCTCACGGTTGTCCCGCGCTTTTGCAACCTCGCGCATACCGTAGGTCGGGATGCCGAGATAGGCCAGAATCACGAAATACTGCGTGATATTTCGCGCGTACTCCACCATGCCGACCGTTTCGGGCAGCAGCACGCGCGCGACATACATTCCCGTCAGGAAAGGGAATAGAACATTCAGCACCTCATAGAGCAAATAGTAGAGGCTGTTGGATGTGAGGGAACGGGCGCCGATTTTTGTGGTATTTTTCTTCATCTGTAAGCAGATGCCTCCGCTCTTGCCGATTGATTTTTAGCTTCCTCCATTAGAAGTGAAACGTGTCCTTCAGCCCCAGCCACCGCTGGTCCTTATCGCTCAGATTGAGCGGGGTTCCATCTTCCAATGTATACCCTGCCGCGTTGGCGCTTCCCGGATAGCTTCCCGCCACGCCCGGCCATTCAATACCAATCGCCGGGTCGTTCCATGCCATGCCGCCCTCGTCGTTGGGGTGGTAGAAATCGTCGCACTTGTAGCAAAATTCCGCCGTATCCGACAGCACCAAAAAGCCATGGGCAAACCCTCGCGGAATCAGGAACTGCTTCTTATTTTCTTCCGTCAGCTCGATGCCGTACCATTTGCCGTAGGTTTCGCTGCCGGAGCGCAAATCCACCGCCACGTCAAATACCGAGCCCCGGATGACCCGCACCAGCTTGGTCTGGGGGAAATGCTTCTGAAAATGCAATCCCCTCAGGACGCCCTTGGTGGACATCGACTGATTATCCTGAACAAACGCGATGTCCAGCCCTGCCTGCGCCATGTCCCGCTGGCTGTAGGTTTCCATGAAATAGCCCCGGCTGTCCCCGTGGACGGCGGGCGTAATGACGCACAGGCCGGAAATGCCTGCCACATCTTTCTGCACGGCAATCTGTCCCATCAGAAATCAATCTCCTTCAAATATCTCGCCACGGCGTCCTGCCAGGTGGGCAACGGCTCAAATCCTGCTTCTACCAGCTTGCTCTTGTCCAAACGGCTGTTGAACGGGCGGGCGGCCTTGGACAGACCGTATTCCTCTGTGGTCACCGGGATAACTTCTGTCTTATATCCAGCCTGCTTATAAATCTCGCGGGTAAAGTCATACCAGCTGATATAGCCGCCCTCGTTGGTGGCGTGGTAATAGCCATACTTGTCTGTTTGCACCATGTCCACAAGCAGACGCGCCAAGTCATATGTGTAAGTCGGCGTGCCGATCTGGTCGATGACCACCCGGACGGTGTCGTGGGTCTTCCCCACATTCAGCATGGTTTTGATGAAATTCTTCCCATTCACGCCAAATACCCAGGCAATGCGGACGATGAAGTATTTTTCCAGCGTGGATGATACCGCCAGCTCGCCCTCCAGCTTCGTCTGACCATAGACATTCAGGGGCTTGTAGTCCCTGCAGTCCGGCTTCCATGGAACTGTGCCCTGTCCATCGAACACATAGTCCGTGCTGATGTAGACCATTTTGCAGCCGAGCCTCTTGCAGACCTGCGCAATGTTTTGCGTACCGCCGGCGTTGACCGCGCGAACCTTTTCTACCTTGTCGTCGTTCTCCGCCATGTCCACGGCCGTCCACGCAGCGCAGTGAATCACAGCATCCGGCCTGCTTTCTGCAATCGCTCTTTCGACCGCAGCAGAATCGGTAATATCCAGCGATACATACGGCGCCGTGGTCACGGCGGAGCCGTCCGCCGCGCCGGCATACGCCGCCGCCATGTCCGAGCCGATGCCCTCGTGCCCGCGCTTATACAATTCATTCATCACGTCGTGGCCCAGCTGCCCGCCGACACCGGTTACAAATACCCTCATTTCATCTGCTCCCGTACATTTTTTCATAGTAGTTCTGATATTCGCCGCTTATTATGGTTTCCCACCACTCGCGGTTGTCCAGATACCACTGAATCGTCTTCTTGATGCCATCCTCAAATTTCGTTTCCGGCAGCCAGCCCAGCGCATTGTGGATTTTGGTGGGGTCGATGGCGTAGCGCATATCGTGACCCTTCCGGTCGGTGACATGGGTGATCAGGCTCTCCGGCTTGCCAAGCTCCCGGCAAATAAGCTTCACGATGTCGATGTTTTTCATCTCATTGTGTCCGCCCACGTTGTAGACCTCTCCCACGCTGCCCTTGTGGATGATAAGGTCGATTGCCCGGCAGTGATCCTCCACATAGAGCCAATCGCGGACATTCTGCCCCTCGCCGTATACCGGCAGGGGCTTATCGTTCAGGGCATTGGCAATCATCAGGGGGATCAGCTTCTCCGGGAAGTGATAGGGGCCGTAGTTGTTGGAGCAGCGGCTGATGGTGACCGGCAGGCCATAGGTTCTGTGGTAGGCCAGTACCAGCAAATCGGCGCTGGCTTTGCTTGCGCTGTATGGGCTGCTCGTGTGAATCGGGGTCTCCTCGGTGAAGAATAGATCCGGGCGGTCTAAGGGCAAATCGCCGTAGACCTCGTCGGTGGACACCTGATGGTAGCGGGTGATGCCGTATTTCCGGCAGGCGTCCATCAGCAGGGAGGTGCCGATGATATTGGTTTGCAGAAAAACGCCCGGATCTTCTATAGAGCGGTCAACATGGCTTTCTGCCGCAAAATTGACCACAATATCCGGCTTTTCCTCCTCAAAAAGCGTATATACGGCAGCTCTGTCGCAGATATCCGCCTTCACAAAGCGGAAATTCGGATCGTCCATCACCGGCGCAAGGGTAGACAGATTCCCCGCGTAGGTCAGCTTGTCAAGACACACAATCCGATAGTCGGGGTATGTATCCAGCATATGGAACACAAAATTGGAACCGATAAATCCGGCGCCGCCGGTTACAAGAATCGTCATGGTTTTTCCCTCTTAATGCAGAATATCCAGATATTTTCCGTCCAGCACATCCTTCAGGTATTGGCCGTACTGGTTGTTTTTCAGATCCTCGTACACGGCCAGCACATCCTCGCGCGTAATCCAGCCGTTGAGGTAAGCGATTTCCTCCAAGCAGCCCATCTTCCGGTGCTGGTGCTGCTCGAGCGTCTTCACAAAGTTGGTCGCGTCTACGAGGCTCTCGTGCGTCCCCGTGTCCAGCCATGTGAAGCCCCGCCCCAGCAGCTCCACATTCAGCTCGCCGTGCGCGAGATAAATGCGGTTCAAATCGGTGATTTCCAGCTCGCCGCGCGCCGAGGGCTTCAGATTCTTCGCGTATTCCACCACCCGGTTGTCGTAAAAATACAGCCCCGTGACGCAGTAATTGCTCTTGGGGTGGGCGGGCTTTTCCTCGATGGAAACGGCCTTGCCGCTGCTGTCAAACTCCACGATGCCGAAGCGCTCCGGGTCGTCCACATAGTAGCCAAATACCGTCGCGCCGCGCCCGTTTGCCGCATTTTCCACGGCGGCCTTCAGCCGTTTCTTCAGCCCATGCCCGGCGAAGATATTGTCGCCCAGCACCATTGCCACGGTGTCGCTGCCGATGAAGGGCGCGCCAATTTGGAATGCCTGCGCCAGCCCGTCCGGGCTGGGCTGCACCGCGTAGGACAGCTTCAGGCCAAACTGGTGCCCGTCCCCCAGCAGCGCCTCAAAGCGCGGCGTGTCGGCGGGGGTGGAGATAAGCAGAATGTCCCGAATCCCGGCGCTCATCAGCACCGACATGGGGTAGTAAATCATGGGCTTGTCGTAAACGGGAAGCAGCTGCTTGGATGTCACCTTTGTCAGCGGGTATAGCCGCGTGCCCGACCCGCCTGCCAGAATGATGCCTTTCATATTTTTGTCCTCCCGAACTTATGTGTTGTTTTGCGCCTGCACCGCTTCCCCGGGAACGGCGAATACCGCCATGACGCAGCAGTACATCAGCACCCCCAGCGATGCGTTCATGTATGGATTGAAGAAGGAAAATGCCAGAAAGCCCAGCAGCACGGAAAGCCAAACCGCCTTGCAGACGCTGCGCTTTTCCCGGCTGCGAAGCCATGTCCATCCCATCCAAAAGACGGGGAGAAGATACAAAATCAAGCCAATCAGGCCGGTTTTTGCCCATAAATCCAGATAAAAGTATTCGTTGAAGCCCTCGCCGTCGCCCCGCACCGAGAGCCCGGCGCCCAGCCCAAGCCCAATGATGGGGGAGCTTTGAATGTGCGCGAGCAGCTCTGCCATCGTCTCCGCGCGGAGCTGGTCGGAGCTGATGGTCTGCGTGATATAGGCGTCCTGCTGAATCTGCTCGGCGTCTGTTTCCTCGGGCGTGGTTTCCGAAGGCTCGGTGGCTTCCGTTTCGTCGGGGTCTTGCAGGGAAACCAGCGTGCGTGTCAGGCCGAAGCCGAAGTATTCGGTGTCCTGCGTCAGGCTGAAAGCGCAGGTGATGCAGCTAAATATCAGCACCGCTACCGCAAGGAAGATGCCCAGCCGCTTCCTGTCCTGCGCGCTGCCGCCAAGGGCGAGGGCGAGGACGCAGCCTACTGCCGCGAGGAACGCGCCCAGATAGACCGAGCGGGTGTAGGAGAGCAGGATGGCAAACAGGCAAAGCCCTGCCATCGCCGGATAGAAGCGCTTCCTCTCACCGCGAACGTAGAAATACATGGGAAACGCGCAGCCGCACAGCAGGTACATCTCGCTATTGAAAAACAGGCGGGGAATTTTGCTCGTGATGGTGCCGATTCTGGAAAAATTGCTGCTCAGCCCGGCGGAATACAGGCTGTAGTATAGACTGCTGCTGCTCAGATGCACGATGAGATAGGCTACGTGCAGCAGCGCCAGCGCAAGGGAGGCGTACATCATCACGCGCATGAGGGTATAAACCCGCTGCCGCGAGGAGAGGATGCACAGCGCTGCCGGAAGCAGCGCGAAATAGGCGAAGCCCTTCAGGTCGGCGGCCAGAATGGTGCGGCTGTTGCCATTGCGGATGCCCATGACCGTGCAAACCGCCAGCCACAGGGCAAAGGCTGCAAGCATCCACAGGAAGGGGCTTCGCAGCAGGCCGCGCAGCTTGGAAAGCATCAGCGGCAGGGATACCAGCAGCGGCACAAAGAGAAGCGCCATCCGGAAGCCGATAGAGCCAAACTCGATGAGGCGGCCGCTGCCAAAGATGCAGCAGTCCGCCATCAATACGCACAGCAAAACCATAGCTGCCCGGTCGCAGGATGGGACGAGCCGCTTATAGAAGTTCCTCATTGCTTCCCTCCTTGCCCTTAGCCCCAAAGCATTTGACCCACAATGCGGGGCGCGCCCGACTTGAGATAGCCGCCCCGGAGATAGGATACCCGCCGTGCCAGCCAGCCGCGATGGGCATTTTCCGCGTATTCCCGGATAATCGCCGCCGATTCGGCGCTCAGCAGCGGCTCAGCACGTTGCAGCAGCGCTTCGGCCTGCAAGCAGGTGTTGCGCAAATCCTGCGCCAAATCGGCGTGAAAGAGCCGCTGGCGGATATAGCCAAGGGAGCGGGCATCCTTTGCGCCTACAGAATTGTCCCCGTGCTGGCGGTAGTCTATTAGCGGCAGGTCTAGGTATACCAGCTTCCCGGCCGCCGCGGCAAGAAGCGCCAGCCACCAGTCGTGCATCAGCATCCTTTCGTCGTAGCCGCACGCGCAGGCGAGGCGCACCAGCGGGCGGTTCACCATCATGGTGCAGCCGGTGACCGTATTCTGGGTCAGCAGCCGCCGCAGGCCTGCCTTTTTCCCGTCCAGACAGGAGGAGACCATGAAAGAGGGCGCGATGCAGCGAAGCTCCTCGTCTACTACCTGCAAATCGCCGTACACCAGCACGGGCGCAGCATGACCGCCCTCCGCCGCGCGCATGGCGGCGAGAGTTTTCTCAATCTTATCGCTGTGCCAGCGGTCGTCCTGGTCGCAGAACATGACATAGGGCGCGTCGCCGTAGTTTTCCAGCAGCCACATGAAGTGCGCCTTCGCGTTTCCAAAGCGCCGCCCGGAATGGGCGAGCGTCACCTTCTCCGGATGCTCGCGGCGCAGCTGCTCGGCGATGGCCGCCGAGCGGTCGGAAGAGCCGTCGTCGGAAATTACCAAATGCCAGTCCGAATTCGACTGGGCGAGGATGGAATCCAGCTGGGTCGGCAGATATTTTTCACCGTTGTAGGTGGTTAGCAGAATCTGAATATTGGCCATAGCTGCCGGCTCCTCACGAGGTTTGTTTTTTTCGGGCTTGCTGGCTGCGCGAATAGAGCTTGCTCAGCCCCCGGGCAATGGGCTTCGGCCAGAAGGCGCAGAACATCTCGTAGTCCTCCTGCGAGCGAACGTCGGAAGCCTGAATCGTTTTTACGGTGGTGCAGTCAGCGTGCATCCGGTGCCCCAGCAGGGGCTTGCCGACGTATACGAAGCGTCCCTTGCGCCGCGAGAGAGCCTCCCATGTCTGCCAGTCGATGTCGCAGGTAAATTTCGCGTGGAACACCGTTTCTGGCAGATTGGGCTTTACATAGGTCACGGAGGGGCAGCCGATTGGGTCGCACACGGAGAGCATCCGCCGCCGCAGCCAAACCCAAGGCTGAAAGGCGGTGATTTTTAAGGGGGCGAGCATCCATTTCTTAATCCGCAGATTCAGAAAATCCTTGGCGTAGAGCTTCTTGTCCCCATGAATTTCGTAATATTCGGTGAAAGCAATCAGCGCCTCCCCGCCGGCGTTCAGCCCAGCCAGCGTAGCGGCGAGGAATTCCGGCTCGTAGATGTCGTCCTGATGCGCCAGAGTTACCAGCGGCGTTTGGACGCTGGCGTAGGCAAAGTTCCAGTCGGAGGCAATGCCGGGCTTTTCGGGGTTGACGAGTAGGGGAAGCGCGTATTTTTTTGCGATTTCCTCCAGAAAGGGGCTGGGGGTGGCGGTGCACAGGAGGATATGGCTCTTTTCCGTCTGAGCGCGCAGGGAGGCAATGCAGCTTTCCAGAAAGGGGCTGTCCCCATAGGCGCAGATGGCGAAGGTGTGGTCGCTGGCTTGGTATGGCATAAGGTGGTGCTCCTATTATTGTCTTTATGGGGGTTGCTTACGAGCTTCTCTAGACCTGCGCCGGAGTCTTTTCCTCGCCCTGCGGGTCGTCCCCCTCCGCTTCAGCACATTCCTTGAGCACCTCTTCCGGGGTGATGGCCATGTCGAAGCCCTCGGTGCTTTCTTTCTTAAACAGCACGCTGATGGTCATTAAAATCAGCTTGAAGTCCAGCAGCAGGGAATACTGCTCGATATACATCAGGTCGAGCTTGAGCTTGTCGTAGGCGGAGGTGTTGTATTTCCCAAAAACCTGCGCGTAGCCCGTCAGCCCGCCCTTGACCTTGGTGCGGAAGCCAAATTCCGGGATTTCCTCGGTATATTTCCGCACATGCTCCACCCGTTCGGGGCGCGGGCCGACAATGCTCATATCCCCCTTGAGAATGTTCAGAAGCTGCGGCAGCTCGTCGAGCCGGGTGGCGCGGATGACGCGCCCGACCTTGGTGATGCGCGGGTCGCGCTCGGTGGCGGGGATGGAGATACCGGCCTGCTCGGCGTTTACGATCATGCTGCGGAATTTCAGGATGTCGAATTCCTTGTCATACCGGGTGACGCGCCGCTGCTTGTAGAACACCGGGCCGCCGTCCTCAAGCTTGATTGCTATGGCAATGACCAGCATCAGCGGCCAGAGAATCAGCAGCGCAATGCCGCAGAGCAGGAGATCCACCGCGCGCTTGAGAAAGCGCTGCTCGAAATTCAGCCCGCCGGCCTTCACCAGAACTAGGGGCGTATCGAACAGGTGGATGCGCTCCGCGCCCCGGATAATCACGTCCGAAACCTTCGGGGTGATATAGGTGCGGATATCGTTGGCGTAGCAGAATTTGAGAATATCGTTGCGAATTTCGGCGGGAACGTCGCAAATCACCACCGCCCGGTACTGCCGGATGCGCGCCTTGATTTGGGCGGGATCCTCTGCGGCGGAAATCATCTCGCTGATCTTGTACTTGTCTGAGCGGCTGTCCATTTTTACCTTCAGGGTCACGGAGCGCTTGTCGCCGTAAATCATCAGCATTTTCCGGGGCGCGTGCATCGAGTGGTACAGCAGGGTGTAGAGGTAGCAGCACACCAGCGAAATCGCTGCGTCCAGAGCGGTAAGCGCGAGCATGGGCAGTACGGGAATCAGGGCGTTGGCAATCAGGCAGAGCTGGAAATAGGTTACCACGTTTACAATCAGCAGCGAAACCCACTGCGAGAGCAGCACGCCCGTCAGCTTCAGGTAGCCGAATTTCAGCCCGTCGTCGTTGTCCATCACAATCCAAAGCAGAGCTAGGTATACCCCGGCCAGCGTAAATTTGCCAAGGCCGTAGTACGGCGGGAGAGGGTCGCCCCGGTAGCACGCGCGCCACACAAGATAGTAGGCAAGGGTCAGCAGCAGCAGCTCCGCAAGGGCCTCAAGACGGCGGACGGTGTGCCGAATGCTGTCTAGTTGTCTCATGTTCATATCGTTTTCTCTTTCTCGCGGCCGCGCGGCAGCCGCTGTCAAAAATTTTTCATTTCAATGGATACAGCTAGTATTGTCGATTATAGCATTCCCAACGCGCAAATGCAACTATTATTTCGCGGAATTGGCAGGAAAGTTGTCCATTTGTCAATGATGTGAGACCGAAAAAAAGGAAAGAGTTTGTTCATTAG
>JAJQFT010000094.1 GCA_021200975.1 Bacillota bacterium | reverse complement strand
AAACTCAATCGCTTTTTTCTATACCTTGGTCTCACATCTATTGTAACGCTACAGATTTTTGAAAAAAACCGACTTTTGGGACTTGACAGAATTTGATTTCTGGTGTAATATATACGGGTCGACCACGAGGGCGCTTTATGGAGAAGTCGCGTAGCTGGCCGAGCGCGCACGATTGGAAATCGTGTATACCCCAAAAGGGTATCGAGGGTTCAAATCC
This sequence comes from Bacillota bacterium, assembly GCA_021200975.1. Taxonomy (GTDB): domain Bacteria; phylum Bacillota; class Clostridia; order Oscillospirales; family Oscillospiraceae; genus Faecousia. The sequence goes on along the minus strand of JAJQFT010000094.1, from coordinate 7,299 downwards.
CTCCTTCTCCGCCAACAGATTACCCGGCATTCGCGAGAATGCCGGGTAATCTGTTGGCTCTGTGTCAATAGTTGGGGTAGGGAGAAAATAAGGCTCTGTGTCAATAGTTGGGGTAGAATAAGAAAAGATTCCTGTCGAGATAGCCGATCTACTGGGTTTGAGTTGTCAGACAAGGATTCTGGTATGTTGCTTTTTACAATAGACATGGATGTAAACCGTCCTGTCGCAGCAACAAAGATTTATGAAATGGAAGGAATCCGCTTTTGCGGCGTTTCTCCTAACCAAATTCTGGCAGATAAATTATCTGTGATTTCAGGGAAAAATGTGTTTCATCGTATTAAGGATGTAGTTGACTTATACTATTTGTCAAAGGTGTTTCCTTTTAATGGTGTTGAAGTAAAACTAGCATTAAAAAATAGTGACAGGGTCCTTGGCAACTTCCAAGATTTTCTACATAGGAAGCGTGAACTACAATACGCATATGATAAATTTCGCTTAGCAGGAAACATATCCAACCCCCTTTTGATACAATCTATAACGCAGTGAAAGAATACATAAGTGACGTGACTCCAAAAGAAAAAGATATTTACTTAGATCTATAACTCAATATTTTGCAAACAATTGGCACTCCCCATGCCTAAAGGCAGGGGAGTGCCAACAATTAAATTTTCAATCACGTTGCGCTTCTGTAATATATCGTCTCTGGAGATGTTTTCACAAAAATCAAGGTCTATATCTACAGACAGCCGGGGAAGATTGAAAAACAGCATATTGATCGCTGTTCCACCCTTAAGAGCAAGAGAGTTTCGCAGCAATTCCGAACTGTCAAGGAAGCGAAGAACATCTCGTAAACGATATGCTTTTTCCAATGTATCACGAACCACATGAAGTTCGTGAGCTTCCGCCGCTAGTTGTGCTTTGTTATACATCGGCATATAAATCACTTCCATTTACGTTTTGCCACAGGTTCTGTGGAATGGTCAGATGCCATTTGTTGTTGAAGTCCAAAATCTCTTTTGGAGTATTTTTTATCAGGTAGCGCGAGCTATTGCCGGATTGCTCCTTGCAATGCTGTATCAACGCATCGCTAATGGATAATTCCGATTGCAAGTGTTCCAAAATAAACCCTGTCTTTTGGTAAAGGAAACACTTGTTGTATTGGCTCAGGTAGCTTATGAGCTTATCCTCATTCAAAAACGGTACGGCAGGTATACACTTCATGAGTTCCTCAAAGCCCATATCATTCTCAAAATCACTGATTCCATCAAGAACGGTGCGTTCTATATCAGTAACGGCAACGCCACCGGCTTCATCAATTACCCCGTCACTTATATCTGGTTTTACACGGTGATAATGGAATCCGGCAAAATCAAAGGAATTAAACTTGCTTTCAGAAGAAACGCAAATGTCATAAGAGACTTGATTGGAATATCCGTAATATTCAAAGGCGGAGTGGTGAGATACCACGGCTGTGTTGGTCAAAGCAGAAGCAATGGCGAACTTGTTGGTTACCGGCTCTTGGTCCACAAAATTGATTGCTGTATACAGCCCTCGGCGGATTTTTGCCAAGTACCCTTTTTGAATATACGTTTGCAAGAGATTTACTGTGGCACTTTCCGTTCCGATGACTTTCTTCGCGTCGGCATAAGTAAACAGGCCCAGCTGAACAAACTGTTCGTAATACTTCACGACACCACCTCCTGTATTGTTTATATTATACTCGAAACAGTAGTACCTGTCAATGGTTGCGAGAAAAAAATAAACAGAAACAAAATGAAAAACAGGCGGGAGCTGGAGGGACCCGCCTGTTTCTGAACCGCAACCAAGGCCGTGCTACCAGCCCGGATTGCACGAATATAGTATCACGGCAAGGCTGAATTGTCAAGCTCAAATTTCGCGCGAAATGTAAACCATATCAACTTCTGGCCAACTTGGCCAGAAGTCTTTTTGGTTGGCAAAGAATCTCGTGCAGATTGTTCAGCGTTCATAGTGTGTCCAAAGGCTAATGATCTTCACTGTGCGCAAGTCCTCTACCACTTCATACACCAGCCTGTGCTGGATGTTGATCCTTCTGGAATAAAGCCCTTCTAAGCCACCGACCAGTTTCTCATAGCTGGGCGGTGTCTGGTAGGGGTTTTCCCGAATGATGTCAATTAAATGTCTGGCTTTCTGATCTAAGTGTGCGGCTTTTAGCTTTGGAATATCTTTAATAGCTGCCTTGGTGTAGACGAGCTGATACATCTACCACTCAACCTCGCTCTCCGGAACACAATCGGCAACCGGCGTGGCCTTTCCTGTAAGAAGTTTGTCTTTCATAGCGGGAATGGAGAGAATATCAAGCGTTTCCATCAAGCCATTGTAGTCTGCTTCGCTGAGAACAATAGCGTTTCCATCCTTGGTACTTACGTTCACCGGTTCGTTATGCTTCACGGTCTGCTCTATAAAGGTGAAGATATTCTGCCGAAAGTTGGTGATGTTCGTGTTTAGCATAAGCGCCCCTCCTTTCTTGTACATTATACTGTACATCCTTAAAAATGTCAATATCTTTGAGCATTTTTTCTTTCATTATCAAGGTCTGCACCACCTCCTCCCATATGTCCATGCAGCGCATCATGGACAGAATCAAGGATGCTGTGGACATGGCGGAGATTAAAGACTATCAAATGGCCGAGCACCGGGCAGAACTTGAGGAAGAATGGAAAACGATTCTTGCGGGGAAATGTTGACACTCCCCATACCTAAAGGCATGGGGAGTGTCAAAAAAGATATTTTGCAGGCAGTGGCAAATGGACGCAAAATATGTGCGAATAAATCGTATAATTCTTTGCTTTTCTTGGCTGCTGCCTTTTGCTTTTGCTCGACGGCAAGCTTTTTGCCGAGAGATTTTCTGGTAGCTTTCGGAAGCTCCAAAAGCTCCATCAGCTCCTCAGGGCTTTTTTGCAGCTTGCGCGCCAACGTGCGGACGACCTTGCTGTACACCGCAAATTCGACTTGGGCGCGTTCTTCAACGGTCATGTGTTTCACCTTCATTTACCACAAGTGGCGTAAAGCCCCTTGCTTCAGCCATGGGGATATAAGCCACTTCTGATAAAGACGCAGCCTGTTGATTAAAATCCCTCCTTCTCCGCCAACAGATTACCCGGCATTCGCGAGAATGCCGGTCAAGGAAACGCTCCAAGCGCTGGCTGCAAACGCGCCGAAGCGGGGCGCAAAAACGCAATTTGGTTCAGGGGATGGCCTTTACGTGGATGTCCTTGGCAAAGTCTGCGGGGTCCTCGTATGCAAATACCTGCAAGTCGGTGGAAATTTCGCCGCTGCTGCGGTAGTCGGGATAGACGTTTTCGTAGTAGAGGAACATATGGCAGTCGTCGGCGGCGCAGAAGGTTCGCTCCTCAAATTCTGCGCGGGTATCGAGCGAAGACTCGGACTTCCCGTACAGGATAACCGTCAGCGTGTGCTCGCCGGGCTGGAGCTTAAACTCGCTGTAGGGCTGGGTCGCGATGCCCAGCTCGACGCCGTCGATAAACACCCGCGCGCTGCCGGAGCTTTCCTTATCCGGCTTGGCAAGCTTTTTCCCCTCCACCACAGCGGGGGCGATGAGCAGGGAATTGCAATGTGCGGCGTTGAACTCAGCGATTTTCTTCTCATGTAGCGCTTGGCTGAGATCGCTTTCAATTCCCGCGAGCTGTGTGCGCGCGTCGGAAATCTTGGAGCAGAGGGCCTGATCGTCGCGGTCAAACTGGTCGAGCTGCTCGTTGAGCGCGCGGATTTTGGGCTGCACCTTGACGATGCCAAAGATGCACCCCGCGACGACGGCGAGGCCGAGAACGGCTTCCAGCACCCAGCAGACGATAATGCTTACGCTCTCGCCAAAGAAATTGTAGCGCCCTACGCCGAGCGCAATGGCGGCCGCGGCCGCGGCAATCGCCAGAATGATCAGCACAGTGCGGGCAAGCTTGAACAGCGAGCGGCGGCGAACCGGCGCGGAATTGTCCTTTCGAAGCGGCTTTTGCTTCTTTTGAATCTGTCGAATCTCGTTGGAGCAGGTTTTTTCTGGCCCTCCAACTGGTCGATGCGTTTGTCTAATTCTTTACTCATGGCGGGAGCCTCCTTCTTTCGATTACTTTTTACATATAGGGAAACTGTGAACGGATAATGAAACTTCTATAAAAGAAATGTAAATTCGTCAATTTGCCTGAATTTTTTCCGAGGGTTAAGGAAATTCTGCAATCCGGGGTTGTAATTTTCCAAAGGATGGTATATAATAGCACGGTTAAGAACAAGAATATGGAGTGTTATTTCTATGGAATGCAACCAAGACCGCCTTCTACAGCTTCGCCAATTCCTGCAGCCGGGTGTGCATGTGCACCTTGTCGGCATCGGCGGCGTATCCATGCGGCCGCTGGGGCTGGTGCTCAAGGGAATGGGGCTTCAGGTTACCGGGTCGGATATGAACGCCTCCGTTTCTACCGATGAGCTGATTGCCAAGGGAATCGAGGTACATATCGGCCACCGCGCCGAAAATATCCGCGGCGCCAGCTGCATCATCCGCACGGCCGCTGTCCATAATGATAATCCCGAAATTGCGGCGGCGCGGGCGCAGGGGATTCCGGTGTTTGAGCGCGCAATGGCGTGGGGCGTGATTATGCGCCAATATAAAAATTCCGTTTGCATCTCCGGCACGCATGGAAAAACCACCACCACCAGCATGGTCACCCATGTGCTAATGCAGGCGGGGGTGGACCCCACGATTATGATTGGCGGATATCTGCCGCTGCTGCACGCCGGGCATCGGGTCGGCTGCGGCGATACCATCGTGCTGGAAAGCTGCGAATACTGCGATTCTTTCCTGAATTTTGCCCCATCTATCGCGGTGATTATGAATATTGAGGCCGACCACCTCGATTATTTTAAGGATTTGGCGGATGTGGAGAAGAGCTTCCGCCAGTTTGCCCGGCTCGCGAGCAAGCGCATCCTTGCCAATGGCGACGATGCCAACACCGTGAAAACCCTCGCGGGGATGGATTTCGTGCCCTTTGGCTTGGGGGATGGCAATCGCATTACCGCCAAAAATATCAGCGAGGACTGGCGGCACTTTGATGTTTCCTGCGATGGTGAAATCTATTGCCATGTGGATTTGGGTGTTTTCGGCCGGCACAATGCGCTCGACGCGCTGGCAGCCGCCGGTGTTGCGTGGCTGATGGGGCTGCCCGGCGACAGCGTGACGAACGGCTTAGCCACTTATCACGGCGCAGGGCGGCGCATGGAATTCAAAGGAAGCTATCATGGCGCGGATCTTTATGACGATTACGCCCACCATCCCGGCGAGCTTCGCGCTACGCTGGACGCGGTGGCCTCGATGGGCTACAAGCGCACGATCGTGGCCTTCCAGCCGCATACCTACAGCCGCACGCTTGCGCTGTTTGATGATTTTGTGGAGCAGCTGAAGAAGCCGGACGTGCTGCTGCTCGCGGAGATTTACGCCGCGCGCGAATGGAACACCACGGGCGTTTCCTCCCGGGACCTGCAGGCGAAAATCCCCGGCAGCATCTACTGCGCGACCCTGCCGGAGGTTACCGAGAAGCTGCGCGAGCTTGCCCAGCCGGGCGATATCATCCTCACTGTGGGCGCGGGTGACATCTATCATGCGGGCGAAAATCTTTTGAAATCCTGATTTTTTAGAAAGGCGCCAATCAGAATGGTAAAATTAAGCGTTTGTGTGTTGTTCGGCGGTGTCAGCCCGGAGCATGACGTTTCCCTGCGCTCGGCGGAGTCGGTGTTGAACAACCTGAATCCGGAAAAGTACAATATTTTCCCCGTGGGCATCACCAAGTCCGGGGATTGGGTGCTCTATGGCGGGCGGGACTATTCGCTTCTGCCCGGCGAAAAATGGCTGGACTGCCCGCATAATCGCCGCGCGGCCATTTCGCCCGTGCGCGGGCAGGGGCTGCTGACCTTTGAGGGCGACTGCGTTGTGCGCGAGCGTATCGATGTGGTTTTCCCAGTCCTGCACGGTGAAAACGGGGAGGACGGCGCGGTGCAGGGGCTTTTACAGCTTGCTGGGATTCCGTATGTCGGCTCGCATATTGCCGCCTCGGCTGTCGCGATGGACAAAACCCTTACGAAGCTTGTGGTCGATTCCATTCCCTTCGCGCAGGCGGATTGGCTGCTTGTGCGCGCCTCCGAGCTGGAAGCAAGGATGGATGCCGTCATTTCGCGCATTGAGAGCAATTTTTCCTATCCGGTGTTTGTCAAGCCCTCCGGTACTGGCTCCAGCGTAGGCGTTTCCAAGGTGAAAAATCGCGAATCACTGGAGCAGGCGCTGCTCCATGCTGGAAAATATGACGAAAAAATTCTGGTAGAGGAATTTATCGACGGCAAAGAGGTGGAGGTCGCCGTTCTGGGCAACGGCAGCCCAGTCGCCTCCGTGTGCGGCGAAATCGACTCCGGCGCGGAGTTTTACGATTACGACGCGAAATATATCACCGATACCTCGGTTGCCTACGTTCCCGCGCGCATTTCTCCCGAGGCGGAGGAGCTGGTGCGCGAGGCGGCGGTGAAAATCTATTCTGCCATCGGCTGCGCCGGGCTGAGCCGCGTGGATTTCTTTGTAACACACGACGATGGACGCGTGGTTTTCAACGAAATCAATTCCCTGCCGGGCTTCACCTCCATTTCCATGTACCCCAAGCTCTTTGAGGCCAGCGGGATCCCTTATAGCGCGCTGCTCGATTCGCTTTTGCAGCTTGCGCGGGAGGCAGGCAAATGAAGCGGAAGGTGCTGCTCTCCATTCTCGCCAAGCAGAGCTACCGCGACCAAGAGCCCGATACCATTCGGCTCAAGACCGAGGGGGAGATGGAGTTTTTGAACGGCGGCTGGGAAATCCGCTATGAGGAATCCAGCCTTACCGGCTTGGAGGGCACGACGACCGCCTTTCGCGTCGAGCCGGAGGGGCTGACCCTTACGAGAATCGGCTCGCTGCGGTCGCAGATGATGTTCCGCAAGGGCGTGCCGCACGACTCGCTGTATGAGATGCCGTTCGGCACCTTTCTCATTACCGTGTGCGCCACCGATTTATTTTATGACCTTGTGCCCGATGGCGGCGTGGTAGACTTAGAATATGATATTTCCATTGAAAACGCGCAGGCGGGGCATGTCGTGTATCATCTCGATATCCGGGCAATGGAATGAGGAAAATACGGAAAAAGCATGGCGGATTGCATTGCAGTCCGCCATGCTTTTTTAGCTGTTCACCGAGTTGATGATGGTATTGTCCACGGCGTTGATGGCGACGAGTTG
>JAJQFT010000069.1 GCA_021200975.1 Bacillota bacterium | reverse complement strand
GTATTTTTGCTTTGTTACGATGAGAATTGAGGTGTCCAAAATTGGACACCTCCTTCGCAAAATTTTTGAATTTCTCCGTTTTGACCAAATCCGTTCTGAAAATTCTGTGCAGATTGCCGGGCGTGGCGCAAAAAACCGCGCCGCTTACGCAGCGGCGCGGATAGAATATGGTCAGTTGTAAAAATCGCGGATTTTCTTGGCGCGGCTGGGATGGCGCAGCTTGCGGATGGCCTTGTTCTCAATCTGGCGAATCCGCTCCCGCGTGACCCCAAAAATCTGCCCGACCTCCTCGAGCGTGTGGGTGCGCCCGTCATACATACCGAAGCGCATCTTCAGCACGTCCGCCTCCCGCTCGGTGAGGGTGTCGAGAATCTCCTTGAGCGCCTGCGCGAGCATGGCGTTGGACGTGGCGTCCGCCGGGCCGAGCGTCCGCTCGTCCTCCACGAAGGAGCCGATGGAGGTATCCTCCTCGTCCCCGACGGGGGTATCGAGGCTCAGGGTGTCGGCCGCGGTGCGGTTGGCCTCAATAATCTTCTCAACCGGCAGGCCAAGCTCGGCGGCAATCTCGTCCACGGTCGGCTCGCGGCCAAGCTCCTGCACCAGCTTGCGGTTGCAGCGGGTAGCCTTGTTGATTACCTCTACCATATGCACCGGCACCCGAATCGTGCGGGCCTGGTCGGCAATAGCGCGGGTGATAGCCTGCCGAATCCACCAGGTGGCGTATGTAGAGAATTTGTTTCCCTTTGTCCAGTCGAATTTATCCACCGCGCGAATCAGGCCGGTGTTGCCCTCCTGAATCAGATCGAGGATGTGCAGCCCGCGGCCGGAATATTTCTTGGCAATCGACACCACCAGCCGCAGATTCGCCTCGGTAAGGCGGTTCTTGGCGGCCTGGTCGCCCTCGCTGACGCGCTTGGCCAGCTCCACCTCCTCCTCGGCGGTGAGCAGCTTGATCTGGCCGATTTCCTTGAGGTACATACGCACAGGGTCGTCGAGATTATATTCCGCCGCCAGATCCAGCGGGTCTACCAGCTCCTCCTCACCGGTCTCCGGCAGCTCCAGCTCCTCGCCAATCTCGTCGTCCATCTCCGGAAGCTCCGGCAGGTCAAGCTCGAGGTCGGGCGTGAGGATTTGGATATTCATCGCCTCAAAGCGGTCGTAAATATCCTCAATCTGCTCGGCGCTCAGGTCGAGCTTATCGAGCTGGGCATTGAGATCCTGCGCGCGCAGCACGCCGTCCTTCTTGCCCTGCGCAATGAGCGCCTGAATGGCGCTGTGCAGCCTTTCCTGCTGGTCAAGCTCCTTTTCGTCTTCCATTCGGGAACCATCCTTTATCTGTAAAAGTAAAAAATATGTATATCAAAACCATCCGCTTGAACTATAACCTTTTTTTCCGCCGTTGACAAGGGTTCTGGAAAATTTTTTTCAAAAAAATCAAATTTTGACGAATTGCATTTTCATTTTCCCACATTGTGCCGAAAACATACGGTTGCGTTTTTCGGAAAAAAACGGTATAATGGTAGAAAATTCTGCCCGGAGGAAGCATTATGGCGGAAATGTCCAAAATTCGCAATTTTTCTATCATCGCCCACATTGACCACGGCAAGTCCACGCTGGCCGACCGGCTGCTCGAGCAATGCAACGCCGTCGCGCTGCGCGACATGGAGCAGCAGATGCTCGACTCGATGGATCTGGAGCGCGAGCGCGGCATCACCATCAAGGCCACAGCCGTGCAGCTGAGCTACACCGCGGACGACGGCGAAACCTATGAGCTCAACCTCATCGACACGCCGGGGCACGTGGACTTCCACTACGAGGTTTCCCGCTCGCTCGCCGCCTGCGAGGGCGCGGTGCTGGTGGTGGATGCCTCGCAGGGCGTGGAGGCGCAGACCCTCGCAAACACCTACCTCGCCATCGACGCGGGGTTGGAGGTGCTGCCCGTCGTCAACAAAATCGACCTTCCCTCCGCCCGCCCCGCCGAGGTTAAGGCCGAAATCGAGGAGATTATCGGCATCCCCGCCGAGGACGCGCCGGAAATCTCCGCCAAGAACGGCATCAATATCCACGCCGTGCTCGAGCGAATCGTTTCCGATATCCCCGCGCCGGTGGGCGACCGCGCCGCGCCGCTGCAGGCGCTGATTTTCGACAGCCAGTACGACTCCTACCGCGGGGTGATTGTGTACCTGCGCGTCAAGCAGGGCACGCTCACGCCCGGCATGGAGATCCGCATGATGGCCACCGGCGCGGTCTACCGGGTCGTGGAGGTCGGCACGCTCCTGCCGCGCGGGCTGAACCCGCGCGACTGCCTCGCCGCGGGCGAGGTGGGCTACCTCACCGCCTCCATCAAGACGGTATCCGACACCCGCGTGGGCGACACCGTGACCGGCAACGACAACCCCGCCGCGCAGGCGCTGCCCGGTTACCGGCAGGCGCAGCCGATGGTATTTTCCGGCATCTATCCCGCCGACGGCGCGAAATATCAGGATTTGCGCGAGGCGCTGGAAAAGCTCAAGCTCAACGACGCCTCCTTCCTCTACGAGCCGGAGAGCTCGATTGCCCTCGGCTTCGGCTTCCGCTGCGGCTTTTTGGGGCTGCTGCACATGGAGATTATCCAAGAGCGGCTCGAGCGGGAATACAACCTCGACCTCATCACCACTGCGCCGAACGTCGTCTACCGCATCACGAAAACCTCCGGCGAGGTGGTGATGGTCGATAACCCGCTCGACTACCCCGACCCCGCGGAAATCCTGTGCGCGGAGGAGCCCTTCGTGAAAGCGAGCCTAATCGCGCCGCAGGAATATGTGGGCAATATCATGGATCTGGCCACCTCGCGCCGCGGTGAATTCAAGGACATGGTCTACCTCGACGCACACCGCGTGGAGCTGCACTACGACCTGCCGCTCAACGAGATTATTTACGACTTCTTCGACGCGCTCAAATCACGCACGCGCGGCTATGGCTCGCTCGATTACGAGCTGGACAGCTATCGCCCAAGCCGCCTCGTGAAGCTCGATATCCTGCTCAACGGCGAGATCGTAGACGCGCTGAGCTTCATCCTCTTCGCCGACAATGCCTACCCCCGCGCGCGGAAAATCTGCGAGAAGCTCAAGGAGAATATCCCCCGCGCGCAGTTTGAGATTCCCGTGCAGGCCGCCATCAGCGGCAAGGTGATCGCACGCGAAACCATCAAGGCGCTGCGCAAGGACGTGCTGGCCAAGTGCTACGGCGGCGACATCACGCGCAAGAAGAAGCTGCTCGAAAAGCAGAAGGAGGGCAAGAAGCGGATGCGCACCTTCGGCACGGTATCCGTGCCCAGTGAGGCCTTCATGGCCGTGCTGAAGCTTGACGATGAATAGGAAAACGCGGCGCCGGGCAAAATCGGCGCCGCGTTCTTTCGGCCTACATCACGAATCCGCCGCTGACGGAAAGCACCTGCCCCGTCACAAATTCGCAGCCGGAAAGGCGCTCGATGGCCTGTGCCACATCCTCGGGCGTGCCGTTGCGCCCAAGCGGGGTCTGCCCGGCCAGCTCCGCCAGCGTTTCCGCGCCGAGCGGCGCGCACATATCCGTGAGGATGACGCCGGGTGCAACGCAGTTGACCCGCACCCCACTCGGCCCCAGCTCCTTGGCAAGCGCCTTCGTCATGGCAATTACCGCGCCCTTGCTCGCGGAGTAGGCGACCTCGCAGCTCGCGCCGACCTGCCCCCACATGGAGGACACCGTCACAATGGAACCATTGTGCGCGCGAAGGAACAGCCCGATGGACGCGCGGACGCAGTGCAGCATCCCCGCCACATTGACATCCAGCAGGCGGCGCAGCTGATCGCCGCTCAGGTCATTTACCAGCCCATAGTGGCTGATTCCGGCGTTGCAAATGAGGATATCGAGGCTCGGAAGCCGCTCGAAGGCTCGCGCAACCGCTTGCTCGTCCGACACATCGCAGCAAATTGCCGTCGCGCCGGTATCGCGCGCGACCGCATGGGCGGCAGCGTGATTTTTTTCGTAGAGGAAGTAGACCCGGTTCCCCGGCCTGGAAAATTGCCGCACGCAGGCCGCGCCAATGCCGCGCGAGCCGCCGGTAATCATAATGGTTGACATAACATTCTTACTCCTTGTGTGAAAAAATCCGGCAGCCCGCCCAGCCGAGCAGCGCGCCGGGGTAATTGAGGATCAGGTCGTCGATATCGCACGAGCCGCGCAGGGTGAGAAGCTGCGCCAGCTCCACCAAGGCGATGAGCAGCAGCGCCGTGAGCGAAAAGGCGAAGAAGCGCCGCTGACGCCGCCAGAGCGCAGGCAGGAAATAGCCCAGCGGGAGAAATGCCGCCACATTCCCCGCCAGATTCGCGGCAGCGAAGCGCGCGAGCGCGCGGTTCGGCGAGCTGAGGAGGCGCAGCATCAGCCGCAGCGTGCGCAGGGGGACGAGATTTACGCTCGAGCGCACGGCCGCCCAGTATTCGCCGCCCGCGCCCGGCACGCGGCCGCGCCAGAACAGCAGCCACAGCATCCCCAGCGCGTAGAGAAAGAACAGCACCTGCCGCCTGCGCATCCGGCCACCCCCATTGCCCCCATTATACCACGCCCCTGCCGCGCAGGCAAGGGAAAATCCCCATTATTTTAGCCCGAAATGTGCCAAAAATCGGAAAATTCCTGTTGACAAATTTCCAATCCGCGCGTATAATAAATGCGCTCGCAGCTTGCGGGCAATCCTTGCTCTCGGCGAGGCCGGGGGCCAAAAGTCCAAAAGGAGGTGCAAACAACATGGCTAAGATCACCGGTAAGTACGAGGTGCTCTACATCATCGACCCCGCGCAGGGCGAGGAGGGCATCGCCACACTTGTGGAAAAGTTCAAGGCAATGGTGGAAGCGGGGGGTACGCTCACGGATATTGACGAATGGGGCAAGCGCCGTCTGGCCTATCCCATCAACGATCTGCCCGAAGGCTACTATGTGCTCATGCACTATGAAAGCCAGCCCAGCTTCCCCGCCGAGCTCGAGCGCGTGATGAAAATCACCGACGGCGTGCTCCGCTGCCTGACCACCGCGGTCGAGGAATAAGGAGGCCGCCTTATGCTCAACCACATCGTTATTATGGGTCGTTTGACCCGGGATCCCGAGCTGCGCCGCACCGGCACTGGCGTGGCGGTCACCAGCTTCCGCGTCGCGGTTGACCGCGACTTCGCGCCGAAGGACGGCGGCGAGCGGGAAACCGATTTCATCGATGTCACCGCTTGGCGTCAGACCGGCGAATTCGTATCCCGATATTTCCAGAAGGGCAGCATGATCGTCGTGTCCGGCCGCCTGCAGATGCGCAACTGGACGGATAAGGACGGCAACAAGCGCACCAGCGCGGAAATCGTAGCGGATAATGTCTACTTCGGCGAGAGCAAGCGCAGCGCCGAGGGCGGCTCCGGCGGCAATTCCTACGGCTCCAATTCCTATGGCAGCAGCGCCTATGGCGCGGGCGGCTATTCCGCTCCGGCAGCGTCCCCTGCGCCCGCCCCGGCATCCGATTTCGCGATGCTCGACGACGATGACGCCCAGCTTCCGTTCTAAGGAAGCACTTTTCCACTAAACTTACGAAGGAGGTTTTCTTCATGGCTAACGAACAGCGTGTTCGTCCCCACAAGCGCAGAAAGGTCTGCCAGTTCTGCGTGGACAAGGCGACCAGCATCGACTATAAAGACACCGGGAAGCTTCGCCGCTTCCTGTCCGAGCGCGGCAAGATTCTGCCCCGCCGCACCACCGGCACCTGCGCCGCGCACCAGCGCGACCTGACCACCGCCATCAAGCGCGCGCGCCAGATCGCCCTGCTCCCCTACGTCGCCGACTGAGGCCGCGCGGCAAGCACAAAAGCATACCGCCCCCGCCCGTGCGGGGGCTTTCCTTGTCAAAACGTGCAAATCGGCGCAGGATTTCGCCGATTTTTCTATATTTTCTACCATTGCACAAACGCATTCTTTCCTATATAATATGCTGGATGCTTTCAGAAAGGATATTGTATGTTGTGATGGAAAAGAAAACCCCCTCCCCGCTTGCAGAAAATAAAATGGGCGTGATGCCCATCCCGCGCCTGCTTCTCACGATGGCGCTGCCCATGATTGCGTCGATGCTTGTGCAGGCGCTGTACAATGTGGTCGATAGCATCTTCGTCGCCCGCGTAAGCGTGGATGGCGTTTCGGGCGTGTACATCACCGCCCTGTCGCTGGCCTTCCCGGTGCAGAATATCCAGATCGGCCTCGCCACCGGCATCGCCGTGGGCGTGAACGCGCTGCTGAGCAAGTCTCTCGGGCAGAAGGACGCCGAGCAGGCCGACCGCGCCGCGGGCAACGGCATTCTCCTCGCGCTTGTGGCCGTCGTATTCGTGATGCTCTTCGGCATCTTCTGCTCCGAGTCCTATTACCGCCTGCTCTCCGAGGTGGAGCTTACGGTCGCGGGCGGCACAGCCTACACCACAATTTGCTGCACCTGCACGCTTGGCGTATTTATAGAGGTGCTGTTTGAGCGGATTTTGCAGTCCTCCGGTCGCACGGTCTACACCATGATTACGCAGGGCACCGGCGCGATCCTCAATATTATTCTCGACCCCGTCCTGATTTTCGGCGTGGAGGCGCTGGGCATCCCCGCCTTCGGTGTGGCAGGCGCGGCCATCGCCACGGTGATTGGCCAGTGGGTCGCGGCGCTGCTTGCCGTGATTTTCAACCTGCGCTGCAATCCGGATTTCCACTTCAAGCTGAAAAACCTCCTCCCGCGCAAGCAGACCGTCGTGCCTATCCTCACTGTCGGCGTGCCGAGCGTGGTGATGATGGCGATTGGCTCGGTGATGAATTTCTCGATGAACGTGATTTTGCAGGGCATCGACCCGAGCGAAACCGCCGCCGGCGTATTCGGCATCTACTACAAGCTGCAAAGCTTCTTCTTCATGCCGGTTTTCGGCCTGAACAACGCCACCATCTCCATCGCAGCCTACAACTACGGCGCGCGGCAGCCCAAGCGCATCACCGGCGTGCTGAAATGCGCCTGCCTGATTGCCGTCGCCATCATGTGCGTCGGCACGCTCACCTTCGAGTGCATTCCCGATGTGCTGCTAGGGCTGTTTGACCTGTCGCCGGACTTCCTGAGCATGGGCGAGACTTGCCTGCGCATCGTGGGTATCCATTTCCCGATTGCCGCCGTGGCGATTGCCCTGGGCGCAAGCTTTCAGGCGCTGGGCGTGGGGCTGTACTCCACCATCACATCGCTGTGCCGCCAGATGCTTGTGCTGCTGCCGGTAGCCTACCTGCTCAGCCTCACCGGGGAGGTGGCGAACGTGTGGTGGGCGTTCCCGATTGCTGAGGTCGTGAGCCTGCTGGTCACGCTCCTGTTCTTCCGGCGAATCTATAACCGCAAAATCCGCCCGCTGATGTAGGGCAGATCCGCCAAAAAATGCAAGGCCGGGCGCAGCTGCGCCCGGTTTTTTTGTACTTTGTGCATCTGATTTGAAAAAAAGGGCTCTATGTCAATAGTTGGGGTAGGGAGAAAATAAGAAAAGATTC
>JAJQFT010000009.1 GCA_021200975.1 Bacillota bacterium | reverse complement strand
GTGCCTTGCCCTTCTGCTCGCTCGGCGGCTCGGGGGCGGTGGGTTCCGGCGGCTGCTCATCATGCGGCTGCTCGTCGCCGGGGGGATCCTCCCCAGTGGCAGGCTCCGGCGGCGCAGGCTCGTCGGCCAGAAGCGCGGTAAGCTCCTCGGAAAACTCCTCGCCGAACAGTTCCTCTAAAACATCCGATCCCATATTTTGATCCATTTTGCTCCACTCCTATATCAAAACGCAGGTATGCGCAATATTCCACCTACCATTATATACCAAAATCGCGCAAAAAAAAAGAGGGCATCGCCCTCTTTTTTTCATTTTTTGAAGCTTAGGCAGCGGCGCGCTGCCGTGAAGCCTGCGCTTACAGCTTCTCCTTGATTTTGGCGGCCTTGCCGGAGCGCTCGCGCAGATAATACAGCTTCGCGCGGCGAACCTTGCCATGCCGGATGATTTCAATCTCGGCAATGCGCGGGGAATGCAGCGGGAACACCTTCTCGCAGCCCACGCCATAGCTGACGCGGCGAACGGTCATCGTTTCCTGGACTCCGCCATGCTTGAGCGCGATCACGGTGCCCTCGAAAACCTGAATACGCTCGCGAGAGCCTTCTTTGATCTGCACATGCACACGAACGGTGTCACCCACCCGAATCTCGGGCAGCTCCTCTTTCATGTACTGGCTGTCCAGAGCCTTTACCAAATCCATACGTTTTTCCTCCTTGAGATATTAGGCGTTCATACGGCGCATTTTTGCCCGCAGCGGACACACCCCGATTTCAGGCGAATGTTATTCTAGCATAAAGTTTTCCAAAATGCAAGCATTATTTTCAAAAATCCCGGATTCCGGCCAAATCTCTGACCACCTCGCCCGCCAGAAGCATCCCAGCCACAGGCGGGACGAAGGAGGTAGAGCCGGGGATGGGTCTGCGCGGCTCGCCTTCGGCCGGCCCGGCGGGTGGGCAGCGGGGCGGCTCACGGGAATAGACCACCTTCAGCGACGGGATGCCCCGTCGGCGCAGCTCCCGGCGCATAATCCGCGCGAGCGGGCACACGGAGGTTTCGTAGATATCCGCCACCTCGAACGCGGAGGCATCGAGCTTGTTCCCCGCGCCCATCGCGCTGATGATGGGCGTACCGGCAGCATATGCCTGCTCGACCAGCGATATCTTCCCGGAAACCGTGTCGATTGCGTCAACCACATAGTCAAATTCCCGGAAATCGAACTGCTCGCGCGTATCCGGCAGGTAAAAGACCTTGTACACGCTTACCCGGCACGAGGGATGGATCTGGGCGATTCGCTCCGCCGCCGCGTCCACCTTGTAGCGGCCGATGGTTTCGCATGTCGCAAAAATCTGCCGGTTCAGGTTGGACGGGCAAATCCGATCGCTGTCGATCAGGTCGAGCGCGCCGATGCCGGAGCGCGCCAGCGCCTCCACCGCGTATCCACCCACGCCGCCGATGCCAAACACCGCGACCCGGCTGCGCGCAAGCCGCTCCATCCCCTTCTCTCCCAGCAGGAGCTGCGTCCTTGAAAACGAATCCGTCATCGTCCCCCACCGGTCCTTTCTTTCATCCATTGCCATAGAAAAAAGCACACTCTTGGCTGGCAAAAGTGTGCTTTAGGGTGGTGCGAGAGATGGGACTCGAACCCACACGGCGATCACCACACGCACCTCAAACGTGCTTGTCTACCATTCCAACACTCTCGCGGATAGCTTACTTATTATAGCGAGCAGGCGGGAATTTGTCAACTGTTTTTTTCGGCTCTTGCCAAAATTTTGTTTTTCTGCTACACTATGAAAAAGGAGATGAGAATCATGGCCAGATTTTTTATTGCGCCGCCGCTTCCGGAGGCGGAGATTACCCTCACCGGGGAGAACGCCCGCCATGCGCGGGTGCTGCGCCTGAAGCCCGGTGAGGAGATCATCGTCTGCGACGGGCAGGGCAGCGAATGCCGCTGCGCGGATGCGACGCGCGTGGGCGAGCAGGCGGTGCAGCTTGCGGTGCTCGCGCGTCAAGCCAGCGCCGCCGAGAGCGCGGTGCGGGTAAGCGTGTACATTGCGTTTCCCAAGGCGGACAAGCTCGAGCATATCATCCAGAAGGCAACCGAGCTTGGCGCCTACGAAATCGTAACCTTCCCCAGTGCGCGCTGCATCGCTAGGCCCGAGGAAAAAACGCTCGCGAAGAAATTGGAGCGCTGGCAAAAAATCGCCGCCTCCGCCGCCGAGCAATCCGGCCGCGGGCGGATCCCGCGGGTGCGGGTGCTGAGATCCTACCCCGAGGCCGTCCGCGAGGCAGCCGGGGCGGAGTTGGGGCTGCTATTTTATGAGCGCGAGCTCTCGCACACCCTGCGCGCGGCGCTGGACGAGCGGCCCTACCGCTCTGTGAGCCTGCTCACCGGGCCGGAGGGCGGGCTGGAGGAGGCCGGGGTCGCGCTTGCGCGCGAGGCCGGGATGCAGATTTGCACGCTCGGCCGGCGCATCCTGCGCTGCGAAACCGCGCCGCTTTGCGCCCTTTCGGCCGTCCTGTTCCACGCCGGGGAATTCTGAACAAATCGTCTGCGGCGTCTTGCCGATTTATTCAGAGCTCCCTGAAATCCCTGCTATTTATGATATTTGCTCCCCGCCTGAATTGCCTCCGCGCGGTATAACTGCTCGAGCACCATCACGCGCGCGAGGTGATGCGGGAAGGTCATTCGGCTCATAGAAAGCGCGAAATCCGCCCGTTCCTTCACGCGCGGCGCAATGCCGAACGAGGAGCCAATCAGGAAGCACGCGCCTCCCCTGCCCGCGAGCTTTACCTCGCGCAGCTTCTGCGCGAGGGCCTCGCTTGTAAGCTCCCTCCCCTCGGGCGTAAAGACGCAGAACCACGCGCCCTTGGGAATTTTTTCCAAAATCGCGTCGGCCTCCTTTTCCAGCCCCATGGCAATTTCCGCGGCGGAAGGAGCCTCCGGCAGCCGGTATTCCGGCAGCTCCGCGAGGCGGAAGGCGCAGTAGCCCTTCAGCCGCTTGGCATATTCCTCCGCAGCGGCGAGGTAAAATTTTTCCTTGCATTTTCCAACCGTGAGCAGCGTGATCTCAAACATAAAATCTCCCCTTTTGCGCTATACTATCACAGATCCCGAAAAAATGCAACGAAGGAGAGAGAAATATGGAAAAAAATGACGCGCAGCGGGTAAACCGCAGGGAGATTTTCCCGCCCGTGCCCACCTGGCCGATGCCATTCGGCGCGCCGATTATCACCGACCCGCAGGGAAGCTGGACGGGCGTGCCCGAGGAGGACGCGGCCGAGCCGGTGCAGGATGTAGACGACCTGTAAAATCCGATGGAAGCTCCGGAAAAGCCGCCTCAGGCGGTGGATTCGGAGCTTTCCGTGTTTCTTGGCTCCCCGGCGGTGCCCTTGTACTTCCGCCGTGTCGCCATCCCGCCGCGGATATGCCGCTCCGCCTTGTTTTTATCGAGCACAAGCCGGACGTTTGCATAGAGCGCGCGATTGATATGCGGCAGCCGCTGCTGCAAATCCTTGTGCACCGTGGATTTGGATATTCCGAATTTTTTCGCCGCGGCGCGAACGGTAGCCCCGGTTTCGATGATGTACACAGCCAGATCGCAGGCGCGATCCTCGATTGGTTCTTGCATGGCATTCCCTCCGATGCTGTGTCGTCTGGGAAAGCCTATGCCCGCATACTTTGCAATATGCCTTGACAGATTCGCGCAAAGGCGGTAAAATGGGCACAGAAACCGGGATTTCCCGCGCGAAAAATCGGCGCAGACCGATTGCGGCCGCGAGACCCGTCCCTGCAGCAAGGAGGCAGCAAAGATGTATCAACCGCTGGCGGATTTATTGCGCCCACAGACGCTCGAGGAGGTCTACGGGCAGGAGCATCTTCTGGGTCAGGGGGCGATTCTGCGGCGGATTATCGAATCCGGCCAGATTCCCAACATGATTTTCTACGGCCCCAGCGGCACGGGAAAGACGACGGTCGCCAACATCATCGCCAACCGCACCAACCGCAAGCTCTGCCGCCTGAACGCAACCACTGCCTCGACCGCGGACATCAAGCAGATTGTATCGGAGCTGGATACCTTCCTCGCGCCGAACGGGGTGCTGCTCTACCTCGACGAGATTCAGGCCTTCAACAAAAAGCAGCAGCAGAGCCTGCTCGACCATATCGAGAACGGCAAGATTACCCTCATTGCCTCCACCACCGAGAATCCCTACTTCTATGTGTTCAACGCCATCCTCAGCCGCTCGACGGTGTTTGAATTCAAGGCCATCACGCCCGCCGCCGCGCTGCAGGCCACGAAGCGGGCGGTGAAATACCTAGAGCAGCGCAACGGCGTGACCGCCGTGCCGGAGGAGGGCGCGCTGGAGTACATCGCCGGCTCCTGCGGCGGCGACATCCGCAAGGCAATGAATGCGGTGGAGGTGCTCTTCTCCGCCGGGATTCCGGCCGAGGGGCAGCTTCGCCTCACCCTCGCGGATGCGAAAATTTTAACGCAGTCCAGCAACCTGCGTGCAGACCGGGAGGGCGACAGCCACTTCGATTCGGTTTCCGCGCTGATGAAGTCCATGCGCGGCTCCGACCCGGACGCCGCCGTATTCTACCTTGCCCGCCTGCTGGAGGCCGGGGATTTGCCCGGCGCCTGCCGCCGGATCCTCTGCTCAGCGAGCGAGGATATCGGACTTGCCTACCCGATGGCGGTGCCTATCATCAAGGCCTGCGTAGACAGCGCGCTGCAGCTGGGGCTTCCGGAGGCGCGCCTGCCGCTCACCGAGGCGGTGATTCTGCTCGCGACCTGGCCGAAATCCAACACGGGCTACATGGCAATCGACCGCGCGCAGCAGGATCTGCGCGATGGCAAGGGACGCGGCTTCCCGCGCCACCTGCAAAACGTCCATGCCGACACCTACACGCAGGAGCGTGAGCAGGGCTACCTCTACCCGCACGACTTCCCCGGCCACTGGGTCGAGCAGCAGTACCTGCCGGATGATTTGGTGGGCACGCAATATTACATCTATGGGGATAATAAGGTAGAGCAGGCGGCCAGGCAGTATTGGGACGCAGTGAAGGGCTCTGCCAAGAAGCCCTAGGGGAGGACACGATGGACATTTTTGTTTCGGATATTCTGGAGATGAAGAAGCCGCATCCGTGCGGCGAGAAGCGCTGGCTGGTGCTGCATGTCGGGCAGGAGCTACGGCTGCGCTGCATGGGCTGCGGGCACGAGGTGGTCAACTCCCGCCAGAAGGTCGAGCGCAGCATCCGCAGGGTGCTGCACACCAAGGGCGAGTCCCGCCCGGAATAGCCCGGCGGGCGCTTGGCCTGTCGGATGCCCCGCGCAGAGCGCAGCTTTCCGGCGGCCTCATGATACAGACAGGGAAACACAGTTTGAAAGCGTTCAAGCGGGGGAACCCGTTTGCAGCAGGAGAAGCTCAAGGGTGATGTAAAAGGCATAGAGGAGGAAGACATCGACATCAGCACCATTGCCACCTATCTGGATATATTTAACCGCCTGTTCCTAACAGAAAATCAAGCGCCGTTTTCCTCCAACATCCGCTCCTCCGTGCGGATTAAGCAGGCAGAAAAACGACATTTTACGGATCCCTCCCTTGCCTGTGCGCTGCTTCGGGCAACGCCGGAGAAGCTGATTGGTAACCTGAATACCTTGGGCTTCCTATTTGAAGCGCTATGTGAACGGGATTTACGTATTTATGCGGAATCCTTCGGCGCAAGGCTATACCACTATCAGGATTATGCAGGCAGAGAAATGGACGCGGTCATTGAACTGGACGACGGTGATTGGTGCGCTTTTGAAATCAAGCTTGGGGCGAATAAAATCGACGAGGGTGCAGAAAGCTTGAACCGCATCCGGGAAAAATCGCGGAGGATGGGGACGGGCCGCCCAAAATCTGCTGTGTGATTTGCGGGCTTTCCAACGCCGCCTATCAGAGAGCGGACGGCGTCTATGTCGTGCCGATTACCGCGCTGAAAAATTGAATATCTGGCGTCTAATCTCCTCAAGCGCCATCGCCCGGCGGGAATCCCCCGCCGAAAAATAACGCGGTGCGGTATTTGCTAATGCCGATCGGGAAGTAATTAAAAAATGCATAGTTGATTAACAAAGCGGCAAATCGGAAGTTGTAAATCGGGAGAATATTATGGATTGGAAAACGGTGAAAAAAATAGATGCCCATGTGCATCTGGTTCCGCCGGAGACACTGGAGTGGATCGACGGCGTATGGAAACAGGCAGATCCAACTGTTTATCTGGATCTAATGGAAAAATATCATGTAGAGAAAGCGCTTCTCGTCCCGATTAACGAGGGGTCAACCTACTATCGGGACTGTAGCCGGACAAATCAGTGGCTTGGCAGTATGGTGGATCGCTCAGATGGGAAATTTATTGCTTTTGCAGATGTCCTTCCTGCGGGCGGATACTTCTATGATACCGCGCCTTATTCCCTGGAGCAGGCAGTGACAGAGTGCGGTCTGAAAGGACTGAAGCTACACCCGTCGAATCTGGGCATTCCGATTGACTCGCTGGAGATGGTGCCGGTCGTCCGCAAGGCATGTGATTTACATGTACCGATTATGATTCATTCCTACCCGTATGGCAGAACCGATTTCTCGCTGTGTGCACCAGATCGGATACATAATCTTTCAAGAGTTTTCCCGGATGGCACATTTATCATATCTCACCTGGGAGGTTGCCGCTGGCAGGATGCGCTTGAAGGTTCGGAGTATGTGGATATTTCCACTTTTCTACCGGAACTTGTACGGATTTATGGTATTCCGCTGGCAAATCAAATCTTAAGAGAATTTGGTGCAGAGAGGCTGATTTTTGCAACGGATTATCCACAGGTATATGGAGTGGAGCCGCCAGACATTTATAAAACGTATTGTGGCATCCTAAATCAAATGGATTTTACTGACGAGGAGATTAAGAGAATCGCATTCCGAAATATTAGCGAGATTTTAAGCTTACCAGAGGGATGATTTTGACAGTGTTAGAAAGCAAAGCAATCCTCAGTCTCAAATTTACAATCCGAGAGCAGAGATGAAGTGCAACTTCCGATTTATCGAGCTGAAAATGGAATATAGGATAACGGACGATAACAATGATGGAGCAAGTGCAGGGACGGTACGTTCGCCCTGCACTTGCTCCAGAAAATTCTGAGCGCCATCTTGCCAGCAAGAGCGGGATGATGTATAATGGGCGTGTCGAACAGACAAATCGGAATACGCGACGCTGTCAAACAATTTTGACAACGCATTTTTGCAGATGTAAATGCTGTTTGATAGAAAAAAACAAAGATGATTCGATATAATCCTTTCAGATGGAGGTCATATATTATGGAGATTTGCGAGAAGCTGAAAAAAGCCAGAGCAGGTGCAGACATGACGCCAGAGCAGGTTGCAGAGAAAATAGGTGTTTCTCGCCAGACAATTTCAAATTGGGAAAATGGCAAGACTTTACCCGATGTGATGAGCGTCATAAAATTAAGTGATCTTTATCAAGTGACTTTAGACGAGTTGTTGAAAGGAGACAGTAAAATGATGGATAAAATAAAAAATGCAAATTGCAAGAGCAAGTTGAACACTTCCGTGAAAAGTTTTTAATAG
>JAJQFT010000051.1 GCA_021200975.1 Bacillota bacterium | reverse complement strand
CTCACGATGGCGTTGTAAACATAGTCTTCGTCCCGGTATTTCCAATCCTGCGTGTCCACCGACCACATCAGGAAGGGCAGGTTGACGCCGCTGAGAATGGAATCGTTGAGGTTGCCGCCGGGCGCGCGGACGCAGTAGGCCGTGCCCTGCCCGAGATATTGGTTCATGTACGCGATGGAGCGCGCGATATTGTCCACGGCGGCGGAGGTGCTGAGCGTGGTGAGGGTGGTATGGTCGTAGCTGTGGCTGACAATCTGGTGGCCGGACTGATAGGCGCGCACGACAGTATCGGCCCGCTTCTGCATCATGGTGGTGACAACGCAGAAGGTGACGTGCGCTCCTATTTCGTCGAGCGCGTCGAGCAGCGTGCTTGTATAGGGGCTGGGGCCGTCGTCAAAGGTGATGGCTACGAGCTTTGTGCCGGCGGCGGGGGTGCTTGTCCCAAGCTGTGGCGTGGTATAGGGCGGAATGGTTTCGGTTGCTTCATCCTCGGTTGGGGCCTGCGTTTCGTCCTCCGCCTGCGTTTCGGCTTCGGTTTCCGGCTCCGGCTCGGTTTCGGTTTCGGGTTCGGTTTCGGGTTCGGTTTCCGGCTCCGTTTCGGGCTCGGTTTCCGGCTCGGTTTCGGGGGCGGCGCTTTCCTTAGCAGGAGCGGTGCCGGCTTCTATCGAGGCGGGGGAGGATGCTTCCGCCCCGGAGGAGGAGCAGCCGCCAAACACGGTGACGGCAAGACAAATCGCGAGCATCAGGCACAGCGCACGGGATGGAAAACGGCACATAGAGGAAACCTTCTTGCAAAAAATAGTTGGAAAATTCGACAAATTTCCCCAACACGTCTATCATAGCAAGGGCGGGGAGGAAAGTCAAGAAACAATTATGTCAACTTTTGTAACCGTATTTTTACCGCTGCCGCTGCAAATGCAAAAATGGCACTTGCAATGGCGAAAATTCATGATATAATGACCTTGGTGAAAGAAATGGATCGAAGCAATATTGAGAAAATTGCCCGCACGAGCGAGGAGAAATTCCTGCTTGCGCGGCTATGGGACAAAATCCAAGCAGGGATGACGCGCGAAATTCCCGCCGCGACCCCTTTCCTGACGCCGCACGAGCAGCAGATGGCGCGCTACCTCTTTGGCGATGCGCCGGGGCTGCGCTTCTGCGGGGGATATGCCGACGCGGAGCGCAAAATCCTGCTCTACACGCCGGAATATATGCCTGCTTCGGCCGACGGGGCAATTGCCTGCCTGCGTGTGGAATTTTATCACGGCGACAGTCCCACGCACCGGGATTTCCTCGGCGCGCTGCTCGGGCTTGGCGTCGCGCGCGATACGCTTGGGGATATCCTCGTGGGCGCGGGCAGCTGCGACTTCTTCGCAACGGCGGAGGTCGCGCCCTTCCTGCTGCAAAATTTCCGCTCCGCCGGGCGGACGGCGGTGCGGCTTTCGCAAATCCCGCTTGCCGACGTTGCTGTGCCGGAGGCTAACGTGCGGCAGCTGCGCAATACGCTCGCCTCGCTCCGGCTCGACGGCGTAGTGAGCGCGGGCTTTGGCGTAAGCCGCGCGGCGGCGTCGCAGGCCATCCGTGCAGGCAAGGTGAGCGTGGACGGGCTTACCTGCGAGAAGCCGGACTGGACGGTGGGCAAGGGGATGAAAGTATCCCTGCGCGGCAGCGGAAAAATTCAGCTGGCCGAGGTCGGCGGGGAAACCAAAAAGGGAAGAATTTCGGTGTGTATTCACCGCTATTTGTGAGGAATCGAGCATGGAAATGTCGGAGGTTATTGCGCGCATCAACGCCCTCGCACGCAAGAATAAGGCCGAGGGACTGACGCAGCACGAGCGCGAGGAGCGCGACGAGCTTCGCGCGATTTATCTGGCCGCTGTGCGGCGGAATCTGCGCAGCGAGCTGGATCATACCTACATCCTCCGCCCGGACGGGACGAAGGAAAAGCTGCGCCCCAAGGGGGAATAGGCTCTTACCCCGCCTGCCGCCGGAAGGCCGAAAGGAGAATGCCTGTGGAACATAAGGAAAAGGCTCGCCGGGGCCGGATGAAAAAGCTCGGCACAGTACTGATGAAAATCCTCTGCGTGCTGCTCGAAACGGTGCTTTTGCTGCTGCTTGCCGTGCTTGCGGTGGTGTACATTCTGGAGAAGGGCCCCTCGCCCACGGCGCGGGATCTGTTCGTTCGCTCGGTGCGTGAAACCAGCGCGATGGGATGGGTGGCGAATCTCTTCCTGTCCGAGAGCGAGATTGCGGAAATCACCGCGACCGCGCCTGCGCAGGAATACGCCGATACCGATGTATCGCTGATTCAGATCGCCGATCCCACCCGGCCGGACGACCCGGATGAGCCAGCCCAGCCGGACACATGGGGGCTTGTGGACGAGGACGGGGACGGCATTATTATCGAAACCGTCAGCGGCGTGGGCTACTCCGGCTATATGATGATTGTGCTCGACCCCAGCCGGGTGATCCTCGCCTCCGTGCCCACGAGCTATGGCGGCCGGGGCTATACGGTCGAGCAGATGGTGGAGAAATTCGGCGGCGTTGCCGGCATCAATGCCGGCGGCTTTGACGACCCCAACGGCACGGGCAACGGCAGCATCCCGGATACCATGGTGGTATTCGAGGGAAAAGTGTACTACGCCGAGTATGGCTGCGCCCGGGGCTTCGCCGGGCTGGATGCCGACAGCATCCTTCACGTTGGAATGTTCACCGCCTCGCAGATTGCCGAGAAGAATATCCAGTATGGCGTGGCGTTCGGCCCGGTGCTTGTAAGCAACGGTGAGAAAAGCTCCTCCGCCACGCTTTCGAGCGGGGTGAACCCCCGCACCGGCATCGGCCAGCGCTCGGATGGCGCGATGCTGCTGCTTGTGATTGACGGGCGGCAGGTTTCCAGCATGGGCGCAACCTACGAGGATATGGCCGATATTTTCCTATCCTATGGGGCGGTAAACGCCCTGAATCTCGATGGCGGGTCGTCGTCGATGATGTATTATGGCGGGGAGTACATCAACAACTGCGCCTCTGTCGTGGGTGTTCGCCCGGTGCCGACGGCGTTCGTTGTGCTGCCGCAGGAGGGGGATTCCGATGGCTAAAAAAAGAAAACGGCGCACATGGTCGTTTCTTGCCGGAATGCTGGTGTATGCGCTGGTGTTTGCCGCGGCGGCGGGCTTTGGGCTGCGCCGACTGTGGGTTTCGCTTGCCGATTACGAAGCCGCCGAGCAGGCGGCGCTGGAGGAGGAGCGAGCCGCGGCGGAGGCGGCTGCCGACCCGCAGCTTGCCATCGATGCGTATATGGAATCGCTCACGGCGGCGCATATCTGCGACGAATCGCAGGCGCTGATTGACCTCATCGACCACGACTTGCAGCCGGAGGACGACTGCCGGCAGGTGATTCTGGATGCGCTCGCGGATGGCTTTACCTATGCCGGGAGCAGCCTCAGCACCGATACGCAGCAGGTATTCGACCTGTATAGCGGCGGGGAGCAGATCGGCAGCTTCTCCATTCACGCCGGTGCGCCGGATGAATTCGGCTACTGCGCGTGGAGCTTCTACGCCGAGGGCTTCGACCTCTCCTTCCTGTTGCACGAGGCGGTCACCGTTTCCGTGCCGGAGAGCTATGCCGTCGCTTTCGACGGGCGGGTGCTTGCGCCGGAGGACTGGGCGCTCAGCAGGACGGAATTTGCCTCACTTTCGGAATTTTATGACAGCTATGACCTGCCGTATATCCTCACCTATCAGGTGGGGCCGTACTTGGGCGGCGAGCTGGTGGCGGTGCTCAATGAGCAGGGGCAGGCGGTGGAGGCGGACGTGGATGCCTACCTCGATAACTGCGACGCCGAAACGCAGGAGGCGCTGTATGCTGCGGCGGAGGATTTCGTGAAGGCCTATGTGGCCTACACCACCAACACCGGCGGAAGCCCCAGCGCGAATCTTGCCGCCCTGCGCCGGTATATGGTAAGCGGCGGCGACCTGGAGGATCGCATGGAGGGCGCGCTCGACGGTCTGTCATGGGTGCCGAATCGCTATGCCTCGGTTCGCACGCTGGCGGTGAGCCAGTATACGGCGCTGGGCGACGGGCGCTACATGGTGGACGTAAGCTACAGCGTGCAGGGAAGCTCGCTCGATGAGGATTGCCGCGTGAAGCTGATGCTCGTCCAATCGGGCGAGTCCTATCTGGCCGAAACGATGGTAATGTGCTGAGCGCCCCTCGCAGCCGCCCTATTTCTTTTGCAGGCAGGCATAGTAGTAGGCACCCTTGTAGTCCTCAAGTTCTAAGCAGCACTTTTCCAGCAGCGCGGCACACGTCTGCGCCGGTGCACGCTCCAGCGCGGTGCGCGCCTCGGCGTAGCGCCCGGCGGCGAAGAGAGCCTTCCCACGCAGGAGGTACCACGCCTCGTCCCGGCTTTCCACTGCCTCCAGCAGCGCGGCGCAGCGCGTGTAGTCGCCGGATTGCGCCGCGCGTTCCGCTTTCAGCAGCAGAATTTCGTCAATTTCCGGCAGCGGGGCGCTTGCGCCCGCCCGGTTCAGCAGCAGATTCTTCCGATCCTCCACTGCGGCGGTGCGCAGCGGGAGCTCGTCGAGCTGCGCGAGGAGCTTGCGCGCGTAGGGGCGTTTTCCCGCGGCAATCGCCATTTCCGCCGCGCCGAGCAGAGCCTCCGCCTTCAACGGCGCGTATTCCGGCTCACCTATGTCGGCCAGCAGCTCCAGCGCGCGGGGATATTCCCCGGCCGCGAGGGCGTTTGCGGCCTGCGCGGGAGAATCGGCATCCCCGTCGTCGAGGAAATAGCGCATCGGCCGCCCAAGGCGGGCGGCGAGGTATTGCAGCGTGTCCATCGAGGGCTTCGCGCTGCCATGCTCGAGCAGCGAGAGCATATTGCGCGTCAGCCGGTCGCCGCATAGCTGCCGCTGCGACAGCCCGGCCTCCAGCCGCGCGGCCTTTAGCTTTTCACCAAGCGTCATGCGTTTCACCCCGGTAATTGTAATTTACCCATATCCTATCATATTTTTCTGAAAAAATCCAGCTTTTACAAAAAATTCATTTGCCATATTTCCGTTTTTGCGGTAACATAGGCATAATTCTAGGGATAAGAGGGTCATGCTATGGATTTGGATCATCGACGGGAATTGAAGGCAGCCGCCGCGCAGTCGCTGCGGCAGTGCGAATTCTCTCCGAAAAAGCTGGTTCTGATTTACGCCGGGGCGCAGCTGGGGCTGAGCCTCCTCGTAAGCCTGCTGAGCTATTTCCTCGATTTGCGGGCCGATAGCGCCTCGGGTCTTAGCGGCATCGCGTCGTATTCCGTGCTTGCCACGGTGCAGTCGGTGCTTTCGCTGGCGCAGATGCTGGTCGTGCCCTTCTGGGCGATGGGCTATCGCTTTGCGGTGCTGCAGATTGCCGACGGTCGGCAGGCGCGCCCGGCGAGCCTGCTCGAGGGCTTCCGGCGCTTTGGCCCGACCTTCCGGCTGAAGCTGCTCGAGGGGCTGCTCTATTTTGCCGTGTGCTTGGTGGGGGTGTATGTCGGAACCATGATTTTCACCTTCACGCCCCTTGCCGCGCCGCTGTATGAGGCAATCATGCCCTATGCGGATGCTGCGGTGCTGGACGAGGCGGCGCTGCTGGAGCTGGAAGCGGTGCTGTACGAGGCGATGGCGGAGTGTATTCTCCCAATTATCGCAATTGTAGGCGGTGTTTGCCTTTTGCTGCTTGCGCCGATTTTCTACCGCTTCCGTATGGCGGATTTTTGCCTACTCGATGCGCCGGGTATGGGCGCGTTGCGCGCGCTGGGGCAGAGCGCGCGGCTGCTGAAGCGGAAAAAGTGGAAGCTTTTCCGGCTCGATTTGAGCTTCTGGTGGTACTATCTGCTTGTCGTCGCCTCGCTTGCGGTGTGCTACGCCGACCTTTTCGCGCAGGAGCTTGGCATTTCGCTGCCGGTCGATGCCCGCGTCGCCTCGCTTTTGTGCATCGCGCTCTACTGCCTTTGCACGCTGGCGCTTAGCTGGTGGCGGGAAAATGAGGTCAGCGCGACCTACGCGGTGGCGTACCTGACGCTCAAGCGCGAGGCGCAGCTGCCTATCAATCCAAACCGATAAAAGGAGGGCTCAAAAACGAGCCCTCCTATTTTTGGGAAGCATGGGATCCATCCGCTCTTGTCGATGGGTTCAGGGCTTCCTTAGATGTTTTCGCCCACGCCTGCCATCGCGCGCAGGGTCGACGCCAAATCCTCCTGCTCCCATGGATGGTTGACCGCGCCAAAGTGGCCATAGCGCGCCGTGTCGGCAAAAATCGGACGGCGCAGCCCCAGCTTGCGGATGATGCCCGCGGGGGTCATGTCGCAGGTTTTGCGCAGCAGGGCGGTCATCTCCTCGTCGGGAATCCTGCCCGTGCCGAAGCTTTCGACCCGCAGGGAAACCGGCTCAGCCACGCCGATGGCGTAGGCCAGCTGCACCTGCACCTGCTCGGCCAGCCCCGCCGCGACGAGATTCTTCGCCATGTAGCGCGCCATATAGGCCGCGCTGCGGTCAACCTTGGTCGCGTCCTTGCCGGAGAAGGAGCCGCCGCCGTGGCTGAAATAACCGCCGTAGGAATCGACGATGATCTTGCGGCCGGTCAGCCCCGTGTCACCGTTCGGGCCGCCAATGACGAAGCTTCCGGTGGGGTTAATATGGATATGTGCCACGTTCTTCACCGAGAAGCCGTAGCTTTCCAGCACCGGCGCAATCACCTCGCGGCGCACATAGCCGCGCAGCTCGTCCACGCCGAAGGCGGCGCTGTGCATCACGGAAACCACCACGGTATCAATCCCAACGGCTCTGCCCGCTTCGTCGTATTCCACGCTTACTTGGGTCTTGCCGTCCGGCCGCAGGAGGGGGTTGTGCGTAATACACGCGCTCAGGCGCGTCGCCAGCGCGCGGCTCAGGGCGGCGGGCAGGGGCATCCGCTCGGGCGTTTGGTTGCAGGCACCGCCAAACATCATCCCCTGGTCGCCCGCGCCGCCGACCTCGTCGTTTGTGCCCAGAGCGATGTCGGCAGACTGGGTGTGGATTTTCACGACAATTTCGCAGGTATCCGCGTCAAAGCCGTCCTCCGGCCGGGTGTAGCCGATGGAGCGGATGGCTTCGCGTGCCACAGCCTCGTAGTCCACCTTGGCCATGGTGGTGATTTCGCCGCAGATGAGGCAGAAATCGGTCGTCACCATCGTTTCGCAGGCGACGCGCGAGTGTTCATCCTGCGCCAGGCAGGCGTCCAGAATGGAGTCGGAGATGATGTCCGCCACCTTGTCGGGATGCCCGCAGGTGACACATTCGGAGGTGAAGAGTTTCTTTTCCATCATTGATTTTCCTTTGCAAAAAAATTCGCACATCGGGGAATCCGATGCGCGATCGAATCCTCATCTTTCGTCCTACGCCGGATTTGGCACCTTGACTAAACAGGTTGCCGGGCTTCACAGGGCCGTTCCCTCCACCACTCTTGATAAGGATATAAAATTGTATCGGCCGCGGCGGGCAGACCCGCCAGGCTTTCTTGCTGCTAATTGTAGCAGAAAATCGAAAAATGTCAAGCCCTTTTGCCCACTTTCTTGAACCGTTCACAATTCTTGTCCATTTGTCAATGATGTGAGACCGAAAAAAAGGAAAGAGTATGTTCATTAG
>JAJQFT010000058.1 GCA_021200975.1 Bacillota bacterium | reverse complement strand
CCCTCAGCGCGCCCGTCAGTTTAGTAACTCTTTCGTTTAAGGAAGTTGTTATTGTATCACCGAGCTCAATAAAAACGACCGCAATTGCGAGGACAACGACAAGAATAATTGCGATGGAAATAAAGTTCGTATCCCCGCGTTCATCCGAAACGAATTTTCTTGCCGCGAGCTGCGCAGCAAGAATGGCTGCGTCCAGTTTGTTCATTAGTTTTCTCATAACATTTTCTCCTTTATGATTTGTTTCTTTCTATTTGAGAGGCCTGTGGTCTAAATCAACATACCGATCGCGCCGGTGATCACCGCCGTAATAATGCCGACGAACAGCATGGCCGTAGGCGCCAACAGCTTGGATGCGGCGGCTTCTCCTTTTTGCAGCATAAGCTGCTTCTTCAGCGTCCACATTTCAAGCGATTGCCTGCCAAGAAAATCGTTCAGCTCTGCCCCGCCGCGCTCGATACTTTGCGCCAAGGCGCTTGTAAATTTTCTAATTTCCACAGAGTTTGACAGTCTGCCGAATTTGTGCATCGCATCAACCTCTGACATGCCGTTGTCCATGTCCATACAGGATCGACGCATTAGCTCGTATACTGTGCCCTCTTTGCTCTCGGCAATCTTCTCCCACGCATTTCGCAGCATCATTCCCGCGTTCATAAGGAGCGCCATCGTTGAAACGATTTCTGGAAGCTCTGCTGTACATTCAGATTCCCTTGTTTTCAGCAAATCCCGCATTCTATTAAGGAAATAAAACCCAAAAGCAACTGCTGATGCGATCCCGATAACCAGCATAAGTACCGAATCCAGCATCCCTGCCAGCAGGAATCCGAAGGTCAGGCACAAATGTACAAACGAAAGAAGCTGCGCCCATGCAATGCTTGCATAATACTCCGCATACTTTGGATCATACAGCAATTTCGCCTGCCCCACCAGCATTTCCCTTGTCCTCCCTTTTAGGGCGAAAATCTTCCCCTCACTCCATGAAAAGCCAACGCAATATATGCTCTTGAGTGGGAATTCACTCCCCTCCAGGTTTTCTACAAGATAATCGAATTTTGTTCCCTTCAGAAGCTTAATGACGAAAGCTGCCACCAATAGGCTTCCGATAAGCATGTACAAAATTCGCATAACCTCACCCCTTGATATCCATAATCTTCTGTCCCATTTTATACGCTCCAGCCGTAAGCGCAACCGTTGCTGTCATCCCAACAACGCCAATAATCGTTCCAAAGCTATTTGCAAACTCCTGGCTCATCACTCTCATCATCAGGACGATCACGATGGGCAAAACGTTCATGATGTTCATTTGCATCTTATTGGATGTGATGGCGGTTTCAATTTCGCTCGAAATCATAATTTTTTCTGACATGATTTCTGTCGTCCGTCTTACGACAGATTTAATATCGCCGCCGGTACGGTAACATGTTGAAAAGACGGTGGCAAAATTTAAGATGTCCGGGATCCCACTACGTGTTCCAAAATCCTCCAACATGTCCTCTATCGGGATATTGTTATGAACGCCGTTGATGATTTCCTGTATCTCCTCAACGATGTAGGCCGCGTCTGAATACTGCGACTGCAAATCGTTATACACAGCATGTAATGCATCTGTCATATTCATGCCGCTTGCCAGTGCATTCGTCAATGCTGCCGCAAAATCGCAGAATTGCTTCTTTAGTTTTTCAGCTCTTTTTTTCTTTAGGGACAAGGTGATTGTCGGTAAGAAGCACTTGATTGCAAGGATGCCCGCAAAAACAAATACAACAAAATTGCTGGCGGTTGTCATCAGCGTCGCTCTCCCATCCTCCTTGAAAAGCCCACCATAAAATATCAGGCCAACCGCTCCACCCGCCGCAAATAGCAGCAGCATATATAGAAATTTCTCTGTTTTCTTCATCACATATACGTCATAATTCAACACTTGGGTGTGAATTCTGGAAACGTAATACTGTGGCCCGCTTTCCTGTTTTGCCATTTACATACCTCCCAAAACGAAGATCAGATATCCTCTTTGATTCCGTAAAGACGCAGCTTAAATGTGTTCCGCATCGGATTCTTCGTCCGTCGCAGGCTTCCGGACACCTTCGTCAAGGTGCTATTCTCGTCCTCCTCGAAGACATACAGCGGGTTGAGAACAATCTGCCCGTTTTCATAGCCAAGCACCTCGGTAATTTCCATCGTCTTTCTGGATTTATCCCGCAGACGAGACAGGTGGATAATAATATCGACTGCAGACGCAATTTGCTGGCGTATAGCCTCCAGCGGCAAGCCTACAGAACCCTGCAGCACCATTGTTTCCAAGCGGCTCAGCATATCTTGCGTGGAATTAGCATGGCCGGTAGAGAGCGACCCGTCATGGCCGGTGTTCATAGCCTGCAGCATATCCAACGCCTCTCCGCCGCGGACCTCGCCCACAATAATCCGCTCCGGGCGCATACGGAGGGAGGATTTAATCAAATCCCGAATGGTGATTTGCCCGGCACCAGAAGCGTTGGCATTTCTGGTTTCCATGCTCACCAGATTGTCAACTCCCGTAATTTGCAGTTCGGCGGAGTCCTCGATGGTAATAACGCGTTCATCCTTTGGAATGTAGTTGGAAAGCGCATTCAGGAACGTTGTCTTGCCACTGCCAGTACCACCCGCAATGAAGATGTTGTATTTCGCCTTTACAAGCATTTCCAAGACATCCGCAATCTCCTGTGTAATGGACCCGTAGGAGATTAGCTTCTCTATCGTCATGGGTGTCTTGGAAAATTTTCGGATCGTCAGGGTGGGGCCGCACAGGGCAATCGGGGGCAAAACCACGTTCACGCGGGAACCGTCTGGCAGACGTGTATCGCAGATTGGGTTGGCCTGGTTAACTTCACGTCCAGCCAATCCTACGATTCGCTGAATCACATCCTCCAGTCGGCGTTGGTTTTCAAACTGCTTATTCAGCTTAAACAGGCGCCCATTTTGCTCGATGAAGATATGATCCGGGCCATTGATCATGACCTCGGTAATGGTGTCGTCGCTTATGATGCTATCGAGCAGGCCAAAGCCTCTGATAGAACTATATACCTGCTGAATAATGGATAGTGTCTGCTCAATTGAGCAATAGCGGTCGCTTACCCGCTGTGATACAATTTCTTCTACCTTTTCCTCCAGCTCCTCATCACTCATTTTGCTGAGTGGAAGGTTCTCGGAAACATACTGCTTGATATTGGCTACAAGCTGCTGCTCCTGTTCGTAATCCATGCTGACACCGCCCTTGTTTTATAAAAGCCCGTCAAAAATCGCCATTTTTGCCAGCTGATTGATAATCTGCTGCGTTCCGCCCCCGGAGTACCTTGGCGCACCGCCCAAGGTCTTAACGCCCGGCATATCCAGTACCCGCCCGCTTTGACTGCTAAAGCGGTTATAAATCAGCTGAATTCGGTTCACCAGAGGTGCATCGGCATTCTGCTCCTGCACCGCAAGCGCCGAAAATGCCCGGTCAATTTTTGTATTTGCCTCGACGGTTCCATCACTGACAAATACAATGGCCTGCGCTTGTCGATAAACATTTAACATTTCCTTATCAATCGTGAAATCTAAATCTATAATAATATTCGCCCGAAAGCTTTAATTCAGAAATCAACCGCAGGATTTCCTCTGTTCGCATCTCCATCATATCCAGAGCATTTCGCGCCTGCGCATAATAGAAGACCTTTCGGACATCTTGGCGGACACATCCCTCGAGCTTCAGAGGAAGGTTTGCCTTTCTGCTCTTAACTGCAAAAATCAGGTCACTCATGCCGTACTGGCCAGGTCCTTCAAAGTACAAATCCGCACTGCCAAATTTTTCCAGATTGATGTACAAAACGCTCTTATTTCTCCCAGCCGCATTAACCGCACATGCCGCCGCCATGACAGAGGTGCCTACACCGCCGCACGGCGAGGAGAAGACAAGGACATTTCCCTTATTTTCGTGTGCGGAGAAGCCAAGAGCATTGCTCGCTTTTTCCGCATACAGGCTTAGTATCTGCTTGTAAATCAAATCTGCTTTCTGGAATTTGCATATCGCACTAACATCGCCAATTCTATCAATCCCCAGCGTGTCTACCATGTATGCGAACGCGCAGCGCTTGGGCAGGGTTTGCGTATTGATTTCAAAGGTATCGCCAGCCAGCAGCACCTCGATTCTCGCACTTTCCAACGTTTGCAGGGCGACATCCACATCTGTGAAAGAATAAATTTCCAATTTTTCTGCATATTTGGTTCCGAATGCGGAAACAATTCTGGTGAGGTAGCTTTTATCTTTGTCCAGAATGGCAACCTTAATTTTCATAAAATCAACCCTCTCCCATATTTTCTGCGTGGCATTCTAGCTTTGCGTAGAACTATGGATTCTGCACAGGAAAAGCCCAATCTCTTAGCGTGCCAAAGAGATTGGGCTTGTTTCTGACCATAAAATTGACCCCTAGAGCTTCAGCTTCTCCAACTGGGAGCGCTTTGTTTCCATAGAGGTATGGACGTAGATATTCAGTGTAACGGCGGCATTGGCGTGTCCCAGCATTTCACTCAGCGACTTTACATCCGCCCCTGCTTCGATACACCGGGTCGCGAAGGTATGGCGGAGGGCGTGATAGTTGATGCCGGGAACGCCCGCACACGCAAGCAAACGATGGTACCGGTAATCATAGGTTCTGGGGCTTACGAACTGGTCCGTTGTGGATACTACATACCCAGAATTGCTGCGCCCCTTCGCCTGCCGCAGCAGCGGGATCAGCCATGAGCACAGAGGAATTTCCCGAAAAGAGGACGGCGTCTTGGGCGGCGTAACCACAAGCGTAGATCGTGTGCCGTCTTCGGGCGATCGAACCCGTGCCACAGTCTTCCTTACGGAAAGAATGCCCGTGGAAAAATCGATATCCGACCACTCCAAGGCGCAAACCTCGCCTATGCGGAGACCTGCATAGAGCGAAAGCAAAACACCAATTTCCGTGGGCCCCGGGTCACTACAGCAATAGGACACCAGTCGGCTCTGCTCCAGCGGCGTCAATATAGGCAAATCGCGCTTCGCAATTTGCGGCTTGTGAATTTTCGTATCCAGCGGTGGGCGAATTCGATTCTCAACCGCATAGCAAACCACAGCCTGGATGACCAGCATCATACTGCGCACATAGGCGGGGGAAAGCCCTCCGCTCTTGTCCAGACGGCCGGATTGCAGCTTATCGGCAAGGAATGCATTGATTTCTGTTGTGGTTATCGAATCGATGCGCCTCCCGCCGAAGTGTGGCAGGATATGAGAATCCAACAGATTTCGGTATCGGCAGGCCGTAGATCCCTTGATGTGCAATCGGCTGTCTTGCATCCACAGATCTGCCACCTCCGTAAATCGTAGATTTTTGCGCTGTAGCGGCTGCATGTAAGCGATTTCGCCCAGTCTTTCGGCTTTCTTGGCCTTTACCTCTCGATAGGTTTTCGCATATACGGAGCGGTAAGTGGCCTGCCCGGAGGAATTCACGCCTGCCCTGTACCGAGCCTCCCAGCGCCCGTCTTTCCGCTTACGAATATTTTCGCCACGTTTAGGCAATGCAATTGCTCCTTTCCTGAGCCCGCAATGACCATTTTCCAGACCCTTTATAGCCCGACAACGCTTTGGATTTCACGGGCGTTTTTGTTTTTTCAGTCGTTCTCAAAAATATTTTTTTAATTTGCTCGCAAATATATTGATTTTTTTGTCGATAAATGTTACAATGTAGAGGATTAGCGTGGACTGGCATCTCCTTGGAATCCATAGTTCTACGCAAAGTATGTACCTGCTTTTTGTGGAAAGCAGGTATTTTTTTGCGAAAAAACGCTGAGGAAGGCTTCCCACAAAATCAGAACCATATGGGTATCAGCCTGCGCTGGCGCCCAATCCATATTGCAGTGCCGTACATTGGCTTTTCCGCCCGGCAAGCCGGCGCCTGTACAAATTGTACCGTATTATTCCATATTCTGCAAGACTTTTTTCATCTTTCGGCCCTTCTCCCAAAAATACGGCATGGAACCGCGGCTTTGCTAAGGACTGCCATGCCGGGGAGATTTTCCCGCCGGAAGGCAGAAAAATCGTGCCGGAGAAACCTCCCCGGCACGATTTTGCATATTGTTTTATATTCCAATGACCCGTCGCTTTGATTGCCTGCCGCTTTTCCCGGAAATGCGGAGCGCAATCGCATCGGCGTTCCGCCGCTCGCTTGCGCACCTTGCTAGGGAAGCTCCGAACAAATCGGCAAGAGCGGATTTTGCTTATCTTTGCGCCGCAAAAAGGTTTGGAAAGCGGAGGAAACCTATGTGTATTTCCCATTTTCAAGCCGCGTTTTCGGCGAAAAGGCGATTTGCTTACGGGTTTCCCTAGCTGCGGAAGCGGGTGAAGTATTCGTAGACCGGCAGCAGATGCTCAAAGTGCGTCCGCACGCGCGCGGCAAGCGCGGGGGAAAAGGTTCCCTCGCCAAAATCCTCATGCACCGAGCAGGAAATGCACTGCTTCCACGCGAAAAAGCGCGCAAGCGCGGGATTATCACACGGCTTCGGCCGGGCGTACAGCTCGGCAGTAAGGGGGATGCCGGCAGCCGCCTCGGCCGCCGCGACGATGGCAAGAAACTCCTCCGGCCGGGCGGCGATGCTCTGCCGGAATTCCTCCATGCGCGCCGTGGGCATCTTCCACAGGAAGAAGCCATAGTCCACCCCCTCGGGGTTGATTTCAAAATACAGGCAGGGATTCTCCGCCCACCATGCGACATCCTGCCGGATGCAAATCCACAGGCTCTGCTTATACGGCTCCGGCGGGTGCATCCGCATATCCCGGTAGATGCGGCTGACCTTCAAAAGGTTGCCCGGCCGGTCGAGAAATGGCACAAACAGCTCCTGCGCCAGCGCCTTCGTCGGCTCATAGAGGGTGCGGACATAGGCATCCTTGTGCGCGGCGAACCACTCGCGGTTGTTATTCATGCGGATGCCCCACAGAAAATCCACCGTTTCGGGGCTATATCCCTCAAAAGCCATTGCTATCCCTCCTGCCGTACTCCGGCTCGTATTCCGGCTCGCCGTTTTTCCAAATCAGGCTGCCATGCCGCCGCAGGTCATGCGGCTTGTCCGCAATCTCCAGCTCATAATGCTGGTAGCAGTTGATGACCCGCGTGCCGGCGTATTCGCGCTCACGGGTCTTGTCCGCCCCATAGCTGAGGTGGACGTGCCCGTGCAGCAGATAGGCCGGGTGGTACTTCTCCAGCAGCGCGCGCAGGGCGGCGAAGCCGCGGTGCGCGGGATCCTCCGCGTCGCCCACCCCCTCCGGGGGCGCGTGGGTAACGACAAGGTCGACCCCCCTCGCGCGCCAGAGCGGGAAGCGCAGCTTCCGAATGCGGCGGCGCATGGCCCGCTCCGTGACCTGATACTCGCCCGGGTGATACCAGCGGCAGCCGCCCAGCCCCAGAATGCGCACGCCATTGTAGACCACCACCTTGTCGTCGATACAGTCGCAGCCGCCGGGCGGGCACTTGCGGTAGGCGGTATCGTGATTGCCATGGACATACAGCACCGGGCAATGCGACATATCCGACAGGAAGGTGAGGTAGGATGCCTTCAGGTCGCCGCAGGATATGATGAGGTCGTACCCATCCAGCCGCCCAGGCTGATAGGACTCATAAAAGGCGGGGTACTCCTCATCGGTCACAACCAAGATTTTCAAACCGATTCCTCCTTCTCCGGCGGAATTCGGTCCTTATACACGCCGAGGCTGCGCACCATCGGCTGCGCGCGGGGAACAATCTCGTCGAATTCGGGAATCTCTCCGTGAACATTGCGGCAGAACCAATCCATGTGCAGAATCTCTTCGGCGCTGAAGCTCTTGCTGCCGTCGTTTTTCTCCGCGCCGTCCTGCGCGATGATCCGGCGGCGGAAGGGATCGAGCGTGCCGCTTTTCAGCCCCTGACGCAGAGTTTCGGCGAGCGTGCGCACGCCGTCGGGGAGATTCTTCGTAAATTCCACGTCAATCACGCCGCTGTCCATGCCCCACCAATAGTTCAGCGCCTTGGCGGCGGGCTTCTGCTTATCCCATGTACCGGAGAGGATGGAGCGCACGACCTTCTCATAGAAATTGCCCCACAGCCACACCGGCGAGGCCAGCGCCTGCAAATTGCCCTCGTCGTCAAAGGTATAGGTACCGTAGTTGCAGAAGCTCCAGTGCAGCTGGTCCTTCACCGGCACATCGCGGTTGGAAATCACGCGGATGCCCTCGTGCTGCAGGTCGAGCAGCGGCGTGCCGGGCAGGCACGACCAGCGCAGGTCGATCCTCGCCTTGGGATTGGTCATCACCGCGCCGAGCGCGAAGGCGTTGATGGAGGCAATCACGCCCAGAATCGGCGAGGAGCCAATGTAGCCAATGGTATCGCCCTTGCTCATCGCGCCGGCAATCGCGCCGGTGACGAACTTCGCCTCATACACGCGGCTGTAATACGAGCGGATGCTGGGGTAGGGCGTATCGACCGAGCAGTTGAGAAAGCGCACGCCGGGATATTTCACCGCCGCGCGCAGGGTCGGGCGGCTGAGCTGCGGGGAGGTGGTGAATACCACGTTCGCCCCATCCGCCACCGCGCGGTCGAGAATGGCGGCGGCCTTCTCGGCGTCGTCGGCATGGAAGTAGCTGCGCACCTTCACGCGGCTGCCGAGGTTCTGCTCCAGCTGCTGCCGCCCCAAATCGTGCCCCGTCGCCCATGTGCTGGTATCCAAGTCGAGGTAGTGGACAAAGGCGACCTTCAGCGGCTCGGCCGTAAGGGCAATGATGCGGTCAAGCACCGTGGCGGGCTTCTCGCCCGCCGGGACGGTGCGCACCTCCACGGGCTCGTCGCTCGCAAGCGCCTTCACCTCACCCCAAAGCGACTCGAGGGTTTTCTTCAGCTCTCTCTGGCTCATGGAGCCGAGGCTGCGGAAAGGGTACACCTCCAGCCACGAGAGCAGCGCCTGCTCCGGCCGCAGGCCGGAGGAATCGCGGAACTGCGCGAAGGCATCGAGAAAATAGCGGTAGTAGGCGCGAAACTGCGCGCTCTCCTCCTTCGTCCAGACCTCCCCCGGCTCGCGCCCGAGCTTGGCAAGCAGGAGCTGGTAATCCCCCGGGCGGCGGAACTGCACCTGATAAATTTTCGTATTGCGGTAAAAATCCAGAAATTCGTAGTAAGCGCGGATGCGCGGCTCCTCCGTTTTCTTCGGCAGCAGGCGCTTGACATTCGCCGTAATCGACACCGCGCCTACATAGCGCAGGATGCTCACACGCTTGTTGCCCTCCTGCACATAGAAGTCGCCCAGATATTCATAGCAGAGGATGGGATCGCGGATGCCCTCGTCCAGATGCGAGCCAAGCAGGCTTACCCATTTATTCGCAAATTCACAGCCCGGCTCCAGCAGGGGCAGGAAGCTGCGCGAGAAGGCGGAAATGCGCCCCTGGCTCTTGGTGCCCACGATGCGCTCGAGCGGCACCTCCACAAGCCCCACCTCCTGCACAGGCAGGGACTGCTCGTCGCCGAGCAGCGTATCCAAAACCGCGGGATAGGGATCCTTGCCCTGGCTGAGCGCCTGGCGGTATTCCTTCTGCGCCATGCGCTGCGCGCGGCTGTAATCTTCCAGTAATGTCGAACTCATGCTGTTCACCTCCGAGAATTCGGATATATAATACCCTTTTTATAAGATTTTTTCAATTCTTATTTTGGCAAAAGAAATCTCAAAAAAGGGGCGTTTTTTCGGCGTCGTAACCAAAATTTTACTTACAAAGCTATTGACAAGCCACGGGAAAAATGCTATACTCATTATCGGTACATAAGTACCGAATCCATGTGCGGCCACACCATTCCGACGGGAAGCCGCATAAATCCTGTATGTGCCTTTAACCATTGCAACGGGACAGGCACACACAACAAATACAAGGAGCGTAAACATTATGGCATTCAAATCTGACATCGAAATCGCGCAGGAATCCGTCATGCAGCCCATCACCGAGGTCGCCAAGACCGCTGGGGTGGACGAAAAGTACCTCGAGCAGTACGGCAAGTACAAGGCAAAGGTAGACTACAGCATCCTCAAGGATATGGCCGACAAGCCCAACGGCAAGCTGGTGTTGGTCACCGCCATCAACCCCACCCCTGCCGGTGAGGGCAAGACCACCACAACCGTCGGCCTGGCAGACGGCCTGCGGAAAATTGGGAAAAACGTCATCGTCGCGCTTCGGGAGCCCTCGCTCGGCCCCGTGTTCGGCGTAAAGGGCGGCGCGGCCGGCGGCGGCTATGCGCAGGTCGTCCCGATGGAGGACATTAACCTGCACTTCACCGGCGACTTCCACGCCATCGGCGCGGCCAACAATCTGCTCGCCGCTATGCTGGATAACCACATCTATCAGGGCAACGCCCTGAACATCGACCCCCACCAGATTACATGGAAGCGCTGCGTGGACATGAACGACCGCCAGCTCCGCTTCGTAGTGGACGGCCTCGGCGGCAAGGTCAACGGCGTGCCGCGTGAGGATGGCTACGACATCACCGTTGCCTCCGAAGTGATGGCCGTGCTGTGCCTGGCCTCCGACATCTCCGACCTCAAGGCGCGGCTCGCCCGCCTCGTCGTCGCCTACACCCGCGACGGCAAGCCCGTCACCGCCGGCGACCTCAACGCGCAGGGCGCGATGGCCGCGCTGCTGAAGGACGCGCTCAAGCCCAACCTGGTGCAGACGCTGGAGCACACCCCCGCATTCGTCCACGGCGGCCCGTTCGCGAACATTGCGCACGGCTGCAACTCCGTGACCGCTACCAAGATTGCCCTGAAGCTGGGCGACTACGCCATCACCGAGGCCGGCTTCGGCGCCGACCTGGGCGCGGAGAAATTCCTCGATATCAAGTGCCGCATGGCGGGGCTGAAGCCCAGCTGCGTGGTGCTGGTGGCGACCGTACGCGCGCTGAAGTACAACGGCGGCGTGCCCAAGGCCGAAACCGGCGTGGAGAATCTCGAGGCGCTTGAGAAGGGCCT
Source organism: Bacillota bacterium (assembly GCA_021200975.1). Lineage (GTDB taxonomy): Bacteria > Bacillota > Clostridia > Oscillospirales > Oscillospiraceae > Faecousia. The sequence continues at coordinate 29,666 of JAJQFT010000058.1, read as the reverse complement.
GCCCAACCTGCTGCGCCATGTGGAGAACATCACGGGCGTATACAAGCTGCCCTGCGTCGTGGCCATCAACCGCTTCCCGCAGGACACCGAGGCCGAGCTGAAGCTCGTGGAGGATAAGTGCCGCGAGCTGGGCGTGAACGTCGCGCTGTCCGAGGTTTGGGGCAAGGGCGGCGAGGGCGGCATCGCCCTGGCCGAGGAAGTGGTTCGCCTGTGCGAGCTGCCCAACGACTTCACCTATTCCTACGAGCTTGACCTGACCATTAAGGAGAAGATCGAGGCCATCGTCAAGAAGATCTACCACGGCGACGGCGTGACCTTCACCGCCAACGCCGAGAAGCAAATCAAGACCCTGACCGAGCTGGGCTACGACCACATGCCCATCTGCATGGCCAAGACCCAGTACTCCTTCACCGACGACCAGACCAAGCTGGGCGCGCCGACGGGCTTCACCGTCACCGTGCGCAACGTCAAGGTTTCTGCGGGCGCGGGCTTCTTAGTTGCCCTCACCGGTGAAATCATGACCATGCCCGGCCTGCCCAAGGTACCGGCCGCCGAGCGCATCGATGTAGACGAGAACGGCAAGATATCCGGATTGTTCTAAGCAAGCTCGCCAAAGAAGTATCATTACCAAAACGCAGGCGGTGCGCCGCCTGCGTTTTTTCAAGAAGGAGTACATATTTATGGATATGACGTTGGAATCCTGCCGCACGTTTGTGGACGTGCTGGCCTCCTCCGCGCCCGCACCCGGCGGCGGCGGCGCGGCGGCGCTTGTGGGCGCGATCGGCACCGCGCTCGGCAACATGGTGGGCTCGCTCACCGTGGGCAAGAAGAAATATGCCGATGTGGAGGAGGAGATCCTCACGCTCAAGGCAAAATGCGACGCGCTCCAGAAGGAGCTGCTCGACCAGGTGGAGGCCGATGACCGCGGCTTCGTGCCGCTGGCAAAGGCCTACGGCATCCCGAAGGACGACCCCAACCGCGACGCGATTCTGGAGGAGGCGACGGTTACGGCCTGCGCCGTGCCGATGCACATCATGGAGCTGTGCGCCGAGGCCATCGACTATGTAGCCGTCTTTGCCGCCAAGGGCAGCCGCCTCGCAGTATCCGACGCGGGCTGCGCCGCCGTGTGCTGCAAGGCCGCGCTGCAGGCCGCCTCGCTGAACGTATTTATCAACACCAAGAGCCTGAAAAACCGCGCGGTAGCGGACGAAATGAACGCCAAGGCGAACGCCATGCTCGCCGCCTCCTGCGCCAAGGCAGACGAAATCTTTAACACGGTGACGGCCAGCTTCGGCCAGTAGCTCGCCGCATCAGAAAGGAAAGAATTTTATGGCAAAATTGCTTTTGGGCAAGGAAGTTACCGATGCCCTGAATGCCTCTCTCATCGCGCGCAGCGCCGCGCTGCGCGAAAAGGGCGTGGAGCCGACGCTGGCCATCATCCGCTGCGGCGAAAATCCCTCGGATTTGAGCTATGAGCGCGGCGCGCTCAAGCGCGCGGAGCTGGTGGGCGTATCCGTCCGGCAGTTCCTCCTGCCCGGCGACGTGAGCAAGGAGGAGCTGATGGCCACCATCGGCAAAATCAATGCCGACGACAGCATCCACGGCGTCCTGATGTTCCGCCCGCTGCCCAAGCACCTGAAGGCCGACCAGGACGAAATCTGCAACGCCCTCGACCCCAAAAAGGATGTCGACTGCATGACCGACCTGTCCAACGCCGGCGTGTTTGAGGGGCGCGGCGACCTGGGCTTTGCCCCCTGCACCCCCGCCGCCTGCATGGAAATTCTCGACTACTACGGCATTGACTGCCGCGGCAAGAACGCTGTCGTGATTGGCCGCAGCCTCGTGGTGGGCAAGCCCGCCGCGATGATGCTCATGGGCAAAAACGCGACCGTGACCGTGTGCCACACCAAGACTGTGAACACCGCCGAAATCTGCCGCAGAGCCGACATCATTGTTTCCGCCGCAGGCGTGCTGAATTCGCTCACCGCCGATTTTGTCCGCCCGGGGCAGGTGATTGTGGACGTTTCCATCAACTGGGACGCCAATAAGCCAAACGCCAAGGGCGGGCTCGGCGCAATCGCAGGCGATGCGGTGTTCGCCGAGGTGGAGCCAATCGTGGAGGCGATTACCCCCGTCCCCGGCGGCGTCGGCTCGGTCACCACGAGCGTGCTGATGAAGCACGTTGTCGAGGCCGCCGAGAGGGCCTGAACGCGCACATTTTCCCTGCAAGCCCGGCGGGTGGGGCGACCCACCCGCCTTTCGTTTTTTCCCGACAGAGAGGTGTATCTATGAAAAAAATCCAATCGATGAGCGAGAGCGGCTTCCTGAAGCTCTTCTTCGCCTTCATCGCGGCCTGCTTCCTGATTGCCGCGCTGTGTATGCCCGACCGAGCGCAGATGGGCACGGGGCTTGTGGCCATCCTGACCTCTACCTGCAAAATCTCCACGAGCTGCTTCACCGTGGGCGGCTTCTCCGCGGCCTTCCTGAATATGGGCATCGTTGCCGCCGCCTGCTGCCTGCTCTTTTGCATCCCCGGCGCGAAGGCGAACAACGTTTCCACGCTCGCCTTCCTGCTCACCGTCGGCTTCGCCGGCTGGGGGCTGAATGTGCTCAATACGCTTCCGACGGTGCTGGGCGTTTGCCTATACTGCCTCGTGCGGCGCGAAAAGCTCAGCGCGAACGTAAACGCCATGCTTTTCTCCACCGGCATCGCCCCGCTGATTTCCGACCTGCTGCTGCGCTACCCCAACGCCGAGAGCATCGGCTTCAACCTCCCCGGCGCGCTGCTCGCGCTCGTCGTCGGGCTGGCCATCGGCTTCTTCCTCCCGGCGGGGCTGGCGCACTCGCCGAAGGTGCATAAGGGCTTCGACCTCTACTCCGCCGCCCTGCCGGTGGGCGTCATGGCCTTTTTCCTCAACGCCGTGCTGTATAAAACCTTGGGCGTAGACCTGCCCGCCGTGGAGCTTGGCGACCTGACGATTGCCTCCCGGCTGGCGGTGAACATCTTCTGCTGCGCGGTATTCGGCCTGTGCGTCGTGCTTGCGCTCGCGCTCGGCTGCCGGCCGCGCGACTACTGGCGCCTGCTGACATGCCGGCAGATCGGCGTGAGCTTCAGCGCGACCTTCGGCAATGCGGCCTTTTTAATGAACGTGGGCGTATACGGCCTGTTCATCCTCGCCTACTACAACCTCATTGGCGTAAGCTTCAACGCCGTGACCTTCGGCATCATCTTCTGTATGCTCGCGTGCTGCAATTCCGGCTCGCACCCCGGGAGCGTCTGGCCGATCATGGTGGGCTACGCGCTGTTCTCCTTTGTCTTTTCGTGGCTTTCCGGGCTGGTCGGCGGGAGCTTCGCCTACCCCATCAGCGCGCAGGCCATCGCCGTGGGGCTATGCTTCGCCAATGGGCTCAGCCCGATCTCGACGAAATACGGCTGGCAATACGGCATTCTCGCGGGCGGGCTGCACTATCTGCTCGTGACCAGCGTGCCGAACCTGCACGGCGGCTACTGCCTCTACAACGGCGGCCTGACGGCGGCGTTCATCTGCCTGATGCTGATTCCCATCCTCGAGCGCTTTGCCAAAACCCGCGAGGAGCGCCTTGCAAAGAAGTAATCCCCCCTCAACCCCACCTGCCGCCCGGGAAGCCGGGCGGCAGGGCTTTTTCGGCTTTTGGAAACCATTCACAATTTATTTACGTTTTTTTCTGAAAACCCCCTTGCTTTTTTGGGGAAAGTGTAGTATATTTATTTAGCACTCAAGAAAACCGAGTGCTAAATCCGTAGAGAAAGCAGGCCATACCTGCTCCAAGGAACGTCAAAGCCCTTCGGCGCGTTCCAATCTTTTATAGGAGGCATTTTGCAATGACACTCAAACCTTTGGCAGACAACATCCTGCTGCGGCAGCATGAGGCCGCGGAAACCACCGTTTCCGGCATCATCCTCGCCACCGCCAACAAAGAAAAACCCGCCATCTACGAGGTAGTTTCCGTCGGCCCCGGCACCAAGGACGTGGCGATGACGGTCGCCGCCGGCGACAAGGTGGTTGTTGGCAAGTACACCGGCAGCGAAATCAAGCTCGACGGTGTGGACTACAAGTTCGTCAAGCAGGAAGACATTCTTGCTGTGGTGAACGACTGATTTTTAGGAGGATACGAACATGGCGAAAATGATTATTTACGGCGAAGAGGCCCGCAAGAAGCTGCAATCCGGCATTGACCAGCTTTCCAGCACCGTCAAGGTCACGCTTGGCCCCAAGGGGCGCAACGTGGTGCTTGGCAAGAAGTACGGCGCTCCCCTGATTACCAACGACGGCGTGACCATCGCCAAGGAGGTCGAGCTGGAGGACGCCTTTGAGAACATGGGCGCGCAGCTGATTCGCGAGGTCGCCACCAAGACCAACGATGTCGCCGGCGACGGCACGACCACCGCGACCGTGCTGGCGCAGGCCATCACCCGCGAGGGCCTGAAGAACCTCTCCGCCGGGGCGAACCCGATGGTGATGCGCAAGGGCATCGACAAGGCTGTGGAAGCGGCGGTCGCCTCGATCAAGGAGCATTCCGTGCCCGTTTCCGGCGCGGACGACATTGCCCGGGTCGGCACCATCTCCTCCGGCGACGAGGCCATCGGCGCGCTTATTTCCGAAGCGATGGAGAAGGTCGGCTCTGAGGGCGTGATCACCATCGAAGAGAGCAAGACCGCCGAAACCGGCCTGGAGGTGGTCGAGGGTATGCAGTTCGACCGCGGCTATATCTCCCCCTACATGGTCACCGACACCGACAAGATGGAGGCTGTGCTGGACGACGCGTATATCCTGATTACCGACAAGAAGATCTCCTCCATTCAGGAGATTCTGCCCATCCTTGAGCCGATCGTGAAGGCCGGCAAGAAGATGATGATCATCGCCGAGGATGTCGAGGGCGACGCGCTGGCGACCCTGCTCGTCAACCGCCTGCGCGGCACCTTCAACTGCGTGTGCGTCAAGGCGCCCGGCTTTGGCGACCGCCGCAAGGAGATGCTGGAGGATATCGCCATCCTCACCGGCGGCACCGTGATTTCCAGCCAGCTGAACATGGAGCTGGCCGATACGACGCTGGAGGACCTCGGCCGCGCCCATCAGGTGGTCGTGACGAAGGACACCACCACCATCGTCGATGGCGACGGTGACAACGAGGCGATTACCGCGCGTGCGCACCAGATTCGCGCCGCGATCGCCGTGACCACCTCCGACTATGACCGCGAGAAGCTCCAGGAGCGTCTGGCGAAGATTTCCGGCGGCGTGGCCGTGATCAAGGTCGGCGCGCAGACCGAGGTCGCCATGAAGGAGAAGAAGCTGCGCGTGGAGGATGCGCTCAACGCCACCCGCGCCGCCGTGGAGGAAGGCATCGTCGCCGGCGGCGGCACCGCGCAGGTGAACGCCATCCCCGCCGTCGAGGCGCTGATCGACACCCTGAGCGGTGACGAAAAGACCGGCGCGCAGATCGTCGCGGCGGCTCTGCAGGCGCCCATCCGCCAGATCGCCGAGAATTCCGGCGTGGACGGCTCCGTGGTCTACGAGCGCATCCGCAGCTCCGGCAAGATCGGCTACGGCTACGACGCCTACACCGGGCAGTATGTGGATATGATCCCCGCCGGAATCGTAGACCCGACCAAGGTCACCCGCTCCTCGCTCGAGAACGCCGCCTCCATCGCCGGCTGCGTGCTGACGACCGAGAGCCTCGTCGTGGATAAGCCCGACCCCGCGGCCGATGCCGCGGCTGCCGCTGCCGCAGCGCAGGGCGGCGGAATGTACTAAGATAGCCCGGAATAAACCGGCAATCCAAAAAACAGGAGCCTATCTCCCCGGTGGAGATGGGCTCCTTCGCCGTTTTGGGACGCCGCGGGCGGAGGAGCGGCGCGGCGCTTTTTTGTCGGTCTACTTATCGGTGTAATACTGCGCCTGCGCGTTCCAGAGCTCGGCGTACTTGCCGCCCTCCTGCGCCAAAAGCGCCTCGTGCGTGCCCTGCTGAATCACCGCGCCGGCATCAAACACCAGAATCTCATCGCAGAATTTGCACGAAGACAGGCGGTGGCTGATGTAAATTGCCGTCTTATCCCCGGCGATGGCGTCGAACTTCTCGTAAATCTCCGCCTCAGCGATGGGGTCGAGGGAGGCCGTCGGCTCGTCGAGCACGATGAAGGGCGCGTCCTTATACAGCGCGCGGGCAATGGCAATCTTCTGCGCCTCGCCGCCCGAAACCTCGATGCCATCGGCGCGGTAATCCTTGTAAAGATAGGTTTCCGTGCCCTCGGGCAGCTCGGCAAGGCGCTCCCCGAAGCCCGCCTTTTCCAAACAGCCACGCACCCGCGCGGGATCATAATCGACCTTGCAGGCGACATTCTCGCCCAGCTTGAGGGAAAAGAGCCGGAAATCCTGAAACACGACCGCGAAAATATCCATATATTCCCGGTAGTTATACTTGCGGATATCGATGCCGTTGAGCAGGATCTCGCCCTCGGTGGGATCGTAGAGGCGGCACAGGAGCTTAATAAAGGTGGTCTTGCCGCTGCCATTGGCGCCCACGACGGCCATGCGCTCGCCAATCTCGAAGCGCATATTCACGTGCCGCAGCGCATACTGCTCGCTTCCGGGGTAGCGGAAGGACACATCCCGGAACTCGACCTGATACTTTCGGTCGCTGCGCTTCTCCACCGTGAGGCTGCCCTGATACATCTCGTTGGGAATGTCCAAATACGAGAAGGTCAGCCGCAGGAAGGCGGCGTTGTTGCGCATATCGCCGAGCGCCGCCAAAAGCCCCGACAGCCCGCCGGACACCTTCGTGATGGAGGCGACGTACTGCGTGACCGCGCCAAGGCCAAAGGCGCCCGCTATCGCCTTGAGGCAGACGAAGGCATAGGCAAGGCCCGTGAACGACACCGATACCGCCGCGCCCGCCGCAGCATACAGCCCCATCGGGCCGCGCGCGAGGTGCGCGAAGAGGCCGTTCGAGGCAAAGGTGTCCTCCTTATTGCGGTTGTAGCGGTCGCAGAGCAGATCCTGCCGGTAAACCCGCATATCGGCGGCAAGGCGGCGGTCGTAGCCAAGGAAGCCATAGAAGCCGAAAAGCCGGTTGGAAAGATTGTGCACCCCGGAATATTTGGCGAAATATCCCTCCGCCTTGGTGGTGAGCAGCGGCGCAAGCAGCGTCAGTCCCAGCATGAGCGCGACCACCGCGGCCGCCGCGAGCGGATGATTGAGCCATGCATAGGCGCTGCCTCGCGGCACGGCGCTGGCAAAGAGCGAAACGGTGAGCGTCGCGCCGCCGAGCATCGTAAAGACGGCGCGCAGCAGGCTTTCATAGCCATACAGCACCCGCGTGATGCCCCAAGCGCCGCCGTTCATGTTATCCCGGATGGTCTGGAGCATATCCTGCGTAGCAGTGTCGTCCATGCAGGCATAGTCCATCGAGATCATCTTCTCGCCCAGCAGCGCCTCGAACTTGTACCATTGGCCGGCGCTGTGCGTTTCGCGCCAGCGCTTGAGCAGCGCCGTCACCAGCGCGATGCAGGCGGCCGCCGCGAGCGAGATCCACACGAGCGTTTGCAGGCGCTGGGCGTCCGCGCTCCCGGCCAGCTCGTCGATGATGCGCGCCGAGAGGTAAATGCCCACATAGGGGGTAAGCGCCTCCCACGCGACGCTGAGAAATTGCGAAAGAACCGTCTGCGGCTCGCGCCGCCAAATCAGCCCCAGCGCGCGGCGATTGAGCCGCATGGCCTCGCGCAGCGTCATGGTCTGCTTATTCTTTTTCATTAGGCTCCGCTCCTTCCTTATAATAACGGCTCTGCACCTCAAACAGGGCGGCATACTCGCCCTGCCTTTGCAGCAGCTCCTCGTGCGTCCCCTCCTCGGCGATGCAGCCGCCGGAGAGCATGAGGATACGGTCGCAGAAGCGGGTGCTGGCAAGGCGGTGCGAGATGAAGATGGAGGATTTCCCGCCGGTTAGGTCGTCATACCGGCGGTACATATCCGCCTCGGCAATGGGGTCGAGCGCGGCCGTCGGCTCATCGAGCACAACGAAGGGCGCATCCTTATACAGCGCGCGGGCGAGCATCAGCCGCTGCGTTTCGCCGCCCGAGAGCTGCACGGCCTGCTCATATACCTCGCGGTTGAGCTTCGTATCGTAGCCATCCGGCAGCGACTCGAATTTCCCGCGCAGCCCGGCCTTCTCGATACATTCGCGCACGCGCGCCATATCCACGCCCTCGCCGCGCTGCGCGACATTGACGGCGACCGAATCGGCCAGCACCGTAAAATCCTGAAACACCGCCGAGAAGAGGCTGTAGTAGTCCGCGCGGTTAAACTCGCGGATATCGCGGCCATTGAGCAGCACGCGCCCCTCAGTGGGGTCGAGGAAGCCGCACAGGAGCTTGACGAGCGTGGTCTTGCCCGCGCCGTTAAGGCCGACCACCGCGAGCTTCTCGCCGGGGCGCAGGCGCAGGCAGATGTGGGACAGAGTATCTGCCGTCGCGCCGGGGTAGCGGAAGGAAACGTCATCCAGCCGCAGCTCGTAGTCCTTGCCCTCCTCGGGCGCAATCGGCGCGCCGGAGGCGAAGCGGAATGGCTCAGGATACTCCAAATATTCGCGCACCGTGGAAATCTCCAGCGACTGCTTGTGCAGGGTGTGCGCTCCGTCGAGGATTCCGCTGACCCATGTCGTAAAGCCGCTGACCGCGCTGAAATACAGCAAAAACTCCGATACGCCCAGCCCATTGCGCAGCACGAGGCCAATCAGGTAGGCATAGGCGACGGCGTTGCGGGCGAAGGTGAGCAGCAAATCCACAATGCCCGCCCAGAGGTAGACGCCCTGCGCGCGCTTATGGAAGGCCCGATAGGCGGCCATCGCCTTGCCATGAAGCTGCTCCAGCCACGGGCGCAGGCCGAAAATCCGGATGTCCTTCGCGGCGGTCAGATCCCACGCGCGCCGGGTGAGGTAGCTCATCTGCTTTTCCGCCTCCGCCTCCTCCTCGCGGTGGCGATAGCCCCATTCGTTGGCGAAATTGCCCACAAAATAGCTCAGCGCGGTGGTGGCAAGCACCACCACGATCAGCAGCGGCTGCACCGTGCACAGCAGCGCCGCGTAGACGAGGAAGCCGAGGATATTGGCGGTAAGGTCTGTGAGAGTCGTCCAGATTGCCTCGGTCGAGGCGCGGTTGCTGCACACGCAATCCTGCGCCTTGGCGTTCATCTTCTGGTAGGCCTCGTCAAACAGATTCGGGTAGGAGGTGGTTGCGGCCTTCTTGTGCAGCCGCGCGATCCACTCCATGCGCACCGATATCCTGCCATAGAGCACATTGTTCTGGATATACTCCGTCGCGGCGGCGACCAGCATCAGCGCGAGGACGAACGCCGCGATCGTACCTACCAGCTCCGCCACGCTCACGCGCCGCTCCACCGCCGCCAGAATGGCGGGGGAGATGGTGAGATTCAGCAGGTTCGTCGCCACGGTGAGCAGCGCCAGCAGCAGCCCCATTACCGGCACCTTTTTCTCGCCCGTCGTCCACGCCAGCTTCACCATGCACCAGCTGTTTTGCCACATGCCGTACTTCGGCTTGGCGGGCTTTTCCTTTTTTCCTGTATTCATACAGAACACATCCTTTCTGCCGATAGCATACCATAAAAAATTCATCCCCGCATTCTTTCGGGGATGAATCGCTTTTTTCGGGGGACGAATTGCGCTGGAAGCTACTGCTGCGGAATCAGAATCTCCGTCGTAAAGGCGCCGTCCTCGCTGTTTCGGCTCAAATACCCGTTCAGGCGCTCCACCATGCTGTCGATGCGCACAAGCCCGAAGCCGTGCCCCTCGCCCTTGGTGCTACGGAATATGCCGCCGACCTTCGTCAGCTTCCCGGTGGCGGTAAAATTGGTGAAGGAAATGTATAGCTGCGTGCCCTTCATATCCATGTACACGCGGATCACCCGCTGCTCGGGCGGGAGCTTCCCGCTCGCCTCGATGGCATTGTCGAAAAGGTTGCCCAGGATGCAGCACAGATCCAGCTCCGACATTTTCAGCTTCACCGGGATGTGCGCGTCGCACACCACGGTAATCTGCCTGGACTTCGCCAGCGAAATCTTGCTGTTGAGGATAGCGTCGGCCATCGCGTTGCCGGTCTTGACCACGGTATCGACGGTGCTCAAATCCGTGTCGAGCTGGACGAGATATTCCCGGATGGCGGGCAGGTCGCCGTCGGCAGCCAGCACCTTCATGGTCTGGATATGGTTGCGGTAGTCGTGCCGCCAGCCGCGCATCTGCCGGTACATATTCTCCACCTCGCGGTAGTGCGTTTCCACCAGCTCGCGCTGGTAGGCGGCGATTTTCCTATCCATTCTTTTTGTAAAAATGCCCATATTCTCCGCTCCTATGTGCGCTCGATAATGGCGCGGTTGAGCGGCTCGTAGGCGCCCCGCGGCAGGGGCAGACGCTCGCCGCTCGCGAGCAGCAGCTCGGTCTTTGTCACCATGCGGATCGCGCTCAGGTTCACGATCAGGCTTCTGCCCGCGCGGAAGAAGCGGGAATCCAGCTCCTTCTCAAATTCCGAGAGGCTGCGCTTGACCGTATAGCTGCGCTTGGCGTGCACGGTGACGTAGTTGAGCTGCACATCGAGGTAGCGAATCTCGTGCAGCGGGATGCGCAGCATCTCCCCGCCGAGCTCCAGATTCAGGCAACGCTCGTTCTGCCGGCGCTTCTCCAGCGCGCGGTCGAGTACGGCGAAGAGCTTCTCCTCGCGCACGGGCTTGGTCAGATAGTGCAGCGCGGCGACCTCGTAGCCCTCGGCAATATAGTCGCTGTAGCCGGTGATAAAGACGATTTGCACCGCCTCGTTGTCGCGGCGGACGGTTTTGGCCATCGTCACGCCGTCCATGCCCGCCATCTCAATATCCAGCAGCAGGAGATCCCAGCGCTTTTCCTCGGCATAGGCCCACAGGAAGCGCTCGGCCGAGGAAAACTCGCGGCAGACCAGCTCCATGCCGCGCATCTGCGCCCAGCGGCAGAGGATCGCGCGCACATACTGCGCGTCCACAGCGTTATCGTCACAAATGGCGACCCGGTATGCCATCGCTCCCACCTCCCAGAATGGATATATTCTATCACATATTTGGAAGGTTTTCCACCATTTTAGCAAATTTTTTCGGGAGGAGCCGCCTGCGGCAGCCCCTCCCGGTGGGTATGCGATTATTCCGTCCCGGCAGCGGCGCTGCCGACGGCGGCGAGCAGGGCATCCAGCCCCTCCTCGCTCAGCATAAGGCAGGCGGAGGCGTCCGATATGGCGACCTCCTCGCCGCAGCCACCCGCGCGGAAGAAGCGGCACAGGGCAAGGTACTGCCGGTGCAGCTCACAGCAGGTATCCTCCCCAGCGCGGGTGAGGGCGATTTTTCCACCCTCCTCGCGCGCAAGCAGCCCCTCCTCCGCCAAGCTCTGCACCATCCGGCAGACGCTGGGCTTCGACACCCGCAGTGCCCCGGCGATACGGGTCACACGCAGGCGCTCGCCACTGCGGGAAAGCTCATAAATCGTGAGCAGATACTTCTTTTTTGACGGCGAAAGCATGGTCGTCCTCCTCTGCATTCCGGCCGTGGCATTGGCCGCACATCGCGCAGCCGGCGCAGCCGCAGCCGCAGCTGGATTTGCCGGCCTTCCTGTCGCGCCGCAGCCCGGCGAGAATCGCCGCGACGAGCGCGAGCAGCGCCGCGCAAATCAGGATCGTACCAATGTTCGCGCTTAGCCATGCAAGCATGGTTTCCAACTCCTTTCTGGGACGGTTTGGCGTTTAGCGGGTCGCGGCTCCGGTGAGCGTCTTGGCCTCCTTATAGGGCTTGAAGAGCTGGTAGAGCATCGCCGCAAGAATCACAATGGCGACAATCAGCCAGATAACGTTCACACTTCCGGCGAAGGCATTGCCGATCTGGGTCACCAGCAGGGCGATGCAGTAGGCAAAGCCGCACTGGTAGCCGATGGCGAACCACGTCCACTTCGGGCTGTTCATTTCCCGGCGAATCGCGCCGATGGCGGCGAAGCAGGGCGCGCACAGCAGGTTGAACACGAGGAACGAGAAGCCCGTGACGCCGCTAAAGGCGCTCGCCAGCGAGGCATAGGCGTTGCCGCTCGCGCCGTAGAGGATGCCCATCGTGCCGACGATGTTTTCCTTCGCCACGAGGCCGGTGATGGAGGCCACGGCCGCCTGCCAGTTGCCCCAGCCCAAGGGGATGAAGACCCACGCGATGGCGCTGCCGACGGCGGCGAGCAGCGACTGATCCAGCTCCTCGTCGCTGAGCATACGGAAGCCGTCCTCCGTGAATCCAAAGTAGCTTGTAAACCACACGAAGATGGTCGACAGCAGGATGATGGTTCCCGCCTTCTTGATGAAGGCCCAGCCGCGCTCCCACATCGAGCGCAGGACGTTCATCAGCGTGGGCAGGTGGTAGGCGGGCAGCTCCATGACAAAGGGCGCGGGATTGCCGGCGAACATCTTCGTCTTCTTGAGCATCACGCCGGAAACAATCACGGAGGCCATGCCGATGAAGTAGGCGGAGGTCGCCACCCACGCGGAATTGCCGAAGATTGCGCCCGCCATCATCGCGATGAAGGGCACCTTCGCGCCGCAGGGGATGAAGGTGGTGGTCATGATGGTCATGCGCCGGTCGCGCTCGTTCTCAATGGTGCGGCTGGCCATGATGCCCGGCACGCCGCAGCCGCTGGCAATCAACATGGGGATAAAGGATTTGCCGGAAAGGCCGAATTTGCGGAAAATGCGGTCGAGCACGAAGGCGATTCGCGCCATATAGCCGCACGATTCGAGGAAGGCGAGGAAGAAAAACAGCACCAGCATCTGCGGCACAAAGCCGAGCACCGCGCCCACACCGGCGACAATGCCATCGAGAATCAGGCCGCTGAGCCAATCGGGGGCATTCGCCGCGTCCAGCACAAGCTCAAACAGCACCGGAATGCCGGGCACCCACACGCCATAGTCGGCGGGGTCGGGCGCATCGAATCCGTTCTCGCTGAAATAGGCCACCGCATCGAGGAAGCTGATGCCCACGGTGCTCTCCTCATCGGCATCCTCGGGGACGGCGGAATAGTAAACCGTAAGCTCCGACTGGGCGAGGGTCTCCTCGTCCTCGACGGTGACAGTGGCCGTGTCGGACGCCGGCACAAAGGCGGCAAGCTCCGCCAGAGCGGCCTCGGGGTCGAAGTCCTCCGCCTCGGGGTCAAGCTCGACGAAGGCGTTGACGGCGTTCAGCGCGTCGGAATAGGCGCCGTCGTCCTCCTCGTAGGCGCTCGTGCCGATGCCGAGCAGATGCCAGCCGTCGCCAAACAGGCCGTCGTTTGCCCAGTCCGTCGCGCTTGCGCCAACGGTGACCATCGAGATGTAATACACGAGGAACATGACCACGGCGAAAATCGGCAGACCCAGCCAGCGGTTGGTCACCACGCGGTCGATTTTGTCCGAAACGGTCGCGCTCTGGGCGTGCTTCTTGCAGCAGCCCTTGATGATGGAGGCGATGTAGAGATAGCGCTCGTTGGTGATGATGCTCTCGGCATCGTCGTCCATCTCCTTCTCGACCGCCTGAATATCCGATTCGATGTGCGCCGCGACATCCTCGCTCAGCGAAATCTGCTCGCGCACCTTGTCGTCGCGCTCAAAGAGCTTGATGGCGTACCAGCGCTGCTTCTCCTCGGGCAGCCCGTGCACGGCGGCCTCCTCGATGTGCGCCAGCGCGTGCTCCACCGGGCCGGAGAAGGTGTGCATCGGCACGGTCTTACCGTTCTTCGCCGCGTCGATTGCGGCCTCGGCCGCCTCCATGACGCCCGTACCCTTAAGCGCGGAAATCTCCACCACCTTGCAGCCCAGCTCGCGCGCCAGCTCGGCGGTATGGATCTTGTCGCCGTTCTTCTTCACCACGTCCATCATGTTCACGGCCACGACCACCGGGATGCCCAGCTCGGTGAGCTGGGTGGTGAGGTAGAGGTTGCGCTCGAGGTTCGTGCCGTCGACAATATTGAGGATGGCGTCCGGCCGCTCGCCGACGAGATAATTCCGCGCGACAACCTCCTCAAGCGTGTAGGGCGAGAGGGAGTAGATGCCGGGCAGGTCGGTAATCACCACGCCGTCGTGCTTTTTCAGCCGCCCCTCCTTCTTCTCCACGGTAACGCCCGGCCAGTTGCCCACGAACTGGTTCGAGCCGGTGAGGGCATTGAACAGCGTGGTCTTGCCGCTGTTGGGGTTGCCCGCCAAAGCAATTTTCAAATCCATGTTAACCACATTTCCTTTCCCTAAAATCGGAAGCGCAAGGCCGGCGCCTCCATTAGCATACGCTAACCTGCGTATAAAATTTCCCGGTCTTACTCGATTTCCACCATATCGGCATCGGCTTTGCGAATGGAAAGCTCATAGCCGCGCACGGTGATCTCCACCGGGTCGCCCAGCGGCGCAACCTTGCGGATGTACACCTGCGTGCCCTTGGTAAGGCCCATGTCCATGATACGGCGCTTGATCGCGCCGTCGCCGGTCAGCCTGACGACCCGGACGGTTTCTCCAACCCTTGCCTGCTTGAGTGTGCGCATACGATTTCCCTCTCCTTAAACATAAATTTTTCTTGCCATCTGCTCATCGATGGCGATTCTGGACTCCTTGACGCGGACGATGACATTCCCCGCCAGCGCGCTTACCACGCTCACGCTGCCGCCGACCACAAAGCCCAAGTCCTCCAGGTGCTTTTTTACCTCAGGCGTGCCGCCGACCTTCTGGATGGTATTCTCCTCCCCGGGGCGCGCAAGGGATAAGGGCATCATAAAAACCACCTTTCTTTTGTTAGCGCAAGCTAACCTATGGGGATTTTTTAGGCGGTTAGCATTGCCTAACCACTGTGGAACAGTCTACCATATCTTCCGGCGTTTGTCAAGCCCCATTTTCAAAAAATTTGCGGCTTTGGCGCAAAAAAGGGCTGCCGCGCGCGGCGGCAGCCCAAGGCTATGGGGTTCGGCGCTTCCTTACGCCTTCTTTTTTCTGGCTACGGCGACGATCGCGACCACGGCGGCCACCACCAGCACGACCGCGGCGACAACGCCGAGAATCATGCCGGTGCTGTTGGCGCTGGCCTCGGAATCCGACGTGCTGTCAGCGGCGTCGGTGGAATCGGTAGCCTCGGTGACCTCGGTGCCGGCCTTGATCATCACGAGCGCGGAGATGGGCGCGACCTCGATTTCCCCGCTGAGGGTATAGAGCGCGGTCGTTCCGGCAGTCTCGCCGTCGATATACACGTTCCAGTCGCCCTCAGGCAGCGAGAGAGAAATGGCCTCGTCGTTGGCGTTAAAGACCACATACATCTCCTCCTCGCCCACGAGCGAGAAGGCCACCACATTCGTGCCCACGCCGGTCACGGCGGTGACGGTGCTGAGCACCTCCTCCTCGGTCGTCAGGCGGAGGATGGAATGCGCCTTGCGGAAGGCAATCAGACCCTTGTAGTAGTTATACACGGCCATGTACTGCTCGTCGCCAAGGGTATCCCACTTGATGGAGTTCACCGCGTCGCCGGAGGAATAGCTGTTCGAGTCATAGCCGCCGTCAGCGGTCGGCTTCGAGCGCAGCATCTCCTCGCCCGCCTGCATGAAGGGCACGCCCTGGCTGGTGAGGTAAATCGCCGCGGCGAGGTTATTCATCTTGATCTGATCCTCGGTGCTGGCGTTGGGCGTGGAGAGCACAATGCGGTCGTAGAGCGTATTGTTATCGTGGCAGGAGGCATAGTTGACCACCTGCGTGGGCGAGGACGCCCATGCGGGGTTAGCCATGAAGGACGAACGGATGGAAACCTCCAGCCCGCTTGCGCCGGAAACGAAGCCGGTGGCCTCGTCAAACACGCTGCCCTTGAGCGCATCGCGCATGGTATCGTTGAAGTAGGCAAAGCCGGGGGTGCGGCTGGAGGCGTACTGCGTCGCCAGCGTGACATCGTCCTTCGTCAGCTTGGTGGAGGACATATCCCAGCCCTCGCCGTAGAAAATCACATCGGGGTGCGTTTCGTGTACCTTCTCGACGATCTCGTTGATGGTATCGGTATCGAGCAGGCCGACAAGGTCGAAGCGGAAGCCGTCGATGTGGTACTCATCCGCCCAGTAGCACACGGAATCGACGATGTATTTGCTCACCATCGCGCGCTCGGAGGCGGTATCGTTGCCGCAGCCGGAGGCCGAGGAATCGGGGCGGGAGAAATAATCGGGAACAATCAGGTTGAAGCAGAAGCTGTCGGCGCTGTAAACATGGTTATACACCACGTCCATGACCACGCTCAGCCCGGCATTGTGCATGCTCAGCACCATCTGCTTGAACTCGGAAACGCGCACCTCGCCGTTATAGGGGTCGGTGGAGTAGGAGCCCTCGGGAACGTTGTAGTTCACCGGGTCGTAGCCCCAGTTGTACTGGTCGGTATCGAGCTTCGACTCGTCCACCGAGCCGAAGTCGTACACCGGCAGCAGATGCACATGCGTCACGCCCAAATCCACGATATGATCGAGGCCGGTGGAGATGCCGTAGGAGTTGACTGTGCCGGTTTCGGTAAGGCTCAGGTACTTGCCCACGTTCTCAATGCCGGAGCTGCTGTCGCTGCCGAGGTCACGGATGTGCAGCTCGTAGATGATGGCGTCGGTGATATTTTCCCCGGCGTGGGGGTTGCTGTCGCTGTCCCAGCCCTCGGGGTCGGTTGCGTCGAGGTCGATAATCATGCCGCGCTGGCCGTTCACGCCAGTGGTGCGGGCATAGGGGTCGACCGCCTCGTTGCTATAGTCGCCAAAATTGACGAGGTAGGTATAGTAGGTGCCGTTGTAATCGCCGGTGAGGGTCGCGACCCATGTGCCGTTGACATCGGCGGTCATCTCCACCTGCTCGACGGGGTTCGCCTGCGCCGAGGGGTCGCCGTCAGTATACAGGTTCACGGTTACGGATTCGGCCGTGGGCGCCCAGACGCGCAGAATCGTCTGCTCCTTGGAATAGGTCTGTCCCAAATCGTTGCCGGTGTAGGTGTAGGCCTCCTCGAACGCCTCGGTGGAATAGTAATCGGGCATGGTAATGCTGTACGCCTCGCCTTCAAATGTAAGTGTGTAGGATTTGGTCATCGTCAGCGGCTCGGCCACCACGATGCGGTACAGCCGCTCGCTGACCATGCGAACCTCGCTGGCCTCCACCGTGCCCGCCGTGCCGGAAATCACGAAGGTGTCGTCCGCCAAATCGTAGCCCAGCGCCGCGCTGAGCTGGATGGTAACGGTGTCCTCGCCGTCGTATTCCGCGCTCGTCACAACGAGGCCAACCTCCGCCCCGTCGAGAACCAGCTCGGAATTGGGCACGCCGGCCTCCACATACAGGTGCGCCGTGCCGGATACGATGCCGGTGACATCCACATACTGGTCGTCACTAACGTCCTTGCTTGTCCAGCTGTCGCCGCCGTAGCGGATGATATAGCCGATCTGGGTGGTGCCGGCTGCGATAGGGATGGTCGCGACCATCTCGCCGTCCTCCTCCGCGAAGGCATAGGCCGAGCCGTCGGAGGTCGTCCACGCCCAGACATCCCAGCCGTCGTAGCTGCCGTCGTCGCGATGGTAGTGGATTTTCAGCACCGCGCCCGACTCCTTGGCCTGCGCCATCAGGGGCAGACCCCCGACGAGGCCAACGACCAGCGCGAATGCAAGAAGCATGGAAAGAATTCGTTTTGTCATACATTTGCCTCCCTTTTTTGGATGCGTTCATTATAACATCCCGCCGGAAATTTGTAAAGAGGATTTGAGCAAGCGGTTATCCAAAATTTTCTCTCGATTTTTGGCACTATTGCACAGAAAGCATCCCCTCCCGCGCGGGAGGGGATGCTGATATTTCGGCGTTTCAATCGACATCCATGCGCACATATTCCGGCGTACCGCAGCCCTGCTCGGCGGCGGCCTCCATAATATGCTGGCCATGGCGGGACTGGACGCGCTCGAGGAAATGCGCCTTGCCGGGGTCGTCGGACTGCTCAATCAAATCCATGCACGCGCGGTCGAGCGCGACGGGGTCGAGCGAGGCGAGAATGCCGATATCGCGCATACAGGGATCCTCCGCCACCGCGCAGCAGTCGCAGTCCACGCTGAGATTGCACATCATCGACACATAGGCGATCCTGCCCGCGAAATGCCGCACGACGCTTCCTGCGGCATCCGCCATCGCCTCAAGGAAGCGATCCTGCTCGGCGCAGTGCTGCCAGCAAAGCTCCTGGTCGGTCACCGCCCCGCCGGAATGGATATAGGCCTTGCCCGCGCTGGAGGCGCAGCCGATGGAGAGCTGCTTGAGCGCCCCGCCGTAGCCGCCCATCGGGTGCCCCTTGAAGTGCGAGAGCACGAGCATGGAGTCGTAATTCTCAATATTCCGGCCGAGGTAATTCTTCTGAATCACCTTGCCGCCGGGGATTTCCCACACGACATCCGGCCCCTGCGCATCCATCAGATCCACCTCGAAGGTGCGGCTCCAGCCGTGCTTCTTCAGAAGCTCGATATGCTTGGGCGTGACGTTGCGCGCGCCGGCGTAGGCGGTGTTGCACTCGACCACCGTGCCGTGGACGTAGTCCACCATCGGCTTGAGAAACTCCGGGTGAAGATAGTTCTGGTTGCCCTCCTCGCCGGAATGCACCTTCACCGCCACGCGGCCGGGCAGCTCGATGCCGAGCTGCTAGTACAGGCGCACCACCGCCTCGGGCGTGAGCGAGCGGGTAAAATAAACCTTTGCCTTTTCCATAATCCAATTCCTCCTGAATTTTATGCGCCGGTCGAGCCGAAGCCTCCCTCGGCGCGCGCGGTATCGCTCAGCTCCGGCACCTGCTCATAGGCCGGGGTGAGCACGGGGGTGATTACAAGCTGCGCGATTCTGTCGCCGTGGCACACGGTCTGCGTTTCGCGCCCGTGGTTATAGAGCACGACGGTCACCTCGCCGCGGTAATCCGGGTCAATCACGCCGACCTTGTTCGCCGGCGCAAGCGCGCGCTTGCAGGCCATCGAGCTGCGCGCATAGACAAGCCCCGCGTATCCCGCGGGAAGCTCCATCGCCAGCCCCGTGGGAATCCACGCGGTTTCGCCGGGCGCGATGGCAACGGGCGCATCGAGGCAGGCATAGAGATCCGCTCCCGCGGAGGCGGGCGTGCCATAATGCGGCAAGGATGCGCGCGGATTGAGCTTTTTAACGGCGATTTTCATTGCGAAGTCCCTCCCCTTGGCTCTGCCAGTCGCTCCACAGCACCACCTGCCCGGCGGCCAGCGTTTTCGGCAGATCGATCAGGCGCTGGTTATCCGAGCCGTGGAAGCGCAGGCTCAGATTCCTGCGGCTCTCGATAAACGGCCCGTCCACAAGCACATCGAGGCTGTGCAGGAGGGCATCCGTGACCTCCGTGTGCGCGCGGCCGGTGAGCAGATCCTTTTCCAGCACATAGCCTGAGAATGCCCATATGCTTTTTTCCGGAAGCTCGCGGCGCACCTGCCGCACCAGCTCCGCGACCGCGCCCTGATTGGCGGGGTCGAAGGGCTCGCCGCCGAGCAGCGTAAGCCCCTGAATATAGCCCGGGCGCAGCAGCTCCAGCACCCGCTCGCGCACCGCGGCCGTGAAGGGCTCGCCATAGGCAAAGTCCCACGCGACCTCGTTGAAGCAGCCCTTGCAATGGTGCCGGCAACCCGAAACAAAAAGGCTCACCCGCACGCCCGGCCCATTGGCAATGTCGCAGGGCTTGATTTCGGCGTAGTGCATCGCTCAGTCCACCAGCGCGACGATCTCATCGTAGGGCACCGCGCCGATCGTCTTGCCAACGATTTTTCCGCCGCGGAAGCCCAGCAGCAGCGGAATGCTCGCGACGTTATACGCGCGTGCAAGCTCCATGCTCTCGTCCACATCCACGGTGACGACGGCCAAATCCGGCCGCGTTTCGGCAATCTCCTCTAAAATGGGCGCGACCATGCGGCACGGCCCGCACCATGCGGCGGAAAAATCGACAATCACGGGCTTTTCGGATTTCAGCACGAGCTGCTCAAAATTTTCCTTTGTTGCGTGTAATACCATGATACATCCTCCTTTTGGAATCGGGAAGCCCGGAACAAAACTCCGCTCAGAGCCTCCATGAATTTTTATCGCCCCATTGCGCGCAGCGCGGCATGCGCGGCGGCCTGCTCGGCGCGCTTCTTGCTCGAGCCGGTCCCGCGGCCGATCACCGCGCCGTTGAGGGTGAGCTTGACCTCGAAATGCTTATCGTGGTCGGGGCCGCTCTCGCCGACAAGAAGATATTGCAGCTGCTGGTTCTTCTGCTGCTGCACCAGCTCCTGCAGGACGGTTTTGTAATCCTCATTGCTGCGCTTGCGCACCGGCACGCGCGGCAGCACGAACCGCTCGACAAAGGCGCGCGCCGCCTCCATGCCGCCGTCGAGAAAGGCGGCGGCGAGGACGGACTCCACCGCGTCGGCGAGAATCGAGGGGCGGGTGCGACCGCCGGAGCTTTCCTCGCCCTTGCCGAGATTCAGGTGCCGCCCCAAATCGATCTGGTCGGCAATGGCGGCCAGCGACTGCTCGCACACCATATCGGCGCGCATCTTGGTCAGATCGCCCTCCGGCCGGTCGGGGAAATTGCGGTAGAGGTACTCCGCCACGAGCATCCCGAGGATGGAGTCGCCCAGAAATTCCAGCCGCTCGTTGCTCATGAGGCTGTCGTGCCAGCGCTCGTTGGCGCAGCTTGAGTGCGTAAGCGCGTTTTGCAGCAGCGAAATATTTTGAAAATGATAGCCAATGGCCGCTTCCAATTCTTTAATCATGTCGAAAATCCTTCACAATCGCAAGCATCTGCTCTAAGTCCCCGGCAATCGGGTGAGCGGCGGCGAAATCCGCCTGCCGGATGGCATTGCGGAAGGCAAGCTCGTCCGACGAGCCATGCGCCTTGATGACCGGCTTGCGGATGCCGAGCAGCTCTGTGCCGCCGATTTCGCGGTAGTCGAGCAGCTTCATCATATCCTTCACGCCGGAAGCGCACAGCAGGTAGCCCAGCTTCGAGAACAGGTTCCTTTTGAAAACCCGCTTCATCTGGCTGCCCATAAACATGGCGGTTCCCTCGATGGACTTGAGCAGGACATTGCCCGAGAAGCCGTCGCACACCACCACATCCACCGCGCCGAGCGGCACATCGCGCGCCTCTACATTGCCGGTGAAGTGCAGCAGCCCCTGCCCGTCCGCCTCGGTGAGCAGGGCGTAGGCCTGCCGCTGCAAATCCGTGCCCTTGCTGTCCTCCGTGCCGATATTGAGCAGGCCGACGCGCGGGCTCTCGATCCCATGCACCACCTTGGCCTGCAGCGAGCCGACCAGACCGAATTGCAGCAAAAATTCCGGCGTGCATTCGGCGTTGGCGCCGCAGTCGATAATCAGGGTCTTGCCGCCCGCCTTATTCGGCACGGCCGGCGCCATCGCCGCGCGGCGGATGCCCCGCACCCGCTTGACGAGCAGCGTCGCGCCGGTGAGCAGCGCGCCGGTCGAGCCGGCGGAAACAAAGGCGTCGCCCAGCCCGTCCGCGAGCATCTTCAGCCCCACCACCATCGAGGAGGTCTTTCGCTTGTGCAGAATCGTGGACGGGTCGTCGTGCATATCCACAACGTCATCGGCATTGGCGATTTCCACGCCCTCGGGCAGGTCGCGGATGCCGCTCTCGCGCAGGGCGCGCAAAATCTCCTCGCCCCGGCCGACCAGCACGATCTGCGCGCCGAAATCACGGTTCGCCGCGATGGCGCCCAGCACGGGAGCCTGCGGGGAATGGTCGGCTCCCATCGCATCGACAATAATTTTCATAAGTAGTTCCTCCTTTATTGGGGTAGTCCGGAAACGCGGGCGATTTGCTTACGGGCTTCCTTAAATCCCGGCGGCGAGCAGCTCGTCGAGCTTCGCCAGCGAGCGCGCCGCAATCGCGAGATTTTTCTCCGATTTCCTGCGATAGCGCTTTTCGAGCGGCGCAAGGATGCTGAAATTCACATTCATGGGCTGAAAGCCCTCGATCCGCGAATCGCTGACGTATTTTCCCAGCGCGCCGATGGCGGTCTCTTTCGGGAAATCCGGCACCGGCCTGCCCTGCACCCGCGCCGCCATCGCGACGGCGGCCAGGTAGCCGGAGGCCGTGCTTTCCACATAGCCCTCCACGCCGGTCATCTGCCCGGCGAAG
This sequence comes from Bacillota bacterium, assembly GCA_021200975.1. Lineage (GTDB taxonomy): Bacteria > Bacillota > Clostridia > Oscillospirales > Oscillospiraceae > Faecousia. The sequence goes on along the minus strand of JAJQFT010000058.1, from coordinate 7,443 downwards.
GCCACCAGCGGGTCGCGCCGGTCGGCATAGCTGCAATCGAGCAGCTTGGGCGAGCAGAGGAAGGTATTGCGGTGCATCACCCCATAGCGGAGGAATTCCGCATTCTCCAGCCCCGGAATGGTCGAAAACACCCGCTTTTGCTCGCCGAATTTCAGGTGCGTCTGGAAGCCGACGAGGTTATACACGGTTCTCGCCGCGTTATCCAGCCGCAGCTGCACCACGGCGTATGGCTCGCGGCCGGTATGCGGGTCGGTCAGCCCGACGGGCTTCATCGGCCCATAGCGCAGGGTGTCGAAGCCCCGGCGCGCCATGACCTCCACCGGCATACAGCCCTCGAAAACATTCTGATCCTCAAAGCCATGCACCTCGGCCTCCTCGGCGCTCGCAAGCGCGGTGACAAAGGCGGCGTACTGCTCACGGCTGAGCGCGCAGTTTACATAATCCGGTGTTCCCCGGTCGTAGCGGCTCTGCCACCACGCCTTATCCATATTCACACTCTCGGCGCTAACGAGCGGCGCGGCGGCATCGAAAAAGTGCAGGTATTCGCAACCGAAATATTCCCCGATTGCCGCCGAAAGCGCATCGGAGGTAAGCGGCCCGGTCGCGATAATCACCGGCCCCTCCGGCACGCGGGTACACTCCTGCTCGACGATGTGAATGCGCGGATGGGCGCGCAGCAGCTGCGTGACCATGCCGGAGAAGCCATCCCGGTCGACCGCGAGGCAGCCGCCCGCCTCCACGCGCGTCGCATCCGCGCAGCGCAGAATCAGGCTGCCGCAGCGGCGCAGCTCCTCCTTGAGCAGGCCGACGGCATTTTCCAGCCGGTCGCCGCGCAGAGAATTCGAGCAGACCAGCTCGGCGAACTGGTCGCTGTGGTGCGCGGGACTTTTCTTGGCGGGCTTCATCTCCCACAGCTCCACCGCGATGCCGCGCTCGGCCAACTGCCACGCGGCCTCCGAACCGGCCAGCCCCGCTCCGATTACCTTGACCTGTTTCATGCCTTCTTCGCCCTCGTCCTGTGCGCGGGCTTCTTCGCGCTCTCCTGCTCGCCGTCCGATTCGGCGGCCGCAGGCTTTTTATAATAGCCCCGCTGATCCTCCGGGGTGAAATTGGCGCAGTCGGCGTTGACGCAGAAGGTTTTGGCGCGCCCGCGGCCGGATTTTTTGAACAGCGTCTTGCCGCAAACCGGGCAGATTTGGTCGGTGGGCACATCCCAGCTCATGAAGCCACAGTCCTTATTCTCGCAGGCGTAGTAGGGATAGCCCTTCTTGGACTTGCGCTTGAGCATCGCGCCGCCGCAGGACGGGCAATTTCCGGGCATCCGCTCCACGATGGGCTTCGTAAATTTGCAATCGGGGTAGCCCGGGCAGGCGAGAAACTTGCCGAACCTGCCGGATTTAATCACCATCCGGCGGCCGCAAAGCTCGCAGATTTCGTCGGTTTCCTCCTCGGGCACCTTCAGCCGCACACCCTGCAGGGCGGTTTCGGCCTCGAGCATCTCCTCGTGGAAGCCGGCGTAGAATTCGCGCAGCACCTGCTTCCATTGCTTCTGCCCATCGGCAATCGCGTCGAGCTCGTTTTCCATCGCAGCGGTGAACTCCACGTCAATGACATCGTGGAAATGCTCCATCATCAGCGAGTTGACGATTTCCCCCAAGGGGGTCGGCGCAAGATTCTTGCCGGTTTTTTCCACATACTCGCGGTCTTCAATGGTGGAAACCGTGGCCGCGTAGGTGGAGGGGCGGCCAACGCCCTTCTCCTCCATCGCCTTGACGAGCGTCGCCTCGGTGTATCGCGCGGGCGGCTGGGTGAAGTGCTGCTCGGGGTGGAAATCGGAGGCGCTGGCCTGCTCGCCGACGGCAAGCTCCGGCAGCGGCGAGGTCGCGGCCTCGTCCTCCTCGTCGCGTCCCTCCTCATAGAGCGCGAGGAAGCCCGGGAAGCGGACGCTCTGGTGGCTGGAGCGGAAGGTATGCCCGGCGCAGCGGGTATCGATGGAAACGGTATCAAACACCGCGCTCGCCATCTGCGAGGCGAGGAAGCGGCTCCAAATCAGCTTATAGAGCGCGTACTGGTTGCGGTTCAGGCTGCCGCGAACGGACTCGGGGTCTAGCTCCGCGTGGGTGGGGCGGATGGCCTCGTGCGCATCCTGCGCGCCGGCGCGGGTCTTATAGACATGGTGGCGGCCGTAGTAGTAGCTGTCGCCATAGCGGGCGCGAATGACCTCGGCGGCGGCGTCCATCGCCTCGTCGGCCAAGCGCAGGGAGTCGGTTCGCATATAGGTGATCAGGCCGAGCGTTCCCTGCCCCGCAATCTCGATGCCCTCGTAGAGCTGCTGGGCGAGCATCATGGTCTGCCGCGGGGTCATATTCAGCTTGCGCGAGGCCTCCTGCTGGAGCGTGGAGGTGGTGAAGGGCGGAGCGGCGTTGCGGGTTTTCTGCCCCTTCTTGACGCCGACGACATCGAACGGCTTTCCCTCGACATCGCGCAGGATCTGCTCAACCTCCCCGGCGCTGCCAAGCTCACGCTTCTTTTCCTCGCCGTAGTAGCTTGCTAAGAAGCTGCCGGGGCCGGCCATGCGCGTAAGCTTGACCTCTAAGCTCCAATATTCACGCGGCACAAAGGCACGGATCTCGTTCTCCCGGTCGACGACCATGCGGGTCGCCACGCTCTGCACCCGCCCGGCGGAGAGGCCGTAGCGCACCTTGCTCCACAGCAGCGGCGAGAGCTGGTAGCCCACAATCCGGTCGAGCACACGGCGCGCCTGCTGCGCATCGACAAGCTGGTAGTCGATCTGCCGGGGCTTGCGGATGGAATCGCGCACGACCTTTTTCGTGATTTCGTTGAAGGTGACGCGCTTGGCCTTCTCGTCGTCGAGCTGCAGAAGCTCCTTCAGGTGCCACGAGATTGCCTCGCCCTCGCGGTCGGGGTCGGTCGCGAGGTAGACGACCTCGGCATCCTTGGCGGCCTTTTTCAGGTCGCGAATCAGCTCGCTCTTGCCGACGACCGGGATATACTTGGGCGTAAAGTCCTTTTCGATATCCACGCCCATCGTGCTTTTCGGCAGGTCGCGCAGGTGGCCCATGCTGGCCTTCACGGTGTAGTCCCGCCCCAGATAGCCGCCGATGGTCTTTGCCTTGGAGGGGGATTCGACGATTACAAGATATTTTGCCATAGAAAACTCCGTATCTAAATAAGCTTTTTTCGCTGACGGGGCGCTTCCCCTATTTCAGCGCGATATATTTTCCGGGCAGTCGCTTGACAATGCCCTTGATTTCGAGAATGGTGAGCAGCGCGAGCACCTGCGCGGCGGGAAGCCGGGAGCACGCAATCAGGTCGTCGAGCAGCATGGGCGCGGCGAGCTGGTCAACGATCTCGCGCTCGCCCTGCGTGAGGCTGTAGCGCACCCGGGGCTGCGCTGCCTTGGCCGGCGCGGGGGACGCGGGAGCCTTGGGCGGCTCCGGCTCGGGCTCGGGCGGCCGTTTGGCGGCGCGCTGCGGTTCGGGCGGCGCGGACTCATCGTCCACAGGGCGCACCGTTTCGGGATACTGCGCGGCATACTCCTCCAGAATATCCCAGCCGCTGCGGATGGGGATTGCGCCCTCGCGCAGCAGGGCGGTGCTTCCGGCAAAGGTATCGACATCGATATTCCCCGGCACAACGAAAACGTCCCGCCCCTGCTCGGCGGCAAGGTGCGCCGTGATGAGGCTGCCGCTTTTGGCCGGCGCCTCCACCACCGCGACGCCGCTGCAAATCCCGCTAATCACGCGGTTGCGCATGGGAAAATGGCGCGCGGTTGGGGGCGTGCCGGGTGGAAATTCGGAAAGAATGCAGCCTTTTTCGCGGATTTTGGCGAAAAGCGCGGCATTCTTCTTGGGGTAGACCACATCCACGCCGCAGCCCAGCACGGCAACCGCCGTGCCCTGCGCCTGCAGCGCGCCCTCAAGCGCGCAGGTATCGATGCCCTCTGCCCCGCCGGAAACGACGATTGCACCGCACTGCGCCGCCTGCAAGCCGATTCGCCGGGCGATGCTCTGCCCGTAGGCTGAGGCCTTGCGCGTGCCCACCAGCGCGACGGCGGGGCGCGCATCCCATTCGGGCAGCGTGCCGAGCGCGTAGAGCACGGCGGGCGGGTTGCCGATCTGCCGCAGGCGCGGCGGATAGCTCTCGCTGCCGCAGGGCAGCAGGCGGATGCCCTTTTGCTTGCAGCGGTGCAAAATCTCCCACACATGGGTCAGGTTCTTATCACGCAGCGCCTCGGCCTGCTCGGCGCCCACGCCCTCCACCGTTGCGTATGCCCCGCCGGGCGCAAAATATACCTCCTCGGCGTCGCCGAAGCGCTCAATTAGGCTCTGCTTCAAGCGATCGCTCACGCCCGGCCGGGTCGCAAGCCAAAGCCAATGCTCCAGCATGGGCAGTCTTCCTTCCTCCGGAAGCTCGGAATCCATCGGCGCAAAGCGGATGAATCGTTCCTTTGCGCCGCAGACGATTTGTTCAGAGCTTCCCTTTATTTTTTCATCTGCCACATCACGATGGCGGCGGCAACCGCCGCGTTGAGGGATTCGCAATGCGGATTCATGGGGATGGTAAGCATTTCCTGCGCGGCGGCAAGGATCTCGGGGCGGACGCCCTGCCCCTCGCTGCCAACCACAACGGCGCAGCCGCCCAGCTCCCGCTCGCGCAAATCCACAGCCGAGGCCGCCATCGCCGTAACGGCGACGGGGATCGCCGCCGCGCGCAGCGCCTCGCGCGCCTCCTCCCAGCTCAGGCGCGGCACCGCGGCGCGGAACACCGCGCCCATTGAGGCGCGCACCGTCTTGTGGTTATAGGGGTCGGCGCAGCCCTCCAGCAGCGCGACGGGCACATCCAGCGCGTCCGCTGTGCGCAAAATCGTGCCCACATTGCCGGGATCCTGTAGCCCATCGAGCAGCAGCATCCCCTTCTGGGGCAAAAAGGGCGGATTCTCCGGGATCTTGCAGGTAAAAACCGCTCCCTGCGGCGCTACGCTGGGGGATACATATTCCATAATCTCCGGCGTGACGCGCAGCACGCGCACCCCCGGCGGCGCGCAGAACTCCACCTCCGGGCTCAAAAGCACGGTATCGAGCCGGGCATAGCGCGCCGCTTCGGCTAGGAGCTTCGTCCCATCGGCGGCAAACAGCCCCGTCTCCTCCCGCGCCCGGCGCGACGCGAACAGCTGCCGCAGCTGCCGCACGGCGGGATTCGCCCGCGAGGAGATGCGCTCCGTCACAGCCGCTGGACGGCAGCGAAGGCATCGCTGTCGCCAATCATCACGAGCACATCGCTCTTTTCAAAGGGATAATCCGGGCTGGGAAAGGTATTGAGCTTCCCGCCCGCGCGGATGGCGATGATATTGACATGGTACTTCGCGCGCACATCGACCTGCTTGAGCGTCTTTCCCTGCCACACGCCCGGCACGGGCAGCTCCAAAATGCCCACGCCCTCGCCGAGCTGGAAATAATCGAGCACATTATAGCTGGCAAGGCTGCGCGCCAGCCGGGCGGCGTATTCCTTCTCGGGGATTACCACCTTGTCGGCGCCGAGCTTCTCCAGCACCCGGCGGTGCGTCTCGTCGCGCGCCTTGCACACCACGGTGGGCACGCCAAGCTCCTTCAGGTTCATGGTCACCAGCACGGAGGCCGACAAATCGTCGCCAATGGCCACGATGCCGCAGTCGGTATTCTTCGCGCCGAGGGCGCGCAGCACGCCGATGTCCTGCCCATCGGCCACCACCGCCTGCGTCACCTCGTCGGCAACGCGCTGCACCAGCTCGGCGTTCGTATCGATGGCGAGCACCTCCATGCCGAGGCGGCTCAGCTCCAGCGCGATCTGCGTGCCGAAGCGGCCCAAGCCGATGACAAGATAGGATTGCATATCCGTTTCCTCCTAGCCTATTAACAGATTCGTGTATGCGTAGCGGAAGCTGTCCTCGCTCCTGCTGCCCATCAGGAAGCCCAGTGAGAGCGTGAGCACGCCCACCCGGCCGAAATACATGTAGAGGATGAGCAGGTACTGCGCCGGGGCGCTGAGGCTGGCGGTCACGCCGGTGGAGAGGCCGACGGTCGCGAGCGCGGACACGGTTTCGTACAGCGCGTCGATAAACGACACCGGCGAGGTCGCGCACAGCAGCACCGTGCCGAAGATGGCCAGCAGAGCGACGATGCCCACAAGGCACATCGCGTTCATCACCTGATGATCCGGCACGGTGCGGCGAAATACCCGCACGGTGCTGGTGCCGCGAATCCGCGCGCGCAGAAACAGCAACAGCACCACGATGGTTACGGTTTTCAGCCCGCCTGCGGTCGAGCCCGAGGAGCCGCCAATGAGCATCAACACCACGGTAAGCCCCTTGCCGCCCTCGGTCAGGCTTCCCTGATCAAAGGAGGCGAAGCCGGCGGTGCGGGTGCTTATGGACTGAAACAGGCAGTCGAGTGCGACCTGCGCGGCGCTCTCGCCGCCGAAGGTGGCGGGGTTGTCCCGCTCGAGCAGATAATAGCCCAGCGCGCCGCCGGCAATCAGCACCGCGGTGGACAAAAGCACCAGCTTGGTATAGACGCTGAATTTTTTCCAGCTATGCAGCCGCCAAAGCTCCTCCCACACGAAGAAGCCCAGCCCGCCCAGCACGATCAGCGCGCACAGCGTCAGCGACACGACGGGGTCGGCGCGGAAGGGCGCAAGGCTCTCGCCGGGCGAGAGGCAGCCCCAGATATCGAAGCCCGCGTTGCAGAAGGCGGAAACCGCGTGGAACACGCCCCAGCGCAGCGCCCGCCACGGGCCGTAGCGCGGCAGGAAGCGCAGGAACAGGATCAGCGCCCCGGCCGACTGGATACTCAGGCTGCCAATCAGCACGTCCTTTTGCAGGCGCACCACGCTATCCAAATCGCTGACCGACAGCGCCTGCGCCATGAGCATCCGCTCGCGCATCCCCACCCGCCTGCGCAGCAGGAAGATGACGAGGCTCGCCGCGGAGATAAAGCCCAGCCCGCCGACCTCGATCAGGCACAGGATTACCACCTGCCCGAAGCCCGTCCAGAGGCTCCATGTGTCGCCAAGCACCAGCCCGGTCACGCAGGTGGCGGAGGTGGCGGTGAATAGCGCCTGCCGCACGCCGCAGCTGCCCGCCGCGCGGCTGGCGGCTGGCAGCATCAGCAGCAGCGTGCCCAGCGCGATCAGCAGCACAAAGACAATCGCAATCAGGCGGGTCGGCGATATTCTGGACTGGCGGCGCAGCCACGCCGCGGCCAATCTTGCGCGTAAATTCATGGGCAGCTCCTTTTTCGGGCGTGAAAGCAGGCGATAGTTATAGATTTTATCCTATTATACCACGCTTTTCCCATTTTTCAAGAGCCAAATTTTCGCGCCCTTTCTGTAGCTGTAGCGTTACAATAGATGTGAGACCAAGGTATAGAAAAAAGCGATTGAGTT
>JAJQFT010000099.1 GCA_021200975.1 Bacillota bacterium | reverse complement strand
ACACCTTTTGGCCAAATGCAAGCACTTTTCATCGACATTTTTCGACAATTTCGGGGAAGGGGAGGGAAAGCTTGCCGGGCAATCGGCGGGCTTTTCGGCTTACCCTCCTGCGCTCCTGCAAGACCGCGGCGCAGCCGCAGCTATGCGCCATTGCACAATTCCCGCATTTTCAAAAGGAATACCTCCGCCGGTTTTGTCAGCTTCTGGTATTTCTTCCATGCCAGGGACAGGGGAAGCTCGGCCGATCGCTCCAGCGGCACATAGCGCAGCGGCGTGCCTGCCGTATTCACGATGCCGCCTAAGCACAGCGCGTGTCCCAACCCGGCCTCCACCAGCAGAGAGGCGTTGAAAAGCAGATTATAAGTGGCCACAATGTTCAGCTTCTCCGGCGCAACGCCAACCCATTCGCCCAGAGAATGCACCGCAAGCTCCTGACGGGAGACAATCAGGGGAATTCCCGCCAGCAGCTCCGGCGCAATGGCGCTTTTTTCCGCAAGCGGAGAATCCTCCCGCACCAGCAGCCCCCAGGAATCCGTTTCCGACAGGCGCAGGGTATGGTACGCTTCCAGGCTGTATGGCCCAATGAACACCCCAAAATCCAGCAGCCCGCTTTCCAAGCGCTCCTTTACATCCGCCGCGTTCCCGCTGAACAGGTGAAGGCGAATGCCCGGATAGAGCACCTTTAACTCGCTGGCAGCTTTGGCGACAAGGCGCATCCCGGCGGATTCGCCACCGCCGATTTTTAGGTCGCCGCCAATTTCGGCATCCCGCAGCAGCATCTCCTCACGCGTGGTATCGGCCAGCGCAATCAGCTCCTCGGCTCTGCGGCGCAGGAGCATCCCCTTCTCCGTCAGGGTTATTTTCTGAGAACGATTACCGCGAATGAAAAGCTGCGCGCCAAACTCCTCCTCCAGCTCCTTAAGCTGCCGGGAGAGGGTTGGCTGGGTCAGATGCAGGGCTTCCGCCGCGCCGCTGACGCTCTGCTCGCGCACGACCGTCAGAAAATATCGCAGTACCCGCAAATCCATAGCATTGCCTCCTAATCTGTCGATTTCCTTAAGTATATCAGAAAAAATCCATAGTTGCAAGGCATAGAATCGGCATCAAAGAAAGTATTTGTAATTTTGAGTGGGATATGCTATTATAAAATCGAACGATATCCATCTGAGGAGTTTCCGAACAAATGGCAGGAATTTGAAAAAGGAAAATGGAATGAAAAGTAGAATCCTATTTTTGTTTTTGGCGGCATTCCTTGCGGCAGCGTTTTCCGGGTGCGGAGGGCTGAGAGATGCGCCCGAAAGCACGGCGCCCGCGGCAGTGGAGGCCACAGAAAGCGAAAAAGCCGCCGATCCGGCGGCGGAGAATCCGGAGGATACGATTATGATTCTTACAGTCAACGGCACAGCGCTTACGGCGGTCATGGAGGAAAACTCCTCTGTGTCCGCTCTGCTGGAGCTGCTTGCGGACGGCCCGCTTACAATTAAAATGCAGGATTACGGGGATATGGAAAAGGTCGGCTCCCTGGGGACGGATCTGCCGAGGAACGACCGGCAGACTAGCACGGAGGCGGGCGACCTGATTCTCTATCAGGGAAATTCCTTTGTTATCTACTACGATACAAATTCGTGGAGCTTCACAAGGCTCGGAAAAATACAAGGCATTACCGCCGGGGCGCTCAGAGAGCTGCTCGGGGACGGGGATGTTACGGTAACGCTGTCGCTGCCGGGTCAGTCCTGAGCCGCAGAGCAGTATGGATTTTATCAAAATGGAGGCTTGCAACATGGAAAAAATCGTACAGACCGCCGGACGAAGCACCCTCGGGGACTTTGCGCCGGAATTCGCCCATTTTAACGACGATGTGCTGTTCGGCGAAAACTGGAACGACCCTGGCATCGACCACAAGACCCGCTGCATCGTCACCGTGGTGGCGCTGATGGCGTCGGGAATTACGGATTCCTCGCTGAAATACCATTTGGAGAATGCGAAGAAGGCCGGTGTTACGAGGCGGGAGATCGCCGCCATCGTCACGCACACGGCGTTCTATGTCGGCTGGCCCAAGGGCTGGGCAGTGTTCAACATGGCGAAGGAAATTTGGGCGGAGGATACTGCACCGGCGGACGCAAAGGCTGCCCATGCGGCGGAAATGGTGTTCCCGATTGGTGCGCCGAATGATGCCTTCGCAAAATACTTTATTGGGCAGAGCTATCTTGCCCCGGTATCTACCCGGCAGGTGGGCGTTTTCAACGTGACCTTTGAGCCGGGATGCCGGAACAACTGGCATATCCATCACGCGGATCGGGGCGGCGGACAAATCCTGATCTGTGTGGCAGGCCGAGGCTATTATCAGGAATGGGGCAAGGCGGCAATCGAGATGAAGCCGGGGGACTGCGTCAATATTCCTGCCGGCGTGAAGCACTGGCATGGCGCGGCTCCTGACAGCTGGTTTTCCCACCTGGCGATAGAAGTTCCGGGGGAGAACAGCGCCAATGAATGGCTGGAGCCGGTGGACGGCAGTCAGTATGGCCTTTTGACATAAATGCGGAAAGCGAGGCTATTATTATGGAAGAAAAATTGCATTTGACGTCGCAGTGGGACAAAACCTTTCCCAAAAGCGACAAGGTCAGCCACAGCAAGGTGACCTTCCACAACCGCTATGGGATCACGCTGGCGGCGGATATGTATGTGCCGAAAAATGCCGTGGGCGCGCTGCCGGCCATTGCGGTCTGCGGCCCGTTCGGCGCGGTGAAGGAGCAGGCCGCCGGATTGTATGCCCAGACGATGGCGGAGCGGGGCTTCCTGACCATCGCCTTCGACCCCTCCTACACCGGCGAAAGCGGCGGGCTGCCCCGGTATATGGCGTCCCCGGACATCAATACCGAGGATTTTCTGGCAGCGGTGGACTTCCTGTCCGTGCAGGAGAGGGTCGACCCGGAGCGCATCGGCATCATCGGAATCTGCGGCTGGGGCGGCATGGCGCTGAATGCGGCGGCGCTGGATACCCGCATCAAGGCCACGGTGTCCTCCACCATGTATGACATGACCCGGGTCAACGCCAAGGGCTACTTCGACAGCGAGGACAGCAAGCAGGCGCGCTACGAGAAGCGCAAGGCCCTCTGCACCCAGCGGACTGCGGACTACAGAAGCAGCAGCTATGCCCTGGGCGGCGGTGTGGTGGATCCGCTGCCGGAGGATGCTCCATTCTTTGTGAAGGACTATTACGACTATTACAAAACCCAGCGGGGCTATCACCCCCGCAGCCTGAATTCCAACGGCGGCTGGAACGTGACGGGCTGCCAGTCCTTCCTGAATCAGCCCATTTTGCAGTATAGCTCGGAAATCCGCTCTGCCGTCCTCATCGTCCACGGGGAAAAGGCGCACTCCTGCTATTTCAGCCGGGACGCCTATGCAAGGCTGACCGGCGACAATAAGGAGCTGATGATCATCCCCGGCGCGGTTCACACGGATTTGTACGACCGGGTGGATGTGATTCCTTTTGACAAAATGTGCGCGTTCTTTGGCCGTTATCTGGCATAAAGGCTTCCCGCCCGGCGCGGCCGACCGAAGAGGTCTGGCTTCGCCGGGCTTTCCATGGGGGCATCTTCGCTCTGCGCCTTTTCGGGCACAAAACAGCGGCACAGCCGGGGGGATTGGCTTTCCCCGCTGTGCCGCGCTTTTTATTTTGGCACACCCTGCCGCAAAAGGCGGTGCCGGCGACGCTCTCTGAACGCCTACAGGCTGTCTACAGCGCGCATTGCTTCCGCGCGACAGCGACGGCGACGGACAGCTCCGGCGCGCAGTAGGGAATCAGCATGGATTGCAGGCCGTGGTAGATATCCGGCTTTCCGGGCCAAACGGTATCGAGCAGGTGATTCTCCCGGTCGAGCTGGTGGTACCAGTTGCCGTAGGTATGGTCGCGGACGGTGCTGTCGAGATATACCAGAAATTCCCGGTATGCCTTGGCGTATTCCGGCTTGCCGGTTACGCGGTACAGCACGGCGGAGGAATTGATGGCCTCGGCCAGCGTCCACTGCATCCGGTCGTGCACCACGGGCTTGCCGCTCCAGTCGGTCGTGTAGACGATGCCGGGTGCGCCGTCCGCGTTCCAGCCGTCGCGCACGGCGGTGTCGAATAGATTCTCGGCGGCATCGATGTAGCGGCGCTGCTCCTGTAGCTGCCCGGGGAAGGTGGAAAGCGCCCACTGGGTAATCAGGCGCGCCCATTCGATGCCGTGGCCGGGGGTCGCGCCGTAGGGCTTGAAGCGGTCGTCCGGCCGGTCGTGGTTGCATTCCAAATCGGGCGTCCAGTCCTTGGTGTAGTGCTCGGGAATGCGCCGGCCGTTATTCTGTGCCCAGAATATCACATGGTCGATGATCCGGCCGGCGCGGGCGCGGTACTTCTCGTCGCCGGTGACGTCCGCTACGGCGAGGAAGGCCTCTACCGTGTGCATATTGGCGTTAATGCCCCGATAGTCCTCCAAGGTAGTGAAGGCGGTGTCCCAAGTGTCGCGCGAGAGCCCCTCCTCCTCGCTCCAGTAGTAGCGGTCGAAGACCTCCAGCGCCTGCTCCAGCAGGGGCCCGGCCTGCGCGTGCCCCGCCAGAATCGCGGAGGCGGAGGCCAGGAGCACAAAGGCATGGGCATAGCACAGCTTGCCCGGCAGGGGAGAGCCGTCCGGGTTCAGGCTGGTGTACCAGCCGCCATGGGCGGTGTCGCGCAGTTCGCCGGCAATCCCCCGCAGCCCGGCGTCAATTAGTGCGTCGCTGCCAGGGAAGCCCAGAAATTTGCCGATGCAGTAGCTGTGCACCATGCGGCAGGTTTCGTAGGTATCGAGCGTTTTCTCCACCCACGGTGAGCCGTCCCCTTTCAGATAGTAGGCGCTGCCGCCAGGGGAGGGGAAGCGCACGGCAAAGCGCAGAAGCTCCTGCGCCAGAGCGGAAAGAAGCTGCTTGTTTTCGGGCGTGTCGATTGTGTATTGCATCGTATTATCTCCTTGTCAGTCGAATTCGGAATAACGCATTTGGTTCTGCTTGCGGAATTGCGAGGGGGACAGCCCCGTGTGCTTGCGGAAAACCCGGTTAAATTGCGAGAAGCTGTTGAAGCCGCAGGGCGCGGCGACCTCGGTGATGGGCATCTGGGTGCTGACCAACAGGGACTGGACGTTGCGCACCCGGGTCATCTGAATATAATCCGTGACGGTGAAGCCCGTGATGTTCTTAAACTGCCGGGAAAGGTGACTGCTACTGATGCCGCTGTACTCCGCCAGCGAGTCCAGCGAGATATCCTCCGAATAATGGGCGTGGATATGGCCTGCGACGCCGTAGATTTTTTCCTTCATCGGCGTCATTTCGGAGCCGTTGGCGAAAAGATTCTCGTCCTGCTTGAGGAAAATCAGGGTGAGAAATTCGATAAAGGTCTGGTGGATAATCAAATCGCGCAGCGGATCCTGCTTCGGGGCAAGAAGGAAGATGGCGTTCAGCTTGCCATACAGCCGCTTCTGCATCTGCGCATCGAAGCGGAAAATCGGCACGCTGCGGTGGTACACGTTCAGCAGCTGCTCATACTCGTTGGACAGCCCCTGCACCGTTTTGGGAAGATTAAACTGGATAATCAGCCGCTTGCAGGCGCCGCCGTCGGCGGGGTACTGGGACTTGTGCAGCGTGTTCGGCGGGACGCACACAATATCGAACGCTTGCAGCTCGTAGGGCACGCCCTCGATAAAAATGGTCGCCTTGGGGCACAGGGGGATGCAAATCTCGTAGAAGGGATGCAGGTGCTGGAACTTCATGTTGATATCCGCGCTTCGCGCGTCATAGTCGAAAAAGTAGTAAATCGTGTCGCTCTCCTCGTGGATGCGGATATAGTAGCGATCCTCGTAGAGCGCAAGATCCTGAATCAGCATTTTGCGCCTCTAAAGCTGCACATCGGCGCAGTCGCAGAGCCGATATGGCTCGGAAAGCGCGGCGGCCATCGCGCCGTCGGCGCGGAAGGAGCAGCCGTGAAAGACCGCGCCGGAAACATGGCGGGCGTCTACATAGTGCAGCCCCGTTTTCATATAGCTTGCTCCAAAGCAGGGGCGCAGGTCGTGGTAGCCCTTTTCCTCTGCGGTAACGGCTTGCAGGGAGAGGTCAACCTGATCGAAATACAGCCCGGAGATCGCGCCCGGCTGGTCGGCATAGAGGAAAATCCCGTTTTCCCCGGTGCAGAGAATTTGGCTGAAGCGGATGTTCCGCACGGCTCCCACGGCGCTGTCCTCCCGGCGCTTTAGTACGGTGATGGCAATCGGCTCGGCCTGCCCCCAGTAAATCTCCCGCTTAAAAAGCCTCGTGCAGATGGAAATATTCTGAAAGCTCACATTTTCAATGCTGCCCTTGTCCCGCAGCTGCAGGGAGATGCCGCGGTTGCAGCAGCGGATGGCGCAGTTCTGCACGAGGATGTTGCGGAAATCCGCCTCGCTCTCGGTGCCGAACTTGATGGCGGCGCTGGAGCTGTGAATGGTGCAGTTGCTTACGGTGATGTTTTCACAGGGGCCGTAGCGCATGGCGGCGGCGGTGTTCTTGAATACGATGCCGTCGTCGGCGCATTCGATGTAGCAGTTGCTGATGCGGACATCCTGGCAGTGGTCGGGGTCGATGCCGTCGCAGTTTGCCAGATGCAGGTTGTTCAGAATGCGGATGCCGTCAATCAAAACGTCCCGGCAGCCAACCAGATGCACCGTCCAGAAGGCGCTGCGGGAGAGCGTGAGCTGGGTGATGGTCAGGTGGGAGACGTTTTCTAAGAAAAGCATCGGCGTGCGGGGATAGAAGCTCCCGTCGATGAAGTCGGGAGTGACCTTACCGTAAAAAATCTCCTCGTTGCCGTCAATGCGGCCAAAGCCGGTGATGGCGAGGTTCTCGCAGTCCCTGCCATAGAGGAAGCACAGGGGCGGCGCGCCGTCGTAGTCGCAGTTGACATACGAGGGAAGCTGCCGGCCCTCCGGGCGGGCGAATGAGCGGCCGGCGGGGACGAAGTCAGAAATTTCGTCGCTGCCCTTGAGCACGGCGCCCATCTCGAGGTGAAGCTCCAGATTGGAGCAGAGCGCCAGCGCGCCGCAGCGGTAGGTTCTGCCCCCGGGCAGTACGACCCTCCCGCCGCCGCTGCTGCGGCAGGCATCGATGGCCGATTGGATGGCGGCGGTATCGTTGGCGGCGCCGTCGCCCACCGCGCCGAAGTCCAAAACGTTGTATTGCATCGCGTTTACCTTCTTTCTTATGGGTAGCATAAGTGTACCACAAATTCCGGAGGAATGCAATAGGACATTGCATTTTTTATACCTGAAATTGACAGTTCTGGCTCGAGGGTGTCAAAAATGAGGTCAAATTTTTGTAAAATTTGCATAAAGTTTGGGGGGGCGCTTGATGAAAAAAGCATGAAATGCAATATTTATTTTCGGATTTCGCAAATAATGCGTAGCATATCCAGAGAAAATGCGGTATCATTTATGTTACCAGGACGAAAAACAAAGACCCGGTGAAACACTATTAAAAATAGGAGGATTGCAAAAATGAAAAAACTCATTGCTCTGCTTTTGGTTTTGGTTATGCTGCTGTCGTTCGCGGCCTGCTCGGGCACTTCGGGCGGCAACGAAACTGAAGGCACCGACGCCGAAACCGAAGCCAGCTCGTCTTCAGACGAGACCGAGGGCACCGTGGCGGAGGAAATCTCCTCGTATTCCGAGGCCCCCTACATCACGGAGCTTGGCATCTACGGGGATGTAACCGACAGACTGCCTGTGGAAGAGGACATCAAGGTCGAGAATGCTGACTACCTGGAGATCGGCACCTACGGCGGCGAGCTGAAGACTTCCACCTCCAGCAGCTCCTGGGCTACTGGCAAGATCATTGAAGAGGGCCTGTTCCTGTTCAACTCCGACGGCACGCTTGAGGCGAACGTGGCGAAGGGCTACGATGTCAATGACGACGCTACCGTTTACACCATCTATCTCCGCGAGGGGATGAAGTGGTCCGACGGCGAGGACTTCACCGCTGAGGACTGCGTGTGGTACTACAACTATGTCCTGCTGAACAATGTAGACTCCAAGGGCGTGCGTGACTGCAACACCAGCACTGACGGCACCTACGCAGTCGTGGAGAAGGTGGACGACTATACCTTCACCGTGACCTTCAGCGAGTCCAAGTACTCCTTCATCGAGGATTTGGCGGTCGAGCTGAAGTGGTACTGGGCCCCCAAGCACATCTTCGAGGACTTTGTCAACTACGTAATCGAGTACAACAACGCGACTGACGACACCGCTAAGGCCGAGGCGGAATCCAAGGCTCTGGCCGAGGCGGAGGCTATCTGCGGCGTGACGTTCTCCGATGTCGCCAAGGCCGGCAAGGAGCTGCTGTACTACTTCTGGAACTACTCCGGCGTACCCACCCTGAACTCCTACGTACTGTCCACTGAGTCTGGCAAGAATGATGTCAGCGGCGACTACTACGAGTATGTCCGTAATCCTTACTACTGGAAGGTCGATGCTGCCGGTCAGCAGCTGCCTTACATGGACAAGATCATCTACACCACCATCCAGAACACCGACCAGTCCCTGCTTCTGCTGCTCGACGGCACGGTGGATTACCAGATCGTTTCCATGGATGCCATCTCCACCATTCAGACAGAGGCGAGCGTTGGCATCAACATCTATGAGTGGTCCGGCAGCTCCTGGGGCGATACCGGCACCCAGATCATGTGGAACCTGAGCATTGAAGACGAGCATCTGAACGCGCTGTTCAACAACTCCGCCTTCCGTCAGGCAATGAGCATCTGCGTGGATCGCGACGAGTTCGCTTCCATCTACTCCGAGGGCTGGCTGTCCGGCGGGCAGGCGACCCCGTCCGAAGGCATGCTGGGCTACAGCGAGGAATGGGCCACCAAGTGGACCGAGTATGACCCCGATTACGCAAAGGAGCTGCTGGAAAGCTGCGGCTTGGTGATGGGCAGCGACGGCTACTATGACTTCGAGGACGGCACCGACTTCGTGCTGAACATCGTCTCTGTGGCCGACAGCGGCGCGGCCGATACCTACGCTCTGCTGAAGCTCTACTACGACGCCGTGGGCATCAAGACTACCTTCCGCGACTATGACCGCAGCAACATCGATAATATGATGCTGGCCAACGAGATTGAGTGCACCCTGTACCCGGTCACCGGCATCGGCGATGTTTCCATCATCCTGAAGCCCAACTCCATGGTTCCCGGCACCGCTACCAACGTGGTCTGGTATGGCAACATGACCGCGGAGACCGCTACCGGCGACCTGCTGGAGCTGATCAACCTGAAGGCACAGCTGGACGTGACCGCTGACGCGGATGAGCGCACCGAGATCGCGCTGCAGATGCTGGCGCTGCACGAGGAGAATATGTGGGTCATCGCCTATGTAGAGGCCAGCCCCACCTACTTCGCTGTGAACGAGCGGATTCACAACTTCCCCGAGGAGGGCGTGTATTCCGATATCTACCGTGATACGGGTCTTGCACATTGCTGGTGCTGGTACATCGAGGAGTAATTTCCCCTTTTCCATTGCACGAACAATCGTAAATAACAAAATGTAGAGATGCGGGGGTGATTTCTTTGTGTCCCAAAGAAAAAGCCCCCGCATTTTCCCTCAAAAATTGCAAACTGGAAGGGGTGCGAAACGCCAAATGAAAAAGTATATTGGCAAACGATTGCTTCTCTTCATCCCGACGATTCTTATCATTTCTATCGTGATTTTCTTTATTATCCAGCTTCCGCCCGGCGACTACGTTACCTCTTATGTCGCGGCGCGAATCGCGGAAGGCGAAACCTTTACCGAGGCCGACATCGCCTACCTGCGCCAGAGCTTTGGATTGGATGACCCGTGGTATGTGCAGTATTTCAACTGGATGAAGGATATTATCACGGAAGGAGACTTTGGTTACTCCTTTGAATACGGGCGAGATGTCTGGGATGTCATCATGGATCGACTGTGGCTGACACTGGGCGTTTCCTTCACAATTTTCATATTTCAGTATGGCGTTTCGCTGCCGATTGGCATCTACTGCGCCAACCACCAGTATTCTGCGGGCGACTACATATGGTCGTTTATCGGCTTCCTGGGGACGGCAACGCCAAACTTCCTATTGGCAATCCTCGTAATGTACTGGGTGTACAGCGCCACGGGAAGTGTGTACTTAGGGTTATTCAGTACGGAAATGATGCAAAACGGTATGCGCTGGGAATACGTTCCGGAGTTCCTTGGGCGCTGCCTGATTCCGCTGTTCGTCATTGGTACCTCCGGCACCTGCGGCATCATCCGTACCGTGCGCGCGCAGATGCTCGACGAGCAGACCCGCCAGTACACCCTCACCGCCCGCGCGAAGGGCTGCAGCGAGAAGACAATTACCTATAAGTATTGCCTGCGCTCGGCGCTGAACCCCGTTGTATCCGGAATGTCCCATTCCCTCAGCAGCATATTCTCCGGCTCCACCGTGTCGGCAATCGTCATGAATCTTCAGATTCAGGGCCCCGTTCTGCTTGCCGCGCTGAAATCGCAGGATATGTATCTTGCAGGAACGATTGTGATGGTGCAGGCTGTGCTGGTCGTAATCGGAACGCTTCTGTCCGATATTGCGCTGGCGTGGCTGGATCCGCGCATTCGTTTCTCGGAGAGGGGATGAGCCTATGGTTTTGAGCAAAAAGAAGAGCCACGAAAAAGACGAGTCCTATTACTTAGCGTCACAATGGACCCTGATGTGGCGGAAGCTGAAGAAGCATAAGCTGGCGAGAGTCAGCCTGGCCATTCTGCTGATTTTATATTTAGGCGCATTGTTTGCCGATTTCCTCGCGCCCTACGGGCTGGAGGATTTCTCCTCGATGTATCAAAACGCCAGCCCTTCCAACGTGTATTGGACAAATGAGGATGGAAGCCTCAGCGCGCCCTACGTCTATGGGCTGCAGCGCTACAACAACAAGGAAACCTGGACGGTGGAAATCACCGAGGATACCAGCGCGAAGTACTACCTGAAATTTTTCGTGACCGGCACCGAATATAAGGTGCTTGGCCTGTTCACCTGCAACCTGCACCTGTATGGCCTCGTGGATGAGGATGGGGAGGTCACCACGGACGCCCGCATCTATGTCTTCGGCGCGGATAGCACCGGGCGCGACATCTTCTCCCGCATCTGGCTGGGCGCGCGCGTATCGCTCACCATTCCGCTGGTTTCTGCGGCGCTGAGCTTTATCTTAGGCATTATCCTCGGCGGCATTTCCGGTTACTTCGGCGGCTTTGTTGACAACTTGATTCAGCGTATCATCGAGGTCTTGTCCGCCATCCCCACCATCCCACTGTGGCTGGCGCTGTCGGCGGCAATTCCGGCGGATATTTCCGTGACGGCCATGTACCTGTACATCACGATAATTCTATCCTTCATCGGCTGGACGGGGCTGGCCCGCGTGGTTCGCGGCAAGTTTATTTCCATGCGTAATGAGGATTATGTCATGGCGGCGAGGCTTGCGGGTGTGAGCAGCCCCAAGATCATCACCAAGCATCTGGTCCCCGGCTTTATGAGCTACCTGATTGTGAACCTGACGCTGGGCATCCCCGGATCGATTCTGGGCGAAACCTCCATGAGCTATCTGGGCCTGGGCATGAAATCCCCTGCCACCTCCTGGGGCGTGCTGCTCAAGGAAACGCAGGATCTGGTCTCCGTCGCCTCCTATCCGTGGAGAATGATTCCGCTGTTTTTCGTCGTTGTCACCGTGCTTGCCTTTAACTTCCTGGGTGACGGTATGCGCGATGCTGCCGATCCCTACAAATAAGCGAGAGGAGGGCAAATTATGGAACATGATGAAAAGCTGAATGCAGAAGAGGAAATGCGCGACGATACCATTCTCCGCATTCACGATCTGCGGATTAATATCAAGGTAGACGAGGGCACGCTCACCGCTGTGCGGGGCGTGGATTTCGAGATAAAAAAGGGTGAAACGCTGGGCCTGGTCGGCGAATCCGGCTGCGGCAAGAGCCTAACCAGCAAGGCGATTCTGGGCATCAACGATAAAAAATGCAAAGCGTCCGGCGAAATCATTTTTGAAACCGATAACATGGGCAAGGTTGACCTGCTGTCGCTGAACCCGAGGGGTAAGGAGATCCGCTCTGTGCGCGGCAAGCAGATTTCGATGATTTTCCAGGAGCCAATGGTGGCGTTCTCACCCATGTATACCATCGGTAACCAGATTACCGAGGCGACCTTGCTGCATATTACCAAGGACAAGGTGAAGGCCAAGCAAATCTCGCTGGATGTCATGAAGAAGGTGGGCATCGCCAACGCCGAGAAGCGCTACGACCAGTACCCCCATGAATTTTCCGGCGGTATGCTGCAACGCGCGCTGATTGCGATGGCGCTGGTGTGCAACCCGAAGCTCCTGATTGCCGATGAGCCGACCACCGCGCTGGACGTTACCATTCAGGCGCAGATTCTGGAGCTGATGAAGAGCCTGCAGAAGGACTTCGGGATGTCTATCCTCTTCATCACGCACGACCTGGGCACTGTGGCAAGAATGTGCGACCGCGTGGCCGTGATGTATCTGGGCAGGATTGTGGAGTCCGCCCCGGCCGAGGAGCTTTACAAGAATCCTCAGCATCCCTATACGCAGGGGCTTCTGGGCTCTGTGCACAAAATTGGCACCAAGGCGCAGGAGCGGCTGTTCTCTATCGAGGGCACAGTGCCGCTGGCGCTGAACCTCCCGGCAGGCTGCGGCTTCTACGAGCGCTGCAATAAGCGCATCGATGGCGTGTGCAACGTCTACGATCCCAATTTGGTGACCTGCGGAGAGGAGCACAAGGTTGCCTGCTTCGCCTGCACCGGCTGCCCCAATGCAGAAAAGAAAGAGGGGGTAAACGCCAATGGCTGAGAATAACCAGATTTTGGATGTGCAGAATGTCCACATGCGCTTCAATTCCAAGGGCGTGATTGTAAAGGCGGTCACGGATGTGAGCTTTACGGTCGACGTCGGGGAAACCATCGGCATCGTGGGCGAGTCCGGCTGCGGCAAGACCACTCTGGGGCGCTGCATCGTCCGTGCCTACGAGGCCTCTGAGGGAAGCGTAATTTACACCGCCTCCGACGGTGAGAAGATTGACTTCCAGAAAATCGACAAGAAAACCATGAAGAAGTACCGCAAGGAGATTCAGATGATTTTTCAGGATCCCTATTCCTCACTGGATCCCCGCATGACGGTGCTGGACATCATCAAGGAGCCGCTCGACGCCAATTTCCCCAAAATGCCCAAGGCGGAGAAGGAGCAGCGGGTAATGGACATCGCGGCGAAGGTCGGCCTCAACACCGCCTACCTCAAGCGCTATCCACATGCGTTCTCCGGCGGCCAGCGGCAACGAATTGGCATCGCCCGGGCGCTGGTGCTGAATCCCCGAATCATCGTATGCGACGAGGCAGTGTCGGCGCTGGATGTTTCCATCCAGGCGCAGGTGATTAACCTGCTGCACGACCTGCAAAAGGAATTTGGCCTGACCTACCTGTTTATTAGCCATGACCTTTCCGTGGTCGAGTACATTTCCGACAAGGTCGGCGTGATGTACTTGGGCAAGCTGGTGGAGTTCGCGCCCACGATGGACCTGTTCACCAAGCCCCTGCATCCGTATACCGAGAGCCTGCTTTCGGCGGTTCCTGTCGCCGACCCCACGGTGAAGATGGAGCGCATCCCGCTGGAGGGAGAAATCCCCAACCCGGCGAATCCGCCCACGGGCTGCTACTTCCACACCCGCTGCCGCTACTGCACCGAAAAATGCAAGCAGGAGGCGCCGGAGTATGTCGAGCAGGAGCCGGGGCACTATGTCGCCTGCCACCGGGCGCAGGAGCTGAAGCTTAGAGGGTTCAGCTATGAGTAAGAGGCTGATCCTGTTCACCGACAGCGGCGATACCATCGTCGATGAAAGCACACAGGTTCGTGACGAGCGGGGGATTGTCCTCCGGGCGGAGCTGATTCCCGGCGCCGGCGAGGTGCTCAAGCAGCTCCACGACGAGGGCTTCACGATTGCGCTCGTGGCGGATGGGGAATGGGAATCCTTCCAGAATACCTACCGCGAGAACGGGCTTGGCTACTGCTTCGATGCGTGGATTGTTTCGGAGGTGGTGGGTCAGCAGAAGCCGGCGGCGGCCATGTTTGAGGCAGCCTATGAGGCGCTGCACTTGACACCGGCCGACAAATGTCGTATTATAATGATAGGAAACAATTTGAAGAAGGATGTGGCCGGGGCCAACCGGCAGGGGCTTACCTCTGTGTGGCTGGACTGGTCGCCCAGATATTTCCACCGGGTGGAGGAGCCGGATTGGCAGCCGGACTACACCGTGAAAACACCGGCGGAGCTGATCCCACTCCTGCATGCCCTGGAGGAAACGCTGTAATAGGAGAAATTTGGCTATGGTAGAAGCTGTGCAAAGAGCAGCAATCGAAGATAAGCTTACCAAACTGGTAAATTCCTTTTGCCCCGTCCTCTATGAGGACGATGAGACCTTCCTGAAGAACATGGAGCAGAAAAATCTGGCCGGTGACGATATTCGCCGCTACCAGCATTGGGAATGGACGCAGGGCGTGGGCCTTTACGGGATTTGGAAGCTCTTCAACTGCACGAAGCAGGAAAAATTTCTGCGGATTTTGACCGAATTCTTTGACAGGCAGCTTCAGATTGGCTTTCCGGCCTTGAATGTCAATACGGTCACGCCGTTTTTGACCATGTCCTATGTGGGGGAATACCTGCATTCCGAGCGCTATTTGGCTCCCTGCCGGGAGACGGCGCGGTGGATTGTGGAGCATTTCCCCAGGACGGAGGAGGACGGCTTCCAGCATATCACCTCCGACGCCCGGAACGATCAGGAGCTGTGGGACGATACCTTATTTATGACCGTCCTCTTCCTTGCCAATATGGGCAGGATTGAGGGCAACGCGGGATATTTGGAGGAGGCAAAGCGCCAGATTTTGCTACACGCCAAATATCTGGCTGACCCGGAAACCGGGCTGTGGTACCACGGCTGGACATTCCGCGGGCGGCACAATTTCGCTAAAGCCTTTTGGGGGCGGGGCAACTGCTGGGTGACCATTGCCATCCCGGAATTTTTGCAGATGGCGCCCTGCGACCCGGCCACCGAAAAGACCCTCACGGAGCTTTTGCTCCGGCAGGTTCAGGCGCTGGCGCGCGAGCAGGACCCGTCCGGAATGTGGCACACCCTGCTGGACGACCCCGACTCCTATGTGGAGGCGAGCGCCACCTGCGGCTTTGGCTACGGCATTCTGCGGGCAGCCCACACCGGGCGGCTTGACCGCCGCTTTGAGGAGACCGCGTGGAGAGCGCTTGCGCCTATTCTGGAGCAGATCGATGACGAGGGCATCCTGCATCAGGTGTCCTATGGCACGCCGATGGGCAGAGAAAGCCGGGACTTTTACAAGAATATTCCACTCAAATGTATGCCCTATGGGCAGGCGCTTGCCATCCTGTTCCTGATTGAGTGCCTGCTCGACCCGAAGCTGGTGGAGCCCGCGCCCGTGGGCTGCCATTCGTAACCAAAAACGGAGAATGGGGTGATTTTCCTTTCGCCTCGTTCTCCGTTTGAGCGTCCACAACGGAGGAGGTCGTTGCATGAAAATCGGCAGGCAGTGGTCTGACCGCTTGCGAATCTGGGCGGAGGAGTTTCCGAAGCACTATTACCGTGAAATCGGCAGCCTGCCGGTTTGCGGCTTCACCACGATGGAGCAGCTTTCCTTCGAGCAGGCGCGGCAGGGCAGCTTCGCGCCCGCGCGCGAGGGCAGCCGCTGGGGCAGGAAATGGGAGTACGGCTGGTTCCGCACGACGCTTACCGTGCCGGAGGCGCTCGCCGGGCAGCGGCTGGTGTTCACCCTGCGCATGGCCGAGGAAATGCTCGTGTGGGTCAACGGCGTGGAGGCCGGCGCAATCGACAAGCAGCACCGCTTCATCACCCTGTCCCGCTGCGCGCAGCCGGGGACGCACTATGAGATTTTTGCCGAGTGCTACGCCGGGCACGGCGTCCGCAACGAGGGCGCGGGGCCTGTGGCGTGGGGCGAGGAATCCATCCCGGAGCCGATTGAGCCGCAGCTTACGATTTCCCCCTCTGGCTACGGCGTTTGGAATGAGGCGCTGTTTCAGACGGCGATGGATTATTTGACCCTCTATTCCCTGCTGCAAAGGCTGCCGGAGAAAAGCCTGCGTGCCATGAAGGTTCTGGAGGGCCTGAAGCAGTTTACCTACTTAGCGGATTTTGAGCTGCCTGAGCCGGCGCTTACGGAAAGCGTCGTGGAGGCGGGGAGGTGCTTAAAGCCCCTGCTGGAATGCCGAAATGGCTCCACGGCGCCGGAGTTTACGGTTTTTGGGCAGTCGCATCTGGATTTGGCGTGGCTCTGGCCGGTGGAGGAAACCATCCGCAAGTCCGCCCGCACCTATGCCAATCAGCTCGCGCTGATGGAGGAGTATACCGATTACCGCTTCCTGCTCTGCGAGCCGCCGATACTCGAATGGCTTGCGGAATTCTACCCGAATGTGTACCAGAGAGTGTTGGAAAAGACCGCCGAGGGCGCGTTTTACCCGGAGGGCGGCCTTTGGGTGGAGTCGGATACCAATATTCCCTCGGGCGAGAGCCTGATTCGCCAATTTGTTTGGGGCAAGCGTTGGTTTCGCGAGAAGCTGGGGGTGGAGGTGTCACTGGCGTGGATGCCGGATACCTTCGGCTTTTCCGGCCAGCTGCCGCAGATTATGAAAAGGTGCCGAATCCCCTATTTCGCCACCCAGAAGCTCACCCGGCAGGACCCCGAGGCCGAGCCATTCCCCTACAACCTTTTCTGGTGGGAGGGGATCGACGGCAGCCGGGTGCTCGCCCATTCCTATAAGAAGAACAACGCCGTGTTCCACCCCGGCGCGCTGGTGGAACGCTGGGAGGACGATCGCATCCAGCGCGAGGGAATCGACGGTATGCTTTTCCCCTATGGCTATGGGGATGGCGGCGGCGGCCCCACCCGGGAGATGCTCGAGATGGTTCGCCGCTGCGCCGACCTAGAGGGCGCGCCGCGCTGCCGGACGGAGAACCCCGTGAATTTCTTCCGCCGGCAGGAAAATGTGGAAAATGTCTACTGCGGTGAGCTGTACCTAGCGTGGCACCGGGGGACGCTGACCTCGCAGGCCAGAACCAAGCGAGGGATTCGCAAGGCGGAAATCTGCCTCCGGCAGGTGGAGTATGCCATGTCCATGCTGCTCCTTTCCGGCAGGCCGCTCCAAGAGCAATGGAAGAAAAGGCTCGCTTCGCTCTGGCGGCTGCTGTTGTTCAACCAGTTTCACGACATTGCGCCTGGAAGCTCCATCGCCCGGGTGTACGAGCGCGCGGAAAAGGAGCTGGAAGATGTGGCGCAGGGAGGCGCGTCTCTGCTGCGCCAGATGCTGGGCGAGCCGACGCAGCAGGCCGTTGCGTATAACCCGCTCTGCTTCCCCCGTAGCGAACGCGGTGTGTGCATCCCGGCGCAGGGCTGCGCCGTGCTCGACACGCCGCCGCAGGAAACCGGCGCGACTATCCGCCACACGGAGGATGGCCGCTGCTACGAGCTGAAAAACGCGCGCCTATGCTGCCGCATAGACGAGGACGGATGCCTTTGCGGCGTGACGATTCCCGGAGAAAAGCGGGAGTTTATGGCGGGAAAGGGCAACTGCTTCCGGATGTACAAGGATGTGAACGTCGCCTACGACGCATGGGAGATTGGCAGCATGTACGAGAAGCTGCCGGTTCCGCTGGATACACCGGTGCGGCTTACGCCGTTTTCCGAGCCGGGCGGCGTGGGCGTGCGCGTGGAGCGGCGGCTGCACGGCTCGCTGCTGACGCAGCGGATTTTCCTCGGCCATCAGGCGCAGCGGCTGGATTTCTGCACGCGCATCGACTGGCAGGAGCGGCATAAGCTGCTGAAGGTCGCCTTCCCGGTGAATGTCTATGCTACGGAGGCCATTCAGGAGATTCAATTCGGCTATGTCCGCCGCCCGACCCACCGCTCCCGTCAGGCAGACCGGGATCGCTATGAGGTCTGCAACCATCGCTATACGGCGCTGGAGGACGGCGGGTGCGGCGTGGCGGTGCTCAATGACGGCAAGTATGGCGTGAGTGTGCAGGAAAACGAGATTTGCCTGACGCTGCTCAAAGCCCCCATGATGCCGGATGGACACGCCGACCAGGGGACGCAGGAGGTCACCTACAGCGTGTATCCGTTCCTCGGCGCGCTGTCGGACAGCGATATTCTGCTGGAGGCGGCCGCGCTCAATGAGCCGCCGATCCTCGGCGCGCAGCTGGGGCTCACGGGGATGCCTATCCTCCTGCCGCGCAGCCGCAACATCGTGGTGGAAACCATAAAACCGGCAGACTCGGCGCCCAATGCCCTTATGGCGCGGGTCTATGAGGCAATGGGTAAGGCGACGGCGACCGCCTTCCGGCTCTCGCCGCGGATCCAAAGCGTCGAGCAGACGGATATGCTCGAGGAAAATCCGAAGCTGCTGGGCGGGGAGGGCGAGCTGGCGCTGGAATTCGGGCCCTTTGAAATCAAGACCCTCCTTCTGCACCTGAAATAAGGCGGTATCGCATTATGCTTCGCATTGGAATTGACCTTGGCGGCACCAACATCGCCGCCGCGCTGGTGGACGAGAGGCTGCACATCGTGGATCGGTGCAGCGTGAAAACCCGCGCGCCCCGGCCGGTGGAGGCGCTGGTGGAGGATATGGCGCAGCTGGTGCGCCTCTTGGCGCGGCGCAACGCGCTGCCCATGGCGAGCCTTGGCGGTGTGGGCGTCGGCGTGCCCTGCACGGCCAACCCGGAAAACGGCCACATCGAGGACGCCAACAATCTGGGTATCGCGGATGCGCCCTTCCTGCCGCTGCTGGAGCGGGCGCTGGAGCTGCCGGTAGGCTTCGCCAACGATGCCAACGCGGCGGCATGGGGTGAATATATCGCCGGCGGCGGCCGGGAGGAGTCTTTCGCGCTGATGACCATCGGCACGGGCATCGGCGGCGGCCTTATCTTAGACGGCAAGCTCTGGCCGGGGATCAACGGCGCAGCTGCGGAATTTGGGCATATGAGCATTTGCATGGGCGGCGAGCCCTGCACCTGCGGCAGGCGGGGATGCTGGGAGGCCTACGCCTCCGCCAGCGCTCTGCGGCGGCAGGCGATGGACTGCATGGCGCGGCGCGGCGACACACTGCTTTGGGAGCTGTGCGGCGGCGATGCGCAGGCGGTGGAGGCAAAAATCGTGTTCGATGCCGCTGCGATGGGCGATTGCGCCGCCGCGGCGCTGCTTGACTGCTATACCACCTATCTGGCGGAGGGCATCGCAAATCTAATCAATCTTTTTCAGCCTGCCGTGTTCTGCATTGGCGGCGGGGTGAGCCATGCCGGGGAGCGGCTACTTGCGCCGGTGCGCGAGAAAACCTACCCGATGGTCTACTCAAAAAACGCAGAAAAAAACACCAAAATTGTACTGGCACAGCTTGGCAACGACGCGGGGCTATTGGGCGCCGCGATGCTGGAGTGCCATAGGAGGAATCGCATACTATGAAAGCGCATTATGTACAGATGCTTCACGATACGGAAATCCGTGCCCATCGGGCTATGAAAACGCAAAATCTGGACAATGGCAGCCCCTATTACGGCGCGTTTGTCATGCCGAACGGGGTGTATATGGCCAAGCAAGCGCTATACTGCGTGGCGGATCTGGCCGCGGTGTACTGCAATCCGGATTCCAACGATTATCACAACGAAACCCTGCTGGCCAGTATGCTGCGGGGGCTGGACTATGCCGCCAGCCAGCAGCACGAAAACGGCCTGTTTGACTATATAACCTGCAATTTCTTCTCCGCGCCGGATACCGCCTTTTGCATCGGTATTCTCCTGCCTGCGCTGCAATACCTGAAAGCGAAGCAGACCCTCGCGCCCGGCGAGCGGGAGCTGATGGAGAAGATGGATGCTATCGTCCACCGCGGCGGGCGGGGGCTGCTGGAGGGCGGCTTCCACACGCCCAATCACCGCTGGGCCATCGCCGGGATGCTGGCCACATGCGGGAAGATGTATGCCGAGCCGGAGCTGACCCAAGGCGCCTTTGCCTACCTGATTGAGGGAATCGACTGCAACGCCGACGGGGAATATTCCGAAAAATCCGCTGGAAACTACAACGGCGTGAACAATCAGGCGATGCTGCTGCTCTGCGCAGCGCTGGACGACCCTTCCTATGAGCAGAACGTGATTCGCAACCTGCGGATGATGCTGACCTATTATGAGCCGGATGACAGCATCTTCACCGCCAATTCCACCCGCTTCGACAAGGACCGGCTGGTCTACCCGGATGGGTACTACTGGTCGTATCTCTATCTGGGGGCGAAATACGGCATCCCCGAGTTTGTCGCGATGGCGAACTATATTTTCCGGGTGACGCGGGAGAAAAATCTCCTCTCCCCCAATTTCCTGATACAGTATATGCTGCACCCGGAGCTGAAGGATTTCGAGAGCGACGAGTGCGGCCTCCCCACCGCCTACCACGCCTTCTACCCCGATTCTGGCATCGCCAGAGTGCGCCGGGGGAGCTACACCTACACGGTCATGCGGGATAAATCCAACTTCCTGTATGTCCACAACGGCGCCATCAAGCTGGCGATGAAGCTCGGCGGCAGCTTTTGTGAGCATCGCGCCTTCAAGGCCGAAACGATGGAGGAGGCGGACGGCGCTTTCCACCTGCACCAGACGATGCGCGGCTGGTACTATCTTCCGTTTGAGGAAAAGCCTGCCACCTCCGACTGGTGGAAGATGGACAACGCCGCCAGAAAGAAAAAGCTGGGGCCGAACATGGAGATCGACATCTATATCCGCGAGACGGAGGAGGGCATCGATGTCCGCATTGTGACCGCCGGCGTCTCGGGCGCGCCGTGGCGGGTGGAGCTGGCCTTCAGCGGCATTGACCGCATCTCCAACAGCCACATGACCATGCCGGTGCATGGCGACGAGGTTCTGGTGCTGAAGGACGATTGCTTCACGGTGTCCAGCACCGCCGCGCAGATGCGCGTCGGCCCGGCCTTCGGCGCGCACCACTTTACCGAGGGCAAGGAGGACAGCGAGATCAAGACTCCCGGCGCTGCCACGGTCTACCTGACCGACTATACCCCCTTTGACCATGTGATTTCCATTCGACCCTGAGGGAAGAGCGCGGCGTTGCGCCCGGCGTTCCCCAAGAGAACTCGGAAAAGGAGCATATTCTTATGCGTCAGTTTGAAAATCCGCGTGTTACCAGCGAAAACCGCTGCCCGCCCAGAAGCTACTACATTCCCGGCGGGGTGAGCGAATATCGGCTCCTGAACGGGCAATGGCGCTTCGCCTTCTTTGCCCGTGAGATGGATGTGCCCGAGCAGATTGAAAAATGGGATTCCATTCCCGTGCCCTCCTGCTGGCAGCTGCAGGGCTACGAAGCCCCCAATTACTCCAATATCAATTACCCCTACCCCTGTGACCCGCCCTATGTGCCCGACGACGACCCCTGCGGCGTATATGAGCGCGAGTTTTCTCTGGCGCAGAAGTGGGGCAAGGTCTACTTCGTTTTTGAGGGAGTTTCCTCCTGCGCCTACCTGTACATCAATGGGCGGTATGTGGGCTTCACGCAGGGCAGCCATTTGCAGGCGGAGTTTGACATCACCGATTTCGTCCGGGCAGGGGAGAATACCGCGCGGGTGAAGGTGCTGAAATGGTGCTGCGGCAGCTATCTGGAGGATCAGGACTTCTTCCGCTACAACGGCATTTTCCGCGATTGCTACCTTTTGCAGCGCCCCTGTGGGCACATTACGGACGTGGAGATGATCCCCGACGACCGGCAGATTTGCCTGGCCATAGACGGCTCGGCGGAGCTGCGGATCCTCGATGGGGAGGAGCTGCTCTACAGCGGCACGATGACGGACCGCTTTTCCTACGCGCCGCCGTCGCCCATTGCGTGGAACGCGGAGAAGCCGCATCTGTACACGGTGCAGCTTGCGCGCGACGGCGAGATTCTCACGCTCAAGGCCGGGCTGCGGAGCATTGCCATCTCCGAGCGCTATGCGCTGCTGGTCAACGGCGTGAGCGTGAAGCTGCACGGCGTGAACCACCACGATACCAGCGCCCACCGGGGCTGGTGCCAGAGCGACGAGGAGCTGCGCGCCGACCTGAACCGGATGAAGGAGCTGAATATCAACTGCATCCGCACCTCCCACTACCCGCCCACGCCGAAATTTATCCAGATGTGCGACGAGCTGGGATTCTACGTCATCTGCGAAACGGATATTGAAACCCACGGCTTCCTGCGCCGCCTGCCCAATGTGAATTACCGCTACGATGTGGAGTCCAACGCATGGCCCTGCACCAAGGCGGAGTGGAAGGATGCTTTTCTCGAGCGGATGGTGCGAATGGTGGAAACCTTCAAGAACCATCCCAGCATCCTTATCTGGTCGACCGGCAACGAGAGCGGGCACGGCTGCAACCATCTGGAGATGATTCGTTGGACAAAGCAGCGGGATCCGAGCCGCCTGATCCACGCGGAGGATGCCAGCCGCAAGGGGCAGATCTACAACGCGGATGTATTCTCGATGATGTATTCGTCCTTGGCCGACTTGGAGCGCTACGCCAATACCGACGATATCAATATGCCGGTGTTCCTATGCGAATATTCCCACGCGATGGGAAACGGCCCCGGCGACGTATTCTACTACAACGAGCTTTTCGACAGGTACCCCAAGCTGATTGGCGGCTGCATCTGGGAATGGGCCGACCATGTGGTGACGGTGGACGGTGTGCAGAAATACGGCGGGGATTTCCCCGGCGAAATGACCCACGACGGCAATTTCTGCTGCGACGGGCTGGTATTTGCCGACCGCAGCGTGAAGGCTGGCTCGCTGGAGGCGAAGGCGGCCTATCAGCCCATTCGCACGCGGCTCGATGGCAGCACGCTTACGGTTACGAACCGGCTGGACTTTACCGACCTGAAGGAATACCGCTTCGCGTGGTGGACGGAGGTCGATGGGCAGACGCTCACCGCCCGGGAAATGACGCTTTCCGCGCCGCCGCACACGGCGGTGGAAATCCCGATCGACTACACCGAGCAGACCTGCCGCTACGGTGCGCACCTGAACACCCGGCTCTACCAGGGGAAGCGGGAGCTTGCCCACACCCAGCACGCCCTGCCCTGCCGCATCGCGCATGAGGAAATCGCGCCCTGCGCGACGCTTTGGGAGGACGCTGAGCAGATTTATGCCGAGGGAGAGGGCTTCCGCTACGTTTTTTCCAAGCATTACGGCGGCTTTACCAGCATGGTCGTGGATGGGCACGAGCAGCTTGCGGGCTGCGTGACGCTGTCCGCCTGCCGCGCGCCGACGGATAACGACCGGAACATTCAGTCGCGCTGGCTGCAAAAGAACGAATGGCAGGGAGAGAATCTCGACAAGGCCTTCACCAAGGTGTATTCCTGCGCGATCGAGGATGGCGCGATCGTGCTGTCCGGATCGCTTGCCGGAATTTCCCGCGCTCCCGTGCTGCGCTACGGCCTGAAGCTGTGGATTCGACGCGATGGCCGGGTGGATGTTGCGTTGCGCGGCACGGTTCGGGAGGATGCCGTTTATCTGCCCCGCTTAGGCTTCTCGTTCACGCTGCCCGGGGATTGCGGGCGCTTTACCTATTACGGCAACGGCCCGGCGGAGAGCTACCGCGACCTGTGCCACGCCGGATCCGTCGGCCTGTACGAGAGCGCCGCCGCCGCCGAATATGTGCCCTATGTCCGCCCGCAGGAGCATGGCAACCACACGGATGTGCGGATGCTGCGGCTGGGCAGGCTGGAGTTCCTCGCCGAGCAGACGATGGAGATTCAGGTCTCCCGCTATTCCTGCCAGGCGCTCCTTGCCGCCGCGCATACCGACGAGCTGACTGCGGACGGGAAAACCCACCTGCGCATCGATTACAAGGTTTCCGGCATCGGCTCCAATTCCTGCGGGCCGGAGCTGGAGAAGCCCTATCGGCTGGATGAAAAGGAAATCTCCTTCCGCTTCTCCATCCGCCCCAGTACCGAGGGAGGGAAGTCCATATGCAGCTAACCGGAAAAGCAGCCGGGCACTACGCCGGGCAGGCTGACCCCTATATTCTCAAAAGCGGCGGGCGCTACTACCTCTATGTCACGGGGCACGACGCCATTTATGCCTACCATTCCGACCGCCTGCTGGGCGGCTGGGAGTATTATGGGCCGGTTCTGTCCGTGCCGGAGCTTTCCGCCTTCTGGGCACCCAGCGTGATCGCGCTCGATGGGAAGTTCTATATGTACAATTCCATGGAGGGAACCGACGCCCGCCCGGATGCCGGCGGCCACACCGGCGCGATGCACGTATCCGTGGCGGATCATCCGCTGGGGCCCTTCACCGGAACAAGGCGGATATTGGAGCCATTCTCCATCGATTCGCACATTGTGCGCAACGAGGCGGGGCTGTTTCTCTTTTATTCCGCCAACCGCTACGAGGGGGAGCGGATTGGAACCTGCATCTATGTCGATAAAATGCGCGACCCCTTTACACCGGCCGGAAGCCCGGTGCTGGTGGTGGAGCCAACGATTGATGAGGAAATCTATCAGCGCGACCGCTATCGACCCGGCCAGCACTGGCACACTGTCGAGGGCGCGTTCTACTTCCGGGAGGGAGACTGGCAGTATGTGATGTATTCCGGCGGCTGCTTTCAGCAGCCCGGCTATTTCATCGGCTATGCCCGCGCCAAAACCGACGAAACGGATCTGACAAAAATCCATTTCGAGAAATATCCCGACGCGCATACCTATCGTCCGGTGCTCAGCGCCAATGCCTTTGAAGAGGGCACCGGCCACCACTCCCTGATTCGGGACAATGGGCAATGGTACGCGGTTTATCACGGGCGGGACTATGCCCGTGAGCCGGGCGCCGACGCCTTCGACGCGAGAAACGCCCGCATCTGCGCGCTGGATGTGTGCGACGGGGTGATCACCGCCCGGCGCTACCGCGATCACATTTGAGGAAGCTCTGAACAATTTGGCAATATTTTTTCAAGCAGGAGGTTTTTATGTTCGATAAAGAGAAGGTTTTTCTGGGCATTGCGCCCATCGGCTGGTGCAACGACGATATGCCGGAGCTGGGGGCGGAGAATACCTTCCGGCAGACCGTCAGCGAAATGGCGCTGGCCGGATTTACCGGCTGCGAGATTGGCAACAAATATCCCAAGGATCCCGCGGTTTTGAAAAAGGCGCTCCAGATGCGGGGAATGCGCATTGCCAGCCGCTGGTATTCCTCCTTCCTCCTTACCCGCCCCTTTGAGGAGGAGGCGGCGGATTTCCTTGCCAATCTGGATTTTCTCGCGGCCGTGGGCGCCAATCGCATCAATGTGAGCGAGCAGAGCGGCTCGATTCAGGGCAAGGATGTGCCGGTGCTGACCGGCGCGCACAAGCCGGTGATGGACGACCGGCAATGGGATCGCTTCTGCGACGGGCTCAATCGCCTTGGCGCTCTCGCCAGCGACCGTGGCTTCCGCCTGTGCTATCATCATCACATGGGCACCGTGGTGCAGACCAGCGAGGAAACAGACCGCATGATGGCCCATACCGACGAGCGTTATGTTTTCCTGTGCTACGATACCGGCCACTTTACCTTCGCCGGGGAGGACCCGCTGGCCATGCTGAAGAAATATGCCGGCCGGATTGGGCACGTTCATCTGAAGGATATGCGGCTGGACGTGGTTGCCAAGGCAAGGGAAAACCGGTGGAGCTTCCTGCAGGCTGTCCGCAATGGCGCATTCACCGTGCCTGGCGACGGGGATGTGGATTTCGACCCGGTTTTCGCGGCGCTGGCGGAGGCCGGCTACACCGGCTGGCTGCTGGTGGAGGCGGAGCAGGATCCGGCGCTTGCCGACCCGCTGGAATACGCCATCAAGGCGCGCAAATACATTCGGGAGCATACGGGGTTGTAAAAAATGAGCTATTTTTCTAAAAATTCGGAATTGACCAACGGCTATAACGCCTATATTGACGCCGCGAGCGACGATATGGGCACCCAGATGGATGTAGGGCTGCTGCTGATGGAGGCGGGGGATACCTATGTCTACGAAAGCGAGGAGAAGGAGGTCGCCATTCTCCTGTTCAGCGGCAGCGTGCGCTACGAATGGAACGCGGAGGCCGTCGAGGCGCAGCGCCCGGATTGCTTCCACCACGAGGCCTACTGCCTGCTGGCGCCGAGGAGGACGCGCATTACCCTTACCGCCCGCTGCCACAGCGAGCTGTATGTGCAGGCGACGCGCAACGAGCGCGATTATGCCCCGGTGCTGTACACGCCGAAAACAGTTCAGACCCAGCACGCCGGCAACGGCGGGGAGCTGATGGGCTGTATGGAGCGGGAGATCAAGACCTTTTTTGACTACGACAACGCGCCGTTTTCCAATATGGTGCTCGGCGAGGTGCTGAATCTGCCGGGGAAATGGTCGTCCTACCCGCCGCATCACCATCCGCAGCCGGAGGTGTACTTCTACCGCTTCGACCATCCCTGCGGCTTCGGTGCGGGCTTCGCCAACGGCGAAATCTATCAAACCGGGCACAATGGCTGCGCCGTGATCAACCACGGCTTCCACTCCCAAACCGCCGCGCCCGGCTACGCCATGTGCTATGCGTGGGGCATCCGGCATTTGCCCGGCGACCCGTGGAAAAAGACCCGCATCGACGACCCGGAGCACGCATGGCTGTGGAGAAGCGATGCTAACGCCCACATTTATCCCAACGGAAAGGAGTAAGCGAGCATGAAAACCGAACGCTTAACGATGGCGCAGGCGCTGGTGCGCTTTCTGGAAAACCAATATCTCGAGGTGGACGGCGAGCAGACGCCCTTCGTGCGCGGCGTGTTCATCATCCCCGGGCACGGCAACGTGGTCGGCTTGGGGCAGGCGCTGCAGCAGGAGGGCAGGCGGCTGGAAATCTATCAGGGGAAAAACGAGCAGGGGATGGCGCAGGCGGCCGTCGCCTTCGCAAAGCAGAAAAAGCGCAAGCAGATTTTTGCCGTTACCTCTTCCATCGGCCCCGGCGCGGCCAACATGGTAACGGCCTGCGGCACCGCCACCGCCAACAATATCCCCCTGCTGGTGCTGCCGGGCGATACCTACGCCTGCCGTCAGCCCGACCCGGTGCTGCAGCAGGTGGAGCAGATCCACAATCTCTCCATCTCCACCAACGATGCCTTTAAGGCGGTGTGCCGCTACTGGGACAGGATTGTGCGGCCGGAGCAGCTTATGAGCGCTATGCTCAGCGCCATGCGCACCCTCACCGACCCGGCCAACACCGGCGCGGTGTGCATCGCCCTGCCGCAGGATGTGGAGGGGGAGGCCTATGATTATCCAGCTTCCTTCCTTGCCAAGCGCGTCTGGCATCTGGAGCGCCGCCCCGCCACGGAGGAAGCGCTCCGGCGGGCGGCGGAGGTGATTCGCGGCGCTAAGCATCCGCTGCTTATCTGCGGCGGCGGCGTGCGCTATTCCGAGGCACATGAGGAATTCCGGCGCTTTGCCGAGGCCTTCGATATTCCCTTTGCCGAGACGCAGGCGGGCAAGTCGGCGGTGGATTGGCGTCACCCGCTGAATCTGGGCGGCATCGGTGTGACCGGCTGCTCCGCCGCCAACGAGATTGGAAAGATGGCGGATGTGGTCATCGGCGTCGGCACACGCTACACGGATTTCACAACCTCCTCGAAGTGGCTCTACCGCGAGGACTGCCGCTTCGTCAATATCAATGTCTCGGAGTTCCAGAGCCTGAAAATGGATGCCGTGCCGGTAGTGGCCGACGCCAAGGAGGCACTGCCCCGCCTGCAGGCACTGCTGGAGGGCTACCACAGCTGCTACTGCGGCGAGCCCGAAGCTGCCAAAAAGGAATGGATGGCGGAACTGGAGCGGCTCGACCACTTCACCTATTCCCCAGAGCCGGGCTGGCGGCCGCTGGTGCGCGATGCCAACGAGGGCAGCGTGCAGCGCTTCGCGGAGGATTTGAACGCCGCGCTGACGCAGGTGGAGGCGCTGGGTAAAATCAACGCCATGATGGAGCCGGGCGACGTGGCGGTTGGCGCGGCAGGCTCCCTGCCCGGGGATATGCAGCGAATGTTCCGCCCCACCGGGAAGGACACCTACAACATGGAGTACGGCTATTCCACGATGGGCTACGAGGTCGCGGGCGCGCTGGGGGCGAAGCTGGCCGTGGGCGATGCGCACGAGGTCTATGCCTTCTGCGGCGACGGCAGCTTCAATATGCTCCACAGCGAGCTGATCACCGCGGCGCAGGAGGGCAAGAAAATCAACATCTGCGTGTTCGACAATGCCTCCTTCGGCTGCATTAACAATTTGCAGGTCGGCCACGGGAACGAAACGCTCTGCACGGAGCTGCGCTATCGGGATGCCGAGGGGCTGCGCGGAAGCTTTATGGATATCCATTATGCCGCGGTGGCGGAGGCATATGGCTGCAAGGCCTATACCGTGCGCACCATGCAGGAGCTGGTTCACGCGATGGAGGAGGCCAAGCTCGTCCGGGGCCGCCCGGTGCTGCTGGATATCAAGGTGCTGCCGAAAACCATGACCGACGGCTATGGCTCGTGGTGGCGTGTGGGCGATACCGAGGTTTCCAAGCGGCCAGAGAACCTGGCAGCCTACGAGGAGCATATTGCGCACCTGAAGGATGCGAGAAAATATTAAAAAGAGGGATGCAATCATGGAGAAAGTCTTGAAAGTGGGCATTATCGGCTGCGGCGCAATCGGCAAGGATCACTGCCGCCGCATCATGGAAACGGTTCCCGGCGCGACGGTGGTGGCCGTATCCGACTATGCCGCCGCCGCTGCGGACGCTACGGCGGAGCGCTACGGCATTCGCTCCTATGGCAGTGACTGCGACGGTATGATCCGCGACCCGGAGGTGGAGGCGGTGCTGATTACCTCCATCGACCCGACCCATCACGACTATGTGATGAAGGTGCTGGCGGAAAGGAAATGGTGCTTCTGCGAGAAGCCCCTGTCCCAGAATGCGGCGGACTGCGAGGAAATTATCCGCAAGGAGCTGGAAATCGGGAAGCGGCTGGTGCAGGTGGGCTTTATGCGCCGCTACGACCGGGGCTATGCCGAGATGAAGCGCATCATCGATTCCGGCGAGCTTGGCCGCCCGCTGCTGATTAAGGCCTGCCACCGCAATGTCAGCCAAGGCCCCGGCTTTAAGACGGAGAACGGCGTTACCAACGTGGCCATTCACGAGCTGGATATCTGCCGCTGGCTGCTGGGCGAGGAATACGAGGATGTGCAGTGCGTAAGGGTTCGGCAGAGCGCCAATTCCAACAAGGGCTACGACAATCCGCAGGTGATGCTGATGCGCACGAAGAACGGCTGCTTCATCGATGTGGAGGTTCAGGTGGCCGATGGCTATGGCTACGACATCCAGTGCGAGGTGGTGTGCGAAAACGGCACGGTGAAGCTGCCCGATCCCTATGCTGTGGTGCGGCGCAGCCGCCCCGCCGGCTGGGAGAGCGGGAACCCCGCCGAGAGTATGCCCATCATGACCGACTGGAAGGAGCGCTTCATCGAGGCCTACGACATCGAGCTGTGCAAATGGGCGGAGTCCATCAACTGCGGCGGGAAGCTCACCGGCCCGTCTGCGTGGGATGGCTATGTGGCCTGCGTGGCGGGAGATGCCCTGAACGCCTCCCGCGGTACGTCCCAATTCTACAAGGTAAACACCATGGAAAAACCGGAAATGTACCAATAGAAGCTCCGAATCCAACCGCTCTGGCGGTTGATTCAGAACTTCCCAAGAAAGCTAAGGAGGAAAAACAGTATGGCAAAGATTAAAGTAGGTGTCGCCGGATACGGCACCATCGGGCAGCGCTTGGCGGACGGCGTGGCGCTGCAGGGAGATATGGAGCTTGTCGGCATTGCCGACCTCGCGCCCACGCTCTCCATTCAGGCGCTTCGGGAAAACGACATGATTGGCGCCAACGGCGTGAAGTACAACCTGTATCTGGTGGACGGAGCAGACTCCGCCGCCTTCGAAGCGAAGGATATTCCCGTCGCCGGCAGCTTCGACGAGCTGTGCCAGAAGGTGGATATCATGCTCGACTCCGCCCCCGGCGGCGTCGGCGCGAAGAACAAGGCGAATTACTATGAAAAATACGGCGTGAAGGCCATTTTCCAGGGCGGCGAAAAGAACAGCGTAGCCGATGTGTTTTTCCACGGCTATGCCAACTACGAGAAGGGCTTGGGGCAGGATTACCTGAAGCTGACCTCCTGCAATACCACCGGCCTGATTCGCAGCGTCGATTGCCTCGACCGGGAATTCGGCATTGAAAAGGTGGCCATCACCATCATCCGCCGCGTGGCTGACCCCGGCGATTATCACCGCGGGCTGACCAACGCCCTGCAAATGGAGAAGGCACCCTCCCATCAGGCGCTGGATTTGATGACCATTATGCCCCATGTGGACGCCACGGGCATTCTGGTGCATACCCCGGTGACCCACGGGCATATCATCACCGTACTCGCCACCGCGCGGGACGGCAGGAAAATCACAAAGGAGCAGGCGCTGGCCGCTTTCCAGAAGCACCCCCGCATCCGGGTGGTGTCCATCGACGAGGGCTTCAAGGGCAACGCCAGCCTGTTCAAATACGCGCGCGACTTGGGCAACCGCCGCGGCGATATGTACGAGATTGCGCTCTGGGAGGATTCCATCGTGGAGTCCGGCAACGACATTATGTACGCCATCAATATTCCCCAGGAGTCCGTCACCATTCCCGAAACGATGGACGCCATCCGCGCGGCCATGCGTATGCAGCTGACACGCGAAGAGGGAACGGCGATGACTAACCGCTATTTGGGAATCGGCAGGTTTAAGAAATCATAAGGAAGCCGGCTTGCGGCTGCGGCCGCGCCTTTCGTGAGGGATGGATATGCGATTTGGAATTTGTACACTAGATGACTTTTTTCTGGCGGGGAAGACGGTGCTCTGCCGGGTGGATATGAATCAGCCGGTAGACCGCGCGACCGATAGCCTGAAAAGCATCGCAAGAATCACCGCCTGCGTGCCCACCATCCGCGAGCTGGTGCAGAAGCGTGCAAAGGTGGTGCTGCTGGCACATCAGGGGAGCGACATTGAATACCAGAATTTTTACTGCACCCGCCCCCATGCCAAGGTGCTCAGCGAGCTTCTGGGGCAGGAGGTAAAATGGCTCGACGATGTCTGCGGCCCCGCCGCGAGGGAGGCCATCCGCGCCCTGGGCGAGGGCGAGGTGCTGCTGCTGGACAATGTGCGCTTCGTATCGGAGGAGCAGACCCTGTTCGAGAAGAAGCTGCGCCTGAGCCATGCCCAGCAGGCGAAGACCCTGCTGGTGGAGAAGCTCGCGCCGCTGGCCGACCTGTATGTATGCGATGCCTTCGCCGCCGCGCACCGGGATCAACCCAGCCTGTGCGGCTTCGAGCAGGTGCTTCCCTCGGCCATGGGGCGGCTGTTTGAGAAGGAATACTGCGTCATTTCGGAGCTGATGGAAAGCCCGGCGCACCCATGCACCTATGTATTGGGCGGCGCAAAAATCGCCGACGCCTTTTTGATGATGGAAACCGTCCTCGGCAGCGGCGCGGCGGATCGGGTGCTCACCGGCGGGCTGGTGGCGAATATCCTTCTTGCCGCCGCGGGCGAGCCCATCGGGCAGGGAAGCATGGACTTTATTCAAGAGAGCGGCTACGGCGAGTATATCGAGAAGGCGAGGGGAATCCGGGAGAAATACGGCTCCCGCATCGCCCTGCCCACAGACCTTGCCTACCTTGCCGGGGGAGAGCGGGCGGAATGCCCGGTTGGGCAGCTTCCCGCTGACGCGACCGTGCTGGACATCGGCTCGGAAACCGCGCATCGCTATCGCGAGACGATTTTGTCCTCCGGAACGGTGTTCGTCAATGGGCCGATGGGCGTGTTTGAAGTGCCGCAGACAGAGCTTGGTACCCGCGTGGTCTTTGAGGCGCTGGCGGATGCGAAGGGCTTCACCGTCGTCGGCGGCGGCGACAGCGTGACCGCCGCGGACCAGTACCACGTCAAGGATCGTCTGGGCTATGTATGCACCGGCGGCGGGGCGCTCATTCGCTTCCTGACCGGGGAGGAGCTGCCCGTCGTCAAGGCGCTGCGCTATGCCTGCGATAAATTCGGAGGGGACGCGGCATGATCGTCGAATTCGGCTACGGCGAGGGCGTGCAGACTGTGCAGATCCCTGACGGGAATTTGCAGGCGGTGCTTACTGCCAATCCCATGGAGCACGCCCGCCGGGGCGAGGAGGCGGTTCGCTACGCACTTGCAAACCCTATCGGCGACATTCCGCTGCGCCGGAAGGTGCGTCCCGGGCAGCGGGTGGCGATTCTCGTCAGCGATATTTCCCGTCCCGTTCCCAGCTATGAAATCCTGCCGCCGCTGCTGGAGGAGCTTTTTGCCGCCGGCTGCCGGGCGGAGGATGTCACGGTGGTATTCGGCCTCGGCTCGCACCGCGCGCATACCCCGCGCGAGCGCGAGAGGCTCGTGGGCAGTGAGGTATATTCCCGCGTGCGCTGCGTGGACAGCGACCCGGAGGACTGCGTTCGTATGGGCGTTACTGACTGCGGTACGCCGGTGGACATCACCCGGGTCGTGGCGCAGGCGGATTTCCGAATCTGCACGGGGAATATTGAATTTCACTATTTTGCCGGCTATTCCGGCGGCGCAAAGGCGCTGATGCCTGGCGTTTCCACGCCGGAGGCCATTCAGGCGAACCACCGCATGATGATTCGCCCCGAGGCGCGCGCCGGGAAGCTGGAGGGCAACCCCATTCGGGAGGATATCGAGCAGGCGGGCAGAATCGTCGGGCTGGATTACCTTGTCAATGTGGTGCTCGACGAGCATAAGCACATTGTCTATGCCGTGGCGGGGGATGTGGTTCGGGCGCACCGTGTCGGCTGCGCGTATCTGGATAAAATGTACCGCAAGCCAATCCGGCAGCGGGCGGATATCGTGCTGGTTTCGCAGGGAGGCGCGCCGAAGGATGCCAACCTTTACCAGACCCAGAAGGCGCTTGACAATGCCAAGCACGCCGTAAAAAAGGGCGGCACCATTATCCTGATTGGCGCGTGCCAGGAGGGGCTGGGCAGCGGCGTATTTGCCGAGTGGCTCACCGAGGCGCCCACGGCGCATTCGCTGATAGAGCGCGTTCACAGAGATTTTCAGCTCGGCGGTCACAAGGCGGCGGCCATTGCGATGGTTTTGGAGGACGCGTCGATCGACCTGGTCAGCGAGATGGATGAGAGCCTTGTGCGCAGCATCTTCCTCAATCCCCAGCCCAGCGCGCAGGCCGCCTTCGACCGGGCAATGGAGAAATACGGGGCGTGCGCTACCGTGATTGCCATGCCCTTCGGCGGGGCGACCCTGCCAATTGCAGAACAACAGGAGGATCAATCATGACGGATCAGGAAAAACGGGAGCTGCAAAGCTTTGCCCTGCGGATTCGTATCGGCACCGTCGAATGCGTGAAATCGCGCGGCTTCGGCCATATTGGCGGGAGCCTGTCGGTGGTGGACGCGCTGGCGGTGCTGTATGGGAAGGTGATGCGAATCGACCCGCGCAATCCCCAATGGGAGGAGCGCGATAAGCTCGTATGCTCCAAGGGGCACGCCGGCCCGGCCGTGTACGCCACGCTGGCACTGAAGGGCTATATGCCCTATGATATGCTCTATACCCTCAATCAGCCGGGCACGCACCTGCCCTCCCACTGCGACCGCAGGCTCACCCCGGGCGTGGACATGACCACCGGCTCTCTGGGGCAGGGAACGTCCCTTGCCGTGGGGATGGCCTATGGCGACAAGCTCAAGGGCAGGAGCAGCCGCACCTACCTGATTGTAGGCGACGGCGAGCTGAACGAGGGGCAGGTATGGGAGGCGGCCATGTTTGCCGCCGGAAAAAACGTAAACAATATGACATGGCTGATCGACTGGAACAAGAAGCAGCTCGACGGCTATGTAAGCGATATTCTCGAGCCGTTTGACATCCGGGCGAAATTTGAAGCCTTCGGCTTCGAGGCAGTCCAAATCGACGGCCACGACGTCGCGCAGCTATATGATGCGCTTACCAAGACCTCCGATCGGCCGATCGCCATCGTGATGGACAATATCAAGGGCAAGGGCGTTACGCAGGTGGAGCAGACCGTGAGCAACCACTCCATGAACGTAAGCGCCGAGGTCTTTGACCGCTGGCTGGAGGAGCTTCGCACGCAGCTGAGCGCACTGGAAGCGCAGGGAGGCGGAATATGAAAATCGTGTATACCGGGCGCAAGGATTCCCGCCAATTCAAGGCCATGATTGGAAAGACCATGCAGCAGCTCCTGGACGAGGACGAAAATGTGGTCTGGCTGGACGCGGACCTGCAGTCGTGCAGCGGCGTAAGCGCCGTTCATAGTCCGCGGGTCATCAACTGCGGCGTGGCGGAGGCCAATATGGTCGGCGTCGCCTGCGGTATGAGCGCCGTAGGCTGGAAGCCATATGTCCATTCCTTTGCGCCCTTTGTTTCCCGCCGGGCTTACGACCAGATTTTCCTCTCCGGCGGCTATGCCGGCAATAGCGTCACCGTGGTGGGCACCGACCCGGGGATCACCGCCGCCTTCAACGGCGGGACGCACATGCCCTTTGAGGATGTGGCGCTCTACCGCGCCCTGCCCGGAGCGAAAATCGTGGATGTCACCGATGTGCCCATGCTGGTGGACATTCTGCATCAGGCGAAGGATATCCCCGGCGTGAAGTATTTCCGCGTGCCCCGTAAGGAATCCTACCAAGTCTACGCGGAGGGCACGCACTTCACCTTCGGCAAGGGCATCGTCCTGCGCGAGGGCGCCGACGCGACCATCATCGCCTGCGGCATCATGGTGCACGAGGCCCTGCAGGCGGCGCAGAAGCTGGAGCAGGAGGGTATTTCCGCCTGCGTAATTGACATTTTCTCCATTAAGCCGCTTGATGAGGAGCTGGTTCGGCAGTATGCCCGGAAAACCGGCGTGCTTGTCACGGCGGAGAATCACAACAAAATCGGCGGGCTGTACAGCGCCGTCAAGGAATGCCTGGATGGCGAGGCGAGAGTAGGCTATGTCGCTATCGAGGATTGCTTCGGCGAGGTCGGGCCGCAGGATTACCTGCGCGATCGCTTTGACCTGACGGACGAGCATATCGCCCGGGTGGTCAGGGAAAAGCTGGGCAAATAAAGGAGGAAGCTTATGAACTATGCAGAAGAATCCCTGCGCCTGCACGGCCAGTGGAAGGGCAAAATCGAAATCAACCCCACGGTGCCGGTGTCCACGCGGGACGATTTGGCGCTGGCCTATACCCCCGGCGTGGCGCAGCCCTGCCTGGAAATCCAAAAGGATCCCAGCCGCTCCTACGACCTGACGCGGCGGCACAATCTGTGCGCGGTCATCACCGATGGCAGCGCCGTGCTGGGGCTGGGCGATATCGGGCCCGAGGCGGGAATGCCGGTCATGGAGGGCAAGTGTGTCCTGTTCAAGGCCTTCGGGCAGGTGGATGCCTTCCCGCTGTGCATCAAAACCAAGGATGTGGATGAATTTGTCAATGCGGTCTATCTGATTTCCGGCAGCTTCGGCGGAATCAATCTGGAGGATATTTCTGCGCCG
This sequence comes from Bacillota bacterium, assembly GCA_021200975.1. Classification (GTDB taxonomy): domain Bacteria; phylum Bacillota; class Clostridia; order Oscillospirales; family Oscillospiraceae; genus Faecousia. The sequence continues at coordinate 5,837 of JAJQFT010000099.1, read as the reverse complement.
CGCTGCTTTGAGATTGAGCGCAAGCTCAAGGAAAAGTGCGATATTCCCGTTTTCCATGACGACCAGCATGGCACGGCTGTGATCACCCTCGCCGGGCTGACGAACGCGCTGAAGGTCGTGGGCAAGAAGAAGGAGGAGGTAAAGATTGTCACCTCCGGCGCGGGCGCGGCGGCGATTGCTATCGTCAAGCTGCTGCTCTCCGCTGGCTTCCGGGATATCACCATGTGCGACCGCAGCGGCGCGATTTACAGCGGGCGCGAAAGGCTGAACTGGATCAAGGAGGAGATGGCGCAGGTCACCAACCTCTCCAGAAAGCCCGGCACGCTGGCGGAGCAGATCAGGGGCGCGGATGTGTTCATTGGCGTGTCCGCTCCCGGACAGGTGACCAAGGAAATGGTGGAAACCATGAACCGCGACGCTATCATCTTCGCCTGCGCCAACCCGATTCCCGAGATTTTCCCGGATGAGGCCAAGGCGGGCGGCGCGAAGGTGGTATCTACCGGGCGCAGCGACTATCCCAACCAAATCAATAATGTGCTGGCCTTCCCCGGCATTTTCCGGGGCGCGTTCGATGTTCGCGCCCGCGACATCAATGAGGAAATGAAAATGGCCGCCGCCGAGGCTCTCGCCGGCCTGATTTCCGACGACGAGCTGTCCGCCGACTATATCATCCCTGCCGCCTTCGACCCGAGAGTGGGGCCCGCGGTGGCGAAGGCCGTGGCGGAAGCTGCCAGACGCTCCGGCGTGGCAAGAATCTAGGGAAGAGCGGAATCCATCGGCAAATAGCGGATGGGGCTTCTCCCGGAGGTTAGGGCGCAATCACAAAAAAAGACCCGGCTCTTACGCGGCGCTTACCGCAAAGGAGCCGGGCTTTCTGTATCTTTTATCTTTCCGAAAAGCCGCGAAGGGTCAGCCAGATCGCGGCGGCGAGCAGACAGGGGACGGTCACGGTGTCGTAACCCTTTTTGGTGACGGCCTCCGTTACTGTCCCGACGAGGGCGCTGACGGCCGCCGCGCAGAGCGCCGCGGCGGGCGGAATACCGCTGGCAGTCAGCGCGGCAAGCACGGCGAGGAAGGAGGTAAGGAGCATCGCGCCGCTGCCGGCATAGGATTTCTGAGCGTCCGCTATTCTCCAGCGGAGCTTGTGGCGGCCGTAGCGCTTGCCAATCAGCGCGGCGGCCTCGTCCCCCAGCCCCCATCCCAAGATTGCCGAGAGGACGCTAAGCTTGGAATCCAGCGCGCCCCAGAAAAGCGCAATCAGCCCGGCGGAGGTGGCGAAGAGCAGGACAAGGCTCCTGCGCACCTCGCCCGCGGCGCGCTCCTGAAACAGGCTCGCGTAGAAGCCCCGCTTTTCGCACAGCTTCAGCACTGGGTACACGATGGCGACGAAGAGCGCCGCCAGCAGCACCGGCACATACCAGTGCTGCGCCGCCAGAAGCATCACCAGAATGAGAAGGAAGGCCACCGTGTGCAGCACCTTGCGCCGCGCTTCCCCGCCGATATGCAGAAAACGGAAGCCCAGAAGCGCGGCGCACACGGCTGCGGCAAGGAAGGCAAGCAGCACCGCCAGCGTGCGCAGCAGCTCCTGCGCCAGCGGCGGGAGCACGACGCCGCAGAAATAATTGAGGTAAATCATGGCGGCGCCCAACGCCGTGAGGATCGCGCCGGTGACCCTGCCCACGGTTTTGCTGTTCACGCGGTTGGCAAAGCGTGCGGAAAGGAGCGAGGCCGCTGTTGCCACGGCAATGCAAATGAGCAGCACATCCCAGCATTCCAGCACGATAGCGGGGTGGATCAGCGCGTGGCTGACGAAGCCAATCAGGGCTGTGAAGGTCATGATGAAGGTGCTGGTGCCAACGGCAGTTTTCAGGTCGTAGCCGAGGAAGGCCGTGAATACCACCAGCATCATCATGCCGCCGCCGGTGCCCACGAAGCCGGTGCCAAAGCCAATCGTGAGCCCAAAGAAGAGGGAAATCAGGATCTGCTTCCAGCCAAGGCGCACATTGGCGGCGCTTGCTCCGGATTTTGAGGTATCCGGCTTTACAAGGAAGCGGATGCCGATGCAGAAGGTCAGCACCAGCGTGAAGCCGCCCAGCACCACGTTCCCCACGAGGTAGGCGGCGTAGCTGCCCACCGCGCTCAGGGCGATGATGCAGGCCATCATCACCCAGCCGTGCTTCAGGTCGACGCGCTTGTTGCGGGCGTAGACCGCGCTTGTCACGGCGGAGCCGAGAATGTCGGAGGCAAGCGCGATCGCGGTCGCCTGATATGCGCCGTATTCCCCGCTGAACGAGGGGCACAGCACGAGCAGGATCGGCACCATCACCGTCGCGGCGGACAGCCCGGCCAGCCCGGTGCCGACGCCCGCGCCGAGCGCGGCTAGGATATACCAGAAATACTCCATAGAATTCACCTTGTTTTTTCGGGAAAAATATGCTACTATTATAATCAACATTTGTTGATTATGCAAGCGACAGATGGGAGGAAATTGTGGATTTTGGAGGCGGCGGCATGAAATCACAATACGAGCAGCGGATTTTGGAAACCAAGCGGCGGATTTACGGCGCGTTTTTGCGCCTGATGCGGGACAGGTCGATTCACCAGATTTCCATCTCGGAGCTTTGCCAGCTGGCGGGAATCAACCGTAGCACCTTCTACCATCATTTTGGGAGCCAGTACGATGTGCTGGCCGAGCTGACGGACGCCTTCCTTGAGGACTTGGAGGCGCAGCTTCTCGATGTCTCCCCGCGCGATCAGGCGGGCGTGCAGCGCAGGGTGGAGATGTGCTTGGACAACGCCATGCGCAATAAGGAGCTCACGCTGCTGCTGATGCGCAGCAGCGAGGGCACGCAGTTCGCGTTGCGGCTGTTCTCGCTGCCAAAAATCGAGAATCTGCTGCACGAGAGTCTTGCCGATGTGCCCAGCGAGGCCGAGCGCCGCGCCCGCATCGACTTCGTGACCTATGGAGCGTGTCGCCTGCTCCAGCAATGGCTGACTGCGCCCGCGCCCATCAGCACGCAGGAGGAAACGGCGCTGATTCTCAAGCTTGCGCGCTGCGTTTGCTCGGAAAAATAAGGATAAACAGGAAAAACCATCCCTCCGCCGGAGAAAACGGCGCGGTTATTCGCCCGCAATTTGTCAAGAAAAACGAATTCCAAAACAGCGGCGTGGGGCGCGCAGCATCGGGTGAAAATAGAAGGCGCAGGGTATTTGCGCGCCTTCTAAGCGGCCATATTTACTTCGGTATCGTCAAAACAACCTTGAATCCTCCGTATTTGCTTTTTCCAATCCGGACGGTTCCGCTGTGCGCGCTGATAATCTGCTTCACAATCAGCAGCCCCAGCCCGTGCCGTTGTTCGGAAGTGCTGGTGTCGCAGACCATATAATGGGGCGTATGGTTCAGCTGCTCGATCAACCGCTCAGAGGCCCCTATACCGTCATCCTCAATATAGATCATGCAATTTTCAGCATCTTCCGCAACAGATATAAAAATAGTACATCCATTTTCATTATGGTTTATACTGTTTTGAATCAGGTTTTCTACAGCACGTTTCAGCAAATCTCCATCTGCCTCAATGATGCAGGAGGATAGATTTTCATCGGTATTCCAAATGATCGGGTATTTCTCTTCGATGTCCATATTCATAAAAGCTACAACAACTTGCCGGACAATCGCAATCGCATTTTCCTGTCTCTTTTTCAGTGGCTGCATATCATATTCCGGTTTGGACGCAAGGTTGAGATCGGTAATCAGGTTTTTAATACGGTTGCTCTGTTTCACAATCACTGCCGCCTTTTGACGTTCTGCATCTGTCAGAGTTCATCTGCCCCCTGCCGCATATGGATGTTCTGCTGACGCAGGTTTACGGCATGATTATGGTCTTAAATATGTTCGGAATCATCGTTGCTGCCTGCATGATCTACAACATGGAATTTAAGGGGAACGCAGTCAAAAAGATGTATATGCTCCCTATGAGCGTTCCCGCCATGTACCTATGCAAGTTTCTGATTTTGACCGTTCTGCTCTTGATTGCTATATGCCTTCAAAATATGGCACTTGCCGCAATCGGTATCAAGGATTTACCGCAAGGCCCATTTGAAGCCCAGACCCTTATATCCTTTGCCGGATATTCCTTTCTAACGGCAATGCCCGTATTGTCGTTTATGGTTTTCGTGTCGTCCCATTTTGAAAATATGCGGGTGCCGCTTGGTATCGGCGTGGCGGGCTTTTAAGCGGAATGGCATTGGCTGCATTGGATGGAGCGGGGGGTCTCTTGCATCCCTTTGTGGTTATGCTAAAGCCTGCCGTCGCCATGAGCGCACAGCCGGATATGACCGTTATCGTTGTATCTCTGGCTGAGACAGTCCTTTTCCTTTGCGCTGGATTATGGGCTGCAAAAACATAAGCGGTACGAATAGGAGGTGTACGGAAATGAGTTTTTTGGAATTGCTTCGAATTGAGCTTATGAAAGTCAAACGAGGAAAAATCGTCCCTCTGATTTTCATTGCCCCGCTGCTCGTTGTAGTGTCCGGCGTGGCAAATCTGTATAGCTATTTTACCCCGGATTATACAAACGCCTGGGCTGCTATGTTCATTCAAAGCGCATTGGTCTATGCCTATTATCTGCTGCCGTTCAGTATGATCGTGGTCTGTGTGATGATTGCAGGACGGGAAACGGGAAACAACGGGATATTGAAAATGTTAGCCCTGCCCGTGAGCCGGTATGCGCTTTCTGCTGCGAAGTTTTGTGTGCTGTTAGTCTTTCTGGCTCTGGAAATGGTGGTATTTCTTGCGGTGTTCGTGATTGCGGGACTGATCGCCACAAGCAATGCAGGGATTACGGAAACGCTGCCGTTTTTCTATCTTCTGAAATGGTGCGTCGGATTATTCCTTGTGGGCGATTACCGTGCTTTTTGATAAGCCGCTGCTGTCTGTCGGTTTCAATCTGTTCCTTGTCATTCCCGGCGTACTGGTAACAAATACCCCACTTTGGATTGCATACCCCTATTGTTACAGCGGCTACCTGGTTTCCTGTTCGCTGCATGATTTCACAACAACAGGCATCAGCACCGGGTTTGATCTGTTCCCGTTCCTGCCGCGTGCTGTTTTAATCTTTGCATTGGTGCTTTTCGTATCGGTAACACGCTTCGGGAAAAAAGAAATGAGGTAACTTTATGGAGAAGAAACTACAAAAAATGAGCCTGGCAGCGTTGATTATCAGCATTTTTCCGCTGGCAACCTTTATCCCGGTTTTGCTTCATATTACGCTGACAGACGGAATACGTTCTGTCTGGGCGGTGGGTAATATTCTTTCTGTTTTCGTGGGCTTGACACTTTCCATTGTCTGCGTAAAGAGCCGAGAAAGCAGAAGCGCAGTAAACATTATTTCTACGATCATAAGCAGCTTTTGGGTACTGCTCATGGGCGGTATTTTCGCTTTTGCTTTGCTCCATCATTTGCTTCTGCTGCTCTGAAAAAGCAAAGCGGCACGGAAAGCGGAGCGTGATGATGCCCCTTAAAGCCTCCCGATTTGGAGGGCGGCGGAGAGGCGGGTGATGAAGCCGGCGTTGGTGGGGCGAGAGACGTCGCCGCTGGGGTCGAGCGGGAAATATTGCGCCCAGACGCGCAGCTCGCGGTGCTCCCACGCCGCGTGGATGGCCGTGCGGATGGCGTGCTCGATCTGAATCTGACTGGCATCGAACAGACGTGTCAGCTCGGGGTAGACCTCTTTGGTCATGGAGCGGCTCTCGTTTTGCGGGTGCATCAGAATCGCCTCGCGCACGAGCGGGAAGCCCTTGTGCCGCGGCGAAACGTTGAGCCGGAGCAGCGCGTCGGT
>JAJQFT010000074.1 GCA_021200975.1 Bacillota bacterium | reverse complement strand
ACAAGTGGCTCAAATACTGATGCGCACATGGCTCAAATATTCGTTGACATTCACAGTGTGACAAAAAACGGAATAAGAGCGGCCATTGAAAACGGCAAAGTCGTAAAGGAAACACTTTGGCAGAAAGCGAACGACCCGAACCTTGACCTCCTCGACGAACTGTCCTATGACCTATACGCTAAAAATTATAATGATTATGATTTGAAGGAGTATGACTACCTGCTGGACGACCTGAAAAGCATAAGGTGACGGCCTGCCAAACGGTAAAATGGGCCTGTTGCAGAATTCCCGATCTGCGACAGGCTCATTTTGGTTCTCTATCAATCACTACTTGCCAGGGTTAAATGAAGCTGTCTCCCCTGTCGGCCTACTGGCCGTCTGTCCAAAGCTGGTTGAATACTCCCTCTTTTATTGCCTTGTAGGGATAGCCATCCGCATCAAAAAGGGCTTCGTTATAGCAGGCGCTGCCCTGGGCCGCGGTTATGGTCGAATTTGCTTGGTCATACTCCGCTGCGGGAGCGTTGATCCAGCCCGAGCCTTCACTGGCCCATGTGTCAGACGCAGTCAGCAACCATGCCGGCTCCCAGTAAAAAGTTCCGATGCAGTTGTCAATCTGTGCCGCTGCCTCATTCAATACGGTAATTGCCTGAACCTGACCGCCCTCGCTGGGCGTTCCGAAAACATCCTCCACCTCAGCGCCATAGGAGCCGCTTGTGCCGTAGGAGTATTCTGCAATCATTGTCAGTTTTCCGAACGCCTGCGCCACGGAATTGAGACTTTCGGTCAGGTTCTCAATCGTTCCATGCCAGAATGGATAATAGGACGATGCGAAGATATCGTAATCCGCCCCTACCGCCGCAAGCGCATTGGCATATCCGTAATAGGTGGTCGGGTTAGGGTTTGTAAAATGCACGGCAATCAAAATACTGTCGTCAAACGTTCTTACCGCCTGGCAGCCTGCTGCAACCAGCTTTGCGATATTTGCTGTGCCGCTTTCGCCGGCAAGGTAGGTATTTGTTTCATTACCAATCGAAACAATGCCAATGTCCACGCCAGTTGCGGCGATTTGTGTGAGGGCCTCCGTGGTATATTCGGCCAGAGCTGCTTCTTTCTTCTCAAGCGTATAATCCTCCCACGCTTTGGGGACATAGGATCTGCTTGGGTCACTCCAGAAATCCGAATAATGGAAATCGACATACAGCGTCAGGCCAAGCTCTGCACACCTTGCCGCAATCTCGCAGGTATACGCCAGGTCGCATACACCGCCGCCGTAGCTGTTTTCAGGCGTTTTTTCTTCGCCCTCTGCATATGGGTCGTTCCACACTCTCACCCGGACATAATTTACGCCCGCATCCGTCAGGATGGCAAGCAGATCATCTTCCTCGCCGTCTGAATTGTAATAAACCACTCCGCTGTTTTCCACAGAAATCAGAGACGAAACATCGACGCCCTTGATCCAGTTTCCGCTATTTATGACGGTTCCGTTGTAGGTAATCCCGTCCCAGCCAATTGTGCCTGAACCTGTGGCCCCGGCCTGCTGGATGTCCCAATTTGCCTCCTCAGGCGAGACGCCATAATCCTCCAAGGAATCATCGCCAGAGGCGTCCGAGGCGCTGGCCTCGCCGCTCAATCCGGCATTGGCAGCCTCTATCGTGTCCTTTTCGCTTGCGCTTACAAATACAACATTGTCAATATCGCCCCAGTCATCGGCCAAAAGCTCCCCGGAAATCTGAATCGTGACGACATTCCCTGCTTCAACGTCGATTTCATCGGTAATTGCCGTTGTCCAGACATCCCAGTCCAGGCTGGGGGTGATATCTAGAGCCGCCGCTTCTTCCCCATTGACGAGGATAGAAAACGTCAGCGTCCCCTCAAAGGTGCTGGAACCCTCATAGTATATTCCGCCCACATATGTTCCCGCCGTTGCAATGGTTACATTCTGCAACAGCGTAAAGGAGCCACCGGCATAGGAATACATTTTTACAAAATACGAGGTGTTCACGGTCGCCCAGTCATCCGTCTGAACGTTCACGACGCCAGACGAAGATTCCTCCACCGTCCAGCCTTCAAAGTCCTGGGTTTCAAAGTCGCCGTTTGTAAGCTCCAGGGCATACTCCGCAGCTTCTGCAATCGTCTCCGCTGTGGTTTCCGTGGTCGAGATTGTGTCGTCAGCCTCTCCTGCGCCGCAGCCCGCCGCTGTAAAAACAAGCAGAAGCGCCAGCACAAGGGATAAGAGCCTTTTCGGATTCCTAATCTGTTTCATATTCCTGTCATCCTCCTTAATATGGTTTTTCGTATTAATTTCATTATACTTCATTAAGTGGCGATGTCAAGCAGGAATTTTTGGCCTTTCGGGTTTATGAAAGGCGGCAGCTCCGAATGGAACGAAAAACGCCCATCAGAGAAACCGACATTTCTCCGACGGGCGTCACTATAGTCCCGCTCGCTGCCTTTTGCTATCGGTCAAGCAGCAGAAGCTGGTGTGTTTGATATTGCAGTAGACTTACCAAAGGAGGATCGACAACTATGACGTTTGAAGAATTTAAGCGGGAAGAATTGAAAAAGCCGGATGTCCGGGCAGAATACGATGCTTTAGAGCTGGAATTTTTCCTTATGGAAAGCCCTGCAAAAAAGAAGGCCCTGCAATCCGCAAGCTGGATTGCCGAAGAAAATGGAATTTCAGATATGTCACTATATGAAATCAATGCTGAGATAGCAGCGGCAAGAAATAGAAAAGCCCTGCAAACAATCCCATTGTAACACAACACCCCAGAGCTTTTCCGGGCCTGGGATGTTGGTTTTCCCAGATGACTCTGAGTTCAAGGAGATGAAATGTCAAATTCACTATTGACGTGATATAACAAATGTGCTATAATTCAGTTGTCAAGAAAGGGGATGGACAAATACCAACAATTTCCATGTTCAGAGGGATTAAGGCTTGCATCTACTGGAGCGACCATATGCCGCCCCCATTTTCACGCATTTTACAGCGGGTTGGAAGTTATCGTGTCTATTGAAGAACTTGAGGTTTTAGATGGTAAAATGGCCTCTAAACAATTAAAAATGCTCCTGGGCTGGGTCGCTTTCCATCAGGAAGAGCTGCGTGAAAACTGGGAGCTTGCAAAAAATAAACAGGATTTATTTGCTATAGAGCCGCTGAAGTAAGCGATTGCCCCGGAGGTGATAATATGGCAAACACAATAGATTTTTACCTTTCTAAAGGCTTTGACCGCCAAACAGCAGAATATTTTGCCAATGGCAAAAGGAGAATTGAGGACGTTGTTGCCAACGATGATTTTACTCTGACGATTTCCTTTGACAATGGTGAAACCAGGCTTTATGATATGCGCCCACTTCTGAAAAAAGGTACGGTATTTGAACCATTCCTCAGCCTGAAAGATTTTCGCCGGGTCTATGTGGACGACACCCATTGCATAGCATGGGATATTGACCCCAACATTGACAGCGACAAGGTTTGGAGCAACAAGATTGACCTTTGCCCGGATGGTTGCTATCTGGACAGCGTACCGATAGAGGGTGTTTCCCATGTCTGAAAACTGTGCGAATATCATTGATATACTGATTGAACAGCGCCATAGTCATGGAATGACACAGCAGGATTTGGCAAAAGCCGCTTGCCTTACGCAGTCCGCTATTGCACGGCTGGAAAGCAAAAGAGTTGTCCCCCAGCTTGATACGCTTCTAAAGGTAGCAGCGGCCCTCGACTGTGATTTAACAGTTGTTCCCGCTTCAAGGTAAAGAGGCGTTTCAAATTTGCAGCACAGCACCCCAGACCTTTTTCGGGTCTGGGGTGAATTTTGCCTCTGCTTTCCTCCTTGGCAATCCATGCAGATTCTTGTGTATAAATGACTACAATCGTCCCTCTCGGTATGTGAAGGTCACTGTGCCGGAGGTGGTGACGGCGATGCTGTTCTTTCCATAGGCCAGCTCCAGCTCCGGGAATGTCCATGTCCCGGCGCTGACGGATTTGTAGAAGCTGTCGCCATCCACCGTCCAACTCAGAGCGGTTTCCTCCGTGGTAGTTACAGTCGGCACTACCGGCATATAGTCGCAGGTCAAGGCAACCGTTCCGCTGCCGGCCTGTGCTACCACCGTTTCGTCCACATGGTAGCGGTAGGCGTCTCCGTCCTCGCAGGAAATGACCACCTGTCCCTTGCCCGTCAGCGGGTCATAGGAAAGCGTCAGCTGCAAAGTGCCGACAAAGTACAGGTCTGGTTCCTCGCTTGTGACCACCTCCGTCAACTGACCAGCATAGGTATTGGCGAGGATTGCCGCCATGGTATGGAACCGCTGCCTTGTCCCCGGCATGGTCAGGGTAATGGTAAAGCTTCTGGGATTGTAGCTCACTCGCCCCAGAGCCTCCGTGTACCGCACAGGAGAATTCCTGCCCGGCACCACAATGGTATTGGTTTGGGACTGCGGCGTGGGGAAGTCGATGCTCTCCCGCAGCCAGCCGAGGCAGTTCATGGACGTGCCATTCAAATAAATGTCTGGTTTCATCAATAACTCAGCCTCCCTTGCAGCTTATGCGCTTTTCCGAGCTGACTGTCAATGGCAGGGAGCAGATGCCCTACCAGCGTTCCATCCTCCAGATAGCTCCCCTTGCCGGCCTTTTTCACAGCCGTTTTCATGTCGTCTGCAGCGAGGTCGGCATAGCTTGTCAGCTCCGCCATGATGGCATGCAGTCCAGGTTTTCAAGTTCACGGATGTCATTGGCAGACATCCAGCCGTTCTGTCTGGCGGTCGCATAGCCGTTCATGCGGCTCTGGTAATCGCCACGCAGCAGACCCTCCACATTGAACTTGACAAAATAAGCAGCCTTCTCGGTTTCGGAAAGAAGCGCCCGGTTGATGGATTGTTCCCAACGAACTATCCATGGCTCAAGCGTGTATTTCACGAACTCAAGAGACTGCTGCTCAACATTAGAAAAGCTTGACTTTTCGAGGTCACCGACCATGTGGGGCGGCACTCTGAAAATACGAGCAATTTCATCTATCTGAAATTTTCTTGTTTACAGGAACTGAGCCTGTTCTGGCGAGATGGAGATGGGCGTGTATTTCATGCCCTCTTCCAGAACGGCTACCTTATTGGAATTTTGGCTCCCGCCGAACGCAGCGTTCCAGCTGCCCCGCACCCTCGCCGGGCCTTTCACCATGCCGGGATGCTCCAGGATCCCGCCCGGTGTGGCGCCGTTGGCGAAGAACTTCGCACCGTACTCCTCACAGGCTATCGCCATTCCGATGGCGTTCTTCGCCATAGCGATCGGACTGTAGCCCACCAAGCCGTCGAAGCCCAAACCGGGTATATGAAGGACATCTGTGGGTTTCAGGATGACCGTGCAGCTTTTCATGGTGGGCGCGTCGGAATCGGACATCTGGTAGCTGTAGTACAGATGACCCTTATCGTCTCGGTCGACGGTCATACGGTTAGGCATCAGCGGATACAGTGCTGCGACCTGCCCTTTGCCGTTGCGGATGATTTTTGGCATAGGCATTGCCCCACAGAAGCAGGTGGGTCATAAGCGTCTCTCGGAAGATAAACGATGTCATTTCCGGGTTCGGCTCATCGTGCAGGATACGATACAACGGATGGTCCAGCGTCTTCTCCTTGCTTCCATCACTTTGATACCGATACAGATGGACAGGCAGGTCGGCAATAGACTCCGATAGGATACGAACACAGGCATACACCGCAGTCATCTGCATAGCAGAGCGTTCATTGACGGCTTTGTCAGATGTGCTGCCGCCGAAGAAGAATCGGTAGGCACTGCCGGAAGTGCTGTCTTTGGGCTTATCTCTCGCCTTGAACATACTTGAAAAAATACCCATAAAAATCTCCCCTCTTGCCAAAAATGGGCATAAGAAAAGCACCTGCCCGAAGGTAGATGCTTAACTTGCCAGAAACGTGTCTTATAATATTTTCAAATACATATCCAGCCTTGCATTGATATATCCTGCAAACAGATTTTCCATCGCAGAAAGGTTATGCTTGACGTGATATTCATCAAAAGCATTGTAATATGCGACCCTGTCCGTGAACTTGATGTCAATCGGAGGATAACCGGCTTTCATAAGCTCCAGGTTCACCAGCAGGCGACCTGTTCTGCCGTTGCCATCAATGAAAGGGTGAATGCCCTCAAATTCGATATGAAAGCGCGCCAGTTTTGTTACGATATACTCCTCACTTTCGGCAAAGTCCTGTAAAAGCTGCTCCATTTTTGGCTGAATCAGATAGGGCTGGACCGGTTCATGATGCGCGCCCATGATACGCACGGGGACTCTGCGGTAAACGCCTCGATCCTCTTTTTTGTCCGCAAGCACGAGGTAGTGTATCTGCTTGATTATGCGCTCGCTGACAGGCGCCTTTTCTTTAACAAGTTCGCATATATAGTCAAACGCTTCCTTGTGGCCGACCGCTTCCATATGGTCTTTCAGCGGCTTTTGGTCAATCGTAAGACCTCGCAGGACCAGATCCGTTTCCCGTAAGGTTAGTGTGTTGCCCTCAATTGCATTTGAATTATAGGTGTATTCCACAACAAACTCTTCGTTCAGTCTGGCGACCTCGCCCTCTGTTAAAGGGCGTTTGCTGTCAAGTTCCGCCTTCTTACGCTCAATCTGTGCAAAAATGCTCTCTTTGGATTTGTGTCGCCCATCGGCAGGCTTCAGCGCATCCGCTGGGATTTTCCAGCCGCGTCCCTCTTGAAATGCGCCGGGGATTTTACCTTCAGAGCATAAGACTCGTATTCTTCTGCCGGAAATACCCCACTTTTCGGCGGCCTCTTTTACCGTTATATACATCGTTTTTCCTCCTGCCTATCAGAGTTTCCAGCGCTATGGTTTTGTGACTTTCTCTCTAACTTCCTTTCATTATACCACGTTATCGGAATAATATCAAGGCTATCGGAACAACATTTCACGTTTTAGCGGAATAATAAATCTAGCCCCGGCATCGGAACAAAAGAATTGATGTGGAACATTGCAAACTGATACATCGGAACAATGGTATCATATAAACAAAATGCCGCGATGGTTATATATATGCTGTCATCCGGCTCACTTCCGCAGCGTATCGCCCGGTCGAGCGCCATGACCGTTGCCACGGCACCGTCAATCTTTTCTGCGGATTTTTCCTTATCCATTTTGATGTTGCCAGCCGGGTCAGTACGGACGAATACGTTGTCCATGTTCCAGCGAAGAACAGGGTGACCGCCGTGGGCAACCCATTGGTTCAATCTTAGCTGCCGGAAAGCGTTCTCCTCGCCTGGGCTCTGCATGGCGGATTCACACGCCGCTCTGACCTTGTCGATGCCCACCGTGATGCCGAGGCTGGGATTTGCTTTTTCCAGACTGCCGGGCCTGTCCAATCCTCGTCCTTGTCGGCACCGTAAATCACGGAATAAAACGTGTGGTCTATTTTGCGCCCTGCCTCGATGTCCAAGGCCTTTTGGTGTATCTCATAGCAAATGGAATTGGTATCGTTTCCGGCAGTCGTAATCAGGAAATAAAGGGGCTGCATCCTGGCATCCCTGGAGCCTTGGGTCATGACATCAAAGAGCTTTCGGTTGGGCTGGGTGTGCATCTCATCGAACACCACGCCGTGTATATTAAAACCATGCTTGGAGTAAGCCTCGGCGGATAATACCTGATGAACGAGTTCGTGGGCTGGTAGATGCTTCTAAGGGATTGGGTTACGATAATGTCATTGTCGTGAATGGAAGAAATGAAACCTATGGTTTTCCGTCGAAGATTGAGGATGATCCTGTACTGGCGTTTGTAATAAAGGGTGACCGTTCTATTGATTATGCAGAAGAACGAAGACTGTTCTATGTTGCAATGACAAGGACGAAAAATCGTGTCTATTTTATTGCGCCAGAACAAAATCCGTCAGAATTTCTTTTGGAGATCAAGCATGATTATAAAAATGTTGTCCTGCGAGAAAATTGGCGCGAGATACCCCCTCAAAATGGTTTTGGAAAGAAAACTTGCCCTAACACGATAAATGCCCGTTATCAGACATCAAGCCGATAACGGGCATTTTTTCTGGCTCTATGTCAATAGTTGGGGTAGGGAGAAAATAAGAAAAGATTCCTGTCGTG
>JAJQFT010000101.1:20049-41829 GCA_021200975.1 Bacillota bacterium | reverse complement strand
GGGCAGGGGAGCCGCAGGTAGAATTCTGCCTGCGGTGTGCGCGGTTCATCGAGCGGCGCAAAATCGGCACCTAAAAGCTCCTCAGCGGTGAAAGCAAGAGGGCGGAAGTCCGGCCCGACGACCTCGAGCGCGTCGCCGCGGCGGAATTTGTTGCGCAGGCTGCATCGGGCAAGCCCGTCCGCACCGCAGCGCAGGACGATCGCGACCACCTGCCAAGAGCGGACGTAGCGCGCGTGCGCGGTGTATTGGCCGGGGTAGCCGAAGTAAAAGCCTGTGGAGTAGACGCGGTGGGAAACGTGCTCCACTTCGTCACGCCAGACAGGGTCGAGCGGCTCGGAAGCAGCCGCCGCGTCAATGCCATGCCGGTAAGCGCCGGTGACAACTGCAGCGTAGTAAGCCGATTTTGCCCGCCCCTCGAGCTTGATACAGTCCACACCGGCGTCCATCAGCTCGCGCAGGTGGTCAATCATGCACATGTCACGGGAATTGAGGATGTACGTTCCCTTTTCGTCCTCAAATACCGGGAAGTATTCGCCCGGCCGCTTTTCCTCCATCAGCGCGTATTGGTAGCGGCAGGGTTGGGCGCAGGCACCGCGGTTGGAATCCCGCCCAGTCATGTAGTTGCTTAGCAGGCAGCGGCCGGAATAGCTAACGCACATCGCACCGTGGGCGAAGGTCTCTATTTCCAGCTCCGGGGAGGTTCTGCGCCGAATTTCAGCAATCTCCTGCAGGCTCAGCTCGCGCGCAAGCACCACCCGCTTTGCGCCGATGTCGAACCAGCTTTGCGCACATTCGTAGTTGGCGATGGATTGCTGGGTGGAAATATGCCTTTCGCAGCGCGGCGCGTATTTCTTCGCCAGCATGAACGCACCCAAATCCGCCAGAATCAGCGCGTCCACCCCCGCATCCTGCAAAAGCGCCAAATACTCCGGCAGAGCGCCGATCTCGTCGTTTCGGGGCATGGTGTTCACCGTAACATGTACCTTGACTGCGTGCGAATGCGCGAACTGCACCGCCTTCGGCAGCTCCTGCGCCGGGAAATTCCCGGCAAAGGAGCGCATTCCGAAGGAGGTACCCGCGAGGTACACGGCATCCGCGCCGTATAACACGCTCATTTTCAGCCTCTCCGCGTCCCCCGCGGGGCTAAGCAGCTCCAGCTTTCTCATTCCTCGTTCAGACTCGCAATAAAGGCATTGTGCTCGTCGAGCGTGGTGGAGAAGTGATGCTCGCCGGTGGAAGGATCGAGGACGTAGTAATAGTAGTCGGTTTCCGCCGGGCTGAAGGCCGCCATGATGGCGTTGATGCCGGGGTTGCAAATCGGCGTGGGAGGCAGCCCCGCGTAAAGATAGGTGTTGTAGGGCGAGTCGAGCGCCAAATCCTCGGCGGTCAGGTCGGTGTGACCTGTCGCATAGACGATGGTCGCATCAATTTGCAGATAGGGGTAGTCGGGGCTTACCAGACGGTTATAAATTACCGAGGAAACGTAGTAGTTTTCGCCGGAGTTCGCGCTTTCCTTTTCAATCATGGAGGCGACGATAATCACATCATAGAGCGTCATCTGATGCTCGGCGATATAGTCCTCGCTGTAGCCGTTTGCGCGCCAGCGTGCAGAAAGATCCTCGTTGAGCGTATCGAGGTAGGCGAGCAAATCCTCGTCCAGCTCAGCATCGAATTCGTTCAGGAAGCGGATATATACCTCTCTGGCCGTGGAGCCGATATAGAAGTCGTAGGTGTTCGGGAACAGGAAGCCCTCCAGCGTGTTCGCGTTGCCGCGCGGCGCGTCCACCAGAAAATCATAGGAGGCAAATTCCGAGGTGGAGGCGTATTCCTCCAGCTCTTCGACGGTACACACGCCGTTTTCCTCCAGCAGGGCGAAAATTTGCGCGCAGGTGTAGCCCTCTGGGATGGTTACCGTAATCGTCGAGCGCGAGGAGGAGCCTGCGCTCATGCGCGAAACCAGCGCATGGTAGTCGTAAATCGTGTTGAGAACATAGGTTCCCGCGCTGATTTCCTCCTCGGCGTTGGAAAATTCGGCATATAGCTTGAAGAGATTGGGATACTGAATCAGCCCGCTTTCATAGAGCTTTTCCACGACGTTGTCGAAGTCGAGCAAATCCTCGCTCGTGATGGTAATCGTAACCTCACTATCCTCCCGGCCGAAGGCCAGCACGTCCGCGGCGCACAGCCAAATCAGGCGCCCGCAGGTAACGCCGACAACTACCACGACAACGAGCCAGATGGCGGTAGATAAAATGTGCGGGATGCCAAAAAGGCCGTATCCGTTCTTGCGCTTGGGGCGCACCTTGCGCGTGGGGTGGACGGGGTCGTCGTCTACGTCGTCCGCGTCTTCCTCGTCCTCCTCGGGCGGCTCGTCTACATCCTCAGGGTAGGCGCCGTCGTCGGAGTAGTCGCCGTCGGGTTCGTAGCCGGCGTAGGGGTCGCCATCGGGTGCAGGCGTGGGCGCGCTCTCGGTGCTTTCGCCGGGCTCCTCACCCCAGTGCTCGCTGAGCGTCTCGGCGATGATGCGCTCATAGTCCAGCTCGTCTATGTGCGTGAGCCCTGCCGCGTAGACAGCGGTCTGGTCAACATCCAGCTCGGGACTCAGAACCGGGCTTTGCAGCTTGTCGTCCGCCGATTGCGATGTAGCGGCGGAATCCTCCGCAGGGGGAGCGGCCGCGTCGGGCTCGTCCTTGCGGGGGAGATTTTTCTTTTCTTCATCCATACCTTTTCCCTCAGCGGATTACAATTTCCTGCGCTACCTGCCTGGCGGCATCTTCACCGCGCAGCGCCTTCACCAGCTCCAGCCCGAATGGGATCGCGCAGCCGCAGGATGCGCCGGTGATGAGCATCCCGTCGCGGATGGCGGGAATGTCGGTGCGTACGGTGGCGCTGCCCATTTTCTCTTCAAAACCGGGGTAGCAGGTCACCTGCTTGCCGTCGGTAATGCCGAGCGTGGCAAGCACCGAGGGGCCGGCGCAGATGGCGGCGACATATTTGCCGTTTTCCCACGCAAATTTCAGCAGCTGCATGGCCTGCTCGCTCGCGCGCACAGCGGCGACGCCGCCGAGCCCGCCGGGGAGAACCACCATATCGAGATTGGTCAGGTCAACCTCGGCAAGCGTCATGTCCGCCACAATGCCAATATTGCGGCTGGAATAGACGGTGCTGCCGCTTACGCCGACCGTGGCCGTTTCAATTCCTGCGCGGCGCAGCAAATCCAGCGGCGCGACGACTTCTGTTTCTTCAAATCCGGTGCCTAATAAGATGTATACCATGATTTATCCCTCCAAAGCTTGCTTTACGAGCGTATAAAGCTCCTCGTGTATGGATTCGATTGTGCGCATTTCGCCGTGATCTACGCAGTTGATCACCCTCCAGCCATAGAATTTGGCTACGGCGCGCCCGGTCTGGCGGCAGCGGGAGAGGTAGTCGGCGCTCTGCTCGTGGATATCCGCATGCGTATGGGTCGATTCCTCGCGGTGGCGAAGATTCTGCTCGGTCTGGCTTGTCACCACATCGAGATATACGGTAAGGTCGGGCCTTGGCAGCCCCAGATGCGTATACTCGAATTCCTCCAGCCAGTTCAGGAAGGCGGCGCGGTTTTCCTCCGGCTCCTTGGAAGCCTGATGCACGGCGTTAGAGGTGGTGTAGCGGTCGCACAGGACGGTGCCGCCCTGCTCAAACCATTCGCCCCACACCTTCTTATAGGATGCGTAGCGATCCACCGCGTAGAACGCCGAGGCGGCATAGGCATTGACATCCTCTGGATTTTTGCCAAATTCGCCGCCCAGATACATCCGGATGAGCGCCGAGCTTGGCTCGCTGTACTGCGGGAATTCCAGATGGCGGAATAGAAAGCCCTCTCTTTCCAGCCGCTCGGCGAGCAGCTTAAATTGGGTGGATTTTCCGGAACCGTCCGTTCCCTCGATTACAATCAGTTTGCCCATCCATGTGGCCTCCTGTATATGACGAATTTACACGCTGTAAGGATAGCATATTTTCGCGCGTTTGTCAAAACTTTCTATGTAAATTTATCTGGAATTCTTGTTCGCCGCAGATAGCACTTGCAAAATGCGCGCGTTTCTGCTAAAATATAAAAGAAAAATCTGATTAAGGAAGATTACGATGGAAGAAACGATTTCCTTCGCCGAGCTGGGGCTCAGCGAGGCCATGCTCAAGGCGCTCGAAAGCAAGGGCTATGGCTATCCCACCACCGTGCAGGCATTGGCAATTCCCCACTTCATGCAGTGGAAGGATGTGATTTGCAAGGCCCCCACGGGTACGGGCAAGACCTTCGCCTTTGGCATCCCGATGATTGAGCATATTGACGCCGCCTGCGGCGACGTGCAGGCGCTGATCCTTGCACCCACGCGCGAGCTTGCCCTCCAGATTGGGGACGAATTGCGCGGCTTGCTTACCTATTACCAGAATATCCGCGTCGCCGTGCTCTACGGCGGCACCGGCCTCGGCGGCCAATACAAGCAGCTCGAGAAAAAGCCGCAGATTGTCGTGGCTACGCCCGGGCGGCTGATGGATCACTTCAATCGCCGCACCATCCGGCTGGATAAGGTGCAAACCGTTGTGCTGGACGAGGCGGATCGAATGCTCGATATGGGCTTTTTTAAGGATGTGACCCATATTATTGAAAAGGTGAAGAACCGCCGGAATCTCGGCCTCTTCTCCGCCACCATTTCGCAGGAGGTCATGACTGTCTCGTGGATGTACCAGCGCGATGAGGTGGAAATCACCGTTGAGCCCAAGCAGGAGGACCGGCCGGATATCGACCAGTATTGCCTGAGCGTTTCCGCGCTGCAAAAGACGGAAACGACCCTGCGCCTGATTCGCACGCAGGGCTTCGAGCGGGTGATCCTATTCTGCAATACCAAGCACATGTGCCAGCGGCTGTGTGACGAATTTCAGCGCGCGGGGCTGGACTGCGACTGCATCCACGGCGACATCAAGCAGAGCCAGCGCGAGAAGGCTATGCAGCGCTTTAAGGATGGTGAGCTGCCCGTGCTGATTGCTACCGACGTTGCCTCCCGGGGTATTGACGTGGAGGATGTGGACTGTGTAATAAATTTCGACATTCCCGAGGAAAACGAGTACTATATCCACCGCATCGGCCGCACGGGCCGCGCGAAGAAGAAGGGCGTGGCGTGGTCGATCGTGGGCAGCTTCCCGGAGAAGGCCAAGCTCGACGAGATTGCGAAATTCTCCAATTTCACGGTTCAGCCGATGGTTCTTGGCGACGACGGCAGCCTGACCGAGGAAGTGATGAAGGTGGTAAAGCCTGTGAATTCCCGCAGGCGACTGCGGTGACCGGCGCGGAGCGTGGCTTTGCGCTGCTCACCTCCGCCCTTGCCGACCCCGAGCGCAGGCCGCTCACCTCGCCGCAGCTGCGGCGGCTGAAGGGGAGAATGGACGCCTTCCCGCCGGAGAACCCTGGCCGCGACCTGACGCGCGGCGACCTGCTGCACTTGGGCTATGGGACGGAGGAGGCGGAGCGAATCCTACAGCTGCTCTCACAGGAGGAGCTGCTGGAATACACTCTTGCGCAGGCGCGGCGGCGCGGCATACGCTGCCTGACCCCTGTCACACCCGGCTACCCGCCGGAGCTGCGGCGCAAGCTTGGCTGGGATTTTCCCGGCGTGCTCTGGGCCAAGGGGGACATGGAAATTCTGCGAATGCCGAAAGTTGCCGCGGTGGGCAGCCGCGACCTGCTCCCGGATAACCGCCATTTTGCCGCCGAGGTTGGCGTTCAGGCGGCGAAGCAGGGCTTTGCCCTCGTTTCCGGGAATGCGCGCGGGGCGGATCGCGCTGCGCAGGAGGCCTGCCTCGCTGCCGGGGGGAGCCTGATCGTCGTCGTGGCGGATGGGCTCACCGATAAGCGCGAGCGGGAGCGGGTGTTATACCTGAGCGAGGAGGGCTTCGACCGGGAATTTTCCTCTATGCGGGCGCTGCGGCGCAACCGAATCATTCATTGCATGGGGCAAAAGGTATTTGTCGCGCAGTGCAGCTTCGGAACCGGCGGCACATGGGACGGGACGACCAAAAACCTCAAATATGGCTGGACGCCCGTCTTTCTTTTTGACGATGGCTCGCAGGCTGCCGTGCTGCTGTGCAGCGCGGGCGCGGTCGGCATTGCCGCCGGGGCGCTCTCGGACTTTGCCTCTCTGGGCGGCCAGACGAACTTTTTATACTGCTGATATCTGTGGAAACGCTGCACAAATCGCCTGCGCCGCAGGAGAGAGTAAAAATGCTTTCCCGATTTGTTTATAGCAGGTTTGCTTTTTTGAATTTCATTTTGACGCGGAGGGATACGCGATGTGTGGAATTGTAGGCTATGCGGGCAAGCGGCAGGCTGCCCCGATTCTGCTCGATGGGCTGAGTAAGCTCGAATACCGGGGCTATGACTCGGCTGGAATCTGTGTGCAGGGCGAGCGGGAGCTGCGCGTTTTTAAGGCCAAGGGCAGGCTGAAGGTCCTGAGCGACCAGATTTCCGGCGGCGCGGCTGTGCCCGGGGTGGTTGGCATTGGCCACACGCGCTGGGCGACGCACGGCGCGCCCTCGAATATCAACAGCCACCCCCACCTGTCCGATTCCGGCAAGATCGCCGTGGTGCACAATGGCATTATTGAGAATGAGGCGCGGCTGCGCGAGTGGCTGATTGGCAAGGGGTGGCATTTCCGCTCCGACACCGATACCGAGGTGATTTCCAACCTCGTGGGCTACTACTACGATAAGCTGCACGATTTTCCCAAGGCTGTCCGCGCCGCGATCAAGCGTGTGGAGGGCAGCTATGCGCTGGGCATCCTGTGCGCGGATTTGCCCGATATGGTGATTGCCGTGAAGAAGGATTCACCGCTGATTTTCGGCTATGGTGAGGGGGAGAATTTCATCGCCTCCGATGTGCCCGCCATCCTCAAGTACACCCGTACTGTTTCCTATCTGGACGATGGGGACATGGCGGTCTTCACGCCCGATACGGTTCGGTTCTTTGATTCCTTTGGCGATGAGATTCGCAAATCGCGCGAAACGGTTACTTGGGAGATTTCCGCGGCGGAAAAGGGCGGCTTCGACCATTTCATGCTCAAGGAGATTTTCGAGCAGCCCAAGGCCCTGCGCGATACCATTTCCCCTCGCATCCGCGATGGCCGGCTGGAGCTTGGCGTGGAGCTGAGCGCGGAATTCTTGCGCAAGCTGCACCGAGTCTATTTTATCGCCTGCGGCTCGGCATACTATGTTTCGGTGCTGGCGAAGTACACGTTGGAAAAGGCGTGCAAGGTCGCGGTCGAGGCGGTGATGGCTTCGGAATTTCGCTATTCCGACCCGATTGTGGACGATCATACGCTCGTGGTGGCGATTTCGCAGTCCGGCGAAACGGCCGATACCCTCGCGGCGCTGCGGGAGGCTAAGAGCCGTGGCGCAAAGACGCTGGCGATTGTAAATGTTGTCGGCTCGGCGGTTGCCAAAACGGCCGACCAGACCATCTATACTTGGGCGGGGCCGGAAATCGCCGTGGCGACGACCAAGGCCTTCTCCACCCAGCTGGCGGTGGTGTATCTGCTTGCGCTGCACATGGCGAAGCAGCTCGGCACGCTCGACGAGGCCGAGATTGCCCGCCTGCTTGGCGAGCTTCAGAAGCTGCCCGAGCAGGTTGAGCGCGAGCTGCGCGAGGAAAATATCGAGAGAATTCAGTATTACTGCTCGCGTAATTACGCCCACAACAGCGCCTTTTATATCGGCCGTAACCTTGACAGCGCGGTTTGCCTCGAGGGCAGCCTGAAGCTCAAGGAGGTCGCCTATGTCCACAGCGAGGCCTATCCCGCGGGGGAATTGAAGCACGGGCCCATTTCCCTCATCGAGGAGGGGACGACCGTCGTCGCCCTGGCGACCATTCCGGCGCTGTTCGACAAGACGATTTCCAATGTACGGGAGGTGCGCGCACGCGGCGCGGAGGTCTTCTGCATCACGCTCGAGGAATTTGCCGAGCGCGCGGGCAAGGTATCGCAGTATGTTTTCCCGGTGCCTGCGGCGGAGCCGATGTTCCAGCCAAGCCTGTCGCTGATCCCGCTGCAGCTGGTGGGCTACTACATTGCTCTCAACCGCGGCTGCGACGTGGATAAGCCGAGGAATCTTGCAAAATCCGTCACGGTGGAGTAGTCCGGAATCGAAGCTTTTGAGGTGGGATCGTCATGAAATACGACTATTTGATTGTCGGCGCGGGCCTGTACGGCGCGGTATTCGCGCGCGAGGCGACCGATGCCGGGAAAACCGTCCTTGTGGTGGATAAGCGCGCACACATCGCCGGGAACGCCTACACCGAAAAGGTGGAGGGCATCGATGTGCATCGCTATGGCGCGCATATTTTCCACACCAACCGCACGGACGTGTGGGAGTATGTCAATCGCTTTGTGCGCTTCAATCGCTTTACCAATTCGCCGGTTGCGAATTATCACGGGGAAATTTACTCCCTGCCCTTTAATATGTACACCTTTAACCGCATGTGGGGCGTGACGACGCCGCAGCAGGCTGCCGAAAAAATTGCGCAGCAGCGCGCTGCCGCGGGGATTTCCGAGCCGCGGAATCTGGAGGAGCAGGCGATAGCGCTTGTCGGCAGCGACATCTACGAAAAGCTCGTAAAGGGCTACACCGAAAAGCAGTGGGGCAGACCCTGCGCCGAGCTGCCCAGCTTTGTGATTCGGCGGCTGCCGGTGCGCCTTACCTATGACAACAATTATTTTAACGCCCTGTATCAGGGCATCCCGATTGGCGGTTATACCAAGTTGGTCGAGGCGCTGCTGGCCGGGGTGGAGCTGCGGCTGAATACCGATTACTTGGCCGACCGCGCGTCGCTCTCCAAGCTGGCCGAGCGGGTGGTTTTCACCGGCCCGATCGACGCGTATTTTGACTATTGCTTTGGCGCGCTGGAATATCGCTCCGTCCGCTTCCAAACGCAGGTGCTCGACGTTCCCAATTATCAGGGCAACGCCGTGGTGAACTATACCGATGCCGAAACGCCCTATACCCGCGTGATTGAGCATAAGTGGTTCACCTTTGGCCTCGATGAGAAGGGACGGGAGCTGCCAAAGACCGTCATCTCCCGCGAGTACAGCGCCGAGTGGCAGGTGGGCGACGAGCCGTATTACCCCGTAAACGACGAAAAAAATTCCGCTCTGTACCGGCGCTATCAGCTTCTGGCGAGCCGGGAGCCGAATGTGTTCTTCGGCGGCCGCCTTGCGGAGTATAAGTATTACGATATGGATGCTGTCATTGCCTCTGCGCTTGCGGCAACATCCAAAATTTTATAGAAACAGGGCAAATACCTCGGAGGGCATTATGAAAAAAGAGAAAATTCTTACTGTCACCGTGCCGTGCTACAATTCCGCTCCGTTTATGCACGAGTGCGTCGATTCCCTGCTCACCGGCGGGGACGATGTGGAGATCCTCATCATCGATGATGGCTCCACGGACGAAACCGGCGCGATTGCCGACGCCTATGCCGCGCGCTATCCCGACCTTGTGCGGGTGATTCATCAGGAAAACGGCGGGCACGGCGAGGGCATCAACCAGGGCATCCGGAATGCCCGCGGAACCTATTTTAAGGTCGTGGACTCAGACGACTGGGTGGACACCGCCTCGCTGCGCCGGGTGCTGGATCGGCTGAAGTCGCTTGAGCGCGAGGGAGGCGTGGACCTGCTGGTGTGCAACTACGTCTATACCTACCGCGATGGCCGCAGCAATCAGGTGATCAACTATTCCAACGTATTCCCGGCGGACAAGGTCATCGGCTGGGATGAGATTGGCTCTTTCCGGGTCAATCAGTACATCACCATTCACTCCGCCACCTTCCGCACCGAGGTCCTGCACGCGTGCGGCATCGTGCTGCCTAAGCACACCTTCTACGAGGATAATCTGTATGTCTATGCCCCGCTGCCGCTGGTGAAGCGGCTGTGCTATCTCAATGAGAACCTGTACCATTATTTCATCGGCCGGGATGGGCAGTCGGTTTCCGAGGAGGGCCTGAAGAAGCACTATGCTCATCAGGTCGAGGTGTCGAAGCGGATATTCTTTGCCGCCGATGTGCCTGCCGTAAAAAAGCAGAATAAGAAGCTGGGCAAATATATGCACCACGAGATTTCCATGATGCTCTCCATTGCTGGTGCGGTCGCGCGGCTGACTAACACGCCGGAGTCGGAGAAGTGCCTGATGGATGCGTGGAAGGAGATCGAGGCGTCGTCTGCCTATGGTCGCCGCCTGCGCTGGTCGAGCCTTGGCGGCATGGCGGCGATTCCCACGGCAGCCGGCCGCGCTGTATGCCGCGTCGGCTACTGGATTGCGCACCATGTGGTGGCTTTTAATTAAGGAATCCGAAGACGCTGAATCAATCGCCTTCGGCGCGAAAGGGGAGTATGCCCCGCTCCTGCCGATGGGTTCCGGGCTTGCCCGGAACAACAAAAATTGTCGAAACGGAAGGTATTATTTATGGAAATGATTGAGGGAATTTTGTCAAGAAGAAGCGTCCGCTCGTACACGCAGCGGCATATTTCCGACGAGGATTTGCACACCATTCTGCGCGCCGGGATGAGCGGCCCCACCAGCGTCAATGCGCGCGACTGGAGCTTTCTGGTGGTGCGCGACAAGCAGACCCTGAACAAGATGGCGGACGGCAACGGCCGCGCGGCCACGCCGCTTCGCAGCTGCGATGTGGCCATCCTAATCCTGGGCGATTTGGAGCGCGCGTTTGTGCGGGCAAAGGATTACTGGGTGATTGACTGCGCCATTTCCGGGCAGAATATGATTCTTGCCGCCGAGGGGCTGGGGATTGGCTCCGTCTGGCTCGGCACATGGCCGCAGATGGACAAGGTGGAGGCGCAGCGCGAGCTGTTCCAGCTGCCGCCGACGGTGACGCCCCATTCCATTATTGCCTTCGGCTACCCGGCGGAGGAGAAAACCGGCGAGCATCCGGATTACGAGGATTGCTGCGTACATTTTGAAAAATGGTAGATAAAGCGTAAGAAAAGAAAAAATTCCGTCCCGATTGGGACGGAATTTTTTTGGCAGGGGCACAAGGACTTGAACCCTGAGCCTACGGTTTTGGAGACCGCCGCTCTACCTATTGAGCTATACCCCTATCTATTAAAATCCATAAGGATGGAATTTCTGGTGGGCCCTCGGGGACTCGAACCCAGGACCAGGCGGTTATGAGCCGCCAGCTCTAACCAACTGAGCTAAGGGCCCGCAGGAGAGGCTGCGCTTTGTTACCGTGCTATTCTAGCATCTTTTGGCCGAGTTGTCAAGCAATATTTTGCGTTTTCTGTGCCTCCCGCCGGAGGCGGGAAGCTATTTTTCCCGTGGCTTAGGCGGCTCGCTTCCGCGCGGAGCGCCCTGCCTGCGGCTGCGACGGCGGCGGCGCGGGTGCTGCGGCTCCGCCCTTGCGGCACGGCGCTCATAGGCCTGCGCGGCTTCGGACGAGGGCTCGTATACCAATCGGCTTACGCGAACCGTGCCATCCTCCTGCTCGGAAAGGCGGATGCGGACAAGGAATTTCCCATGCTCCGGGCAGGCAGCCTCGTCCATATATCGGCGACCCGCCTGGGCGAACCAGCGTGTGCCGCGCATCTGCTCGCCGCAGATGGGGCACTTGTTTTCCCCGCCGGACATGGCGGCAAGCGCCGCATCCTTCCCAGCATAGCCCGGGAAAACGTGCCGCGAGAGACAGCCCGGAATTTCCGCGCCGTGGAAGCCGTCTGCGTGCTGCTCGAGCGACTTGCCATACTCCGCGATGCTCCTTTGCAGATCCAGCCGCGCGCAGATTTGGGCGGTGTGATAGGCGTCGCCAAGCGCGTCGTGCGCCTGCCGTGTCGGCTCAATCGAGAAAATTTCCATCGCGGTTTTCAGCGCCTTTTGCGCGCTTGAGCCGTCGGTCTGGCTGTTGAAAAGCATCTGCGCGTTGTACCAGCGCTGTGTCCACCCGTCATCAATCTGGAAAAGGTGCAGATTTTCGCGCAGAATGCTGATATCGTCAAATCCCCATGTCAGGAAAATCGGTTCCTCCCCGCACCACGCGCGGAAGGCGGACATCGCCTCCTCCATCGAAACACCCTCGCTGTTGAGCTGCGATTCCCGGATGCCTGTGAGCTTGCTGATGCGCCGATTGAGACGGCGGAAGAACTTCGGACGAATCAGAATCTGGAATTCGTCCGCCAGCTCATGCTCGTCGCGGATGCGCACTGCGCCAATCTGGATGATCTCGCCGCGGAAATGCAGGGCGGCAGCCTTTTGCGCGGTGGGGGAGCCGGGCCAAGGCTGATTCCATTCCATATCCAAAACAATGTAGTCCATTTTCCCCATCCTCTGTGTCTTTTTCCCCATTATAGCACAGATTTGCCGAAATGGGAACAGGAAAAGCGCAATTTGCGAGAAAAATTATAAAAAAGAAATCTGGCCTGATTTTATTGTGAGAAATTGGTACTTTATTTCCAGCCAGAAAGTGCTATAATAGTTCCATTCGGAAGGAGGCAATTCTTATGAAAAATCCGCGCATTTACAGGCTGACCGTCGCCGCGCTGTTCGCCGCGCTGTGCTATATCGGCTTTGCGGTGTTCAAGATTGATA
Organism: Bacillota bacterium; assembly: GCA_021200975.1. GTDB lineage: Bacteria > Bacillota > Clostridia > Oscillospirales > Oscillospiraceae > Faecousia. The sequence goes on along the minus strand of JAJQFT010000101.1, from coordinate 29,211 downwards.
TTCCGGTGGGCGAGAGCAAGACTGCCTTTCACCTTGGCAATGTGTTCTGCGTTCTGGCCGCGCTGTTTCTCGGCCCCGTGTGGGGCGGGCTTTCCGGCGCGGTGGGCATGACGATTGCCGACCTGACCAGCGGCTATGCGACCTCTGCGCCCAAGACCTTTTTGCTGAAGCTCTGCATCGGCCTCATCGCCGGCCTGACCGCCAAGGCGCTGGGGCTTTACGAGGAGAAGCCCCGCCTGCCGCGCCCGGCTGCCGCGGCGATTTCCACGGCTGTCGGCATGATTTTCAATGTCGTGGCTGACCCACTTGTGGGCTACTTCTACAAGATGTACATCCTGAGCATTCCGCAGGATGCGGCGCAGATTTGGGCGAAAATTGGCGCGCTCACCACGGCGGTCAATGCTGTGGTCGCAATCCTCGTCGGCACGGTGCTGTACGCCGCGCTCTATCCCGCGCTCAAGCGCAGCCACCTGCTGCCTACTGCACGTCAAACGTAATCATCGGCAGGTACTTATCTCCCACGGCCTCCTGCACCGCTTGCGTCACGTAGGCCTCGCGGCCGCGCAAATCAAAGGGCAGCGCGACATCGAAAATCAGCTTGCCCACGGCCGCGCTTTGAATCCTGCGGAAGTCATGCACCGTAATCCTGCTATCCAGCTTCGCCAGCGCCGATTCGACGATTCGGCGTTGGCGATTTAGCTCCTCATCGTCCGTAATCACGGGGTCGTAGTGAATGACAAGGTGAATTTGCAGCGTCTGAAGGCATTGCCGCTCGAGCGCGTCAATTCGGTCGTGGCTTTCCATCGGGTCGTCCTTCGCGTTCATCTCGACGTGGACGCTCGCAAAGCGTCGCCCCGGGCCGTAGTCGTGCACCATGAGGTCGTGGATGCCGAGTATCCGCGGCTCAGAGCGTAGAAGCGCGGTAATGTCGCGCTGCATGGTGGAATCCGCGCCCTCGCCGAGCAGGGGGCTTATGGTGTCGCGCGCTGTCTGCACCCCGGAAATCAGAATGAAAATCGCCACGGCGCAGCCTGCCCATCCGTCGATTTTCCAGGCGGTAAAGTATTCCACTACCGCGGCCAGAATGACGGCGGAGGTAGTGATGCAGTCGTTGCGCGCGTCGTCCGCCGTCGCCAGCAGCGTTTCGGAGTCGATTCGCCTGCCAAGGCTGCGGTTGAAGAAGTACATCCAAAGCTTCACGCCCACGCTGAGCGCGAGAAGGAAAAACATGACGGGCGTGAACGCCGTTGTCTCCGGCGAAAGGATTTTCAGGAAAGAGGAGCGCAGCAGCTCCACGCCAATTACAAGAATCAGCACCGCGACCGCAAGGCCGGAAAGGTACTCGTAGCGCGCATGGCCGTAGGGATGCTCCTCGTCCGCCGGCCGCTCCGCCAGGCGGAAGCCCAGCAGCGTCACGAGCGAGCTGGTGGAATCCGATAGGTTGTTCATGGCGTCCGCCGTGACGGATACCGAGCCTGTGAGCGTGCCCACCGCCAGCTTTACAGCAAACAGCATGGCGTTGCATACCATGCCGACGAAGCCAGCCAATTTTCCGATTCGTCCGCGGTCGCCATCCGCGCCGAAGAGCCTTAGAAGCAACGCGGTCATATTCGCACCTCTTTCTCGTGGCTTTCTCCTATCCATTATATGCCGTTTTTTGGATTTGTCCAGAAAGAATTTGTAAATTGGGCGGCGGATTATCATCCGGCCGCCCTTTCCGTATGCCCATGCACGGCGCTCAGAAGCCCGCCACCTCGTCAATCGGTACGCAGAAAATCATGCCTCTTGCCTCGCTGCCAATGCCGCATTTTTCGTTGATTTTTTTCATGATTTCCGTCTTGTTTTCCTCGCTGGCGACAATGAGGAGAATTTCCTTTTCCTCCTGCCCGCCAAGCCTCCACTTGGCGCATACGGCCTCGCTGGCGATTCGCCGGCCGTTGAGGAGGCTGCCGCCCGATGCGCCGGCCTCCCTTGCCGCGTCCATCGCCATGGTGCTATAGCCGCGGTTTACGCTTGCAACAATCATAGAATATCTGCGTTCGGACATGGTTTTATCTTCCTTTCCGGTTTGCGTGTCGTCAATGTCTTGGAGCATTTTCAGCATCGTGCCGTTCATGCCGGTCAGCGGAATGGTGAAGGCGATCCCGCTATTGGTGCTGCCGAAGCGCAGCTTTTTGGAGAGCCTGTTGAGCATCTGCCGCGCCTGCGCCCTCGGCATAGCGCCAAACAGAATGCTCTTGTCAATGCTGCCGAGCCCGAGGATATCCATGATTTCACTTGTCGCGGTGCCCGCGGCCGACAGCCGATACTGCAGCGGGATGCCCTCGGCGGAGAAAACCTTCACGGCCTTATCCGCCAGCTTGGGGGTAGTAATCACTACCAGCGTCCGATATGCGGCGTTTTTTTCAATCATCGGGGGATCCCTCCTCGAACACAACAATTTCATCGCTTTCCGCCGGTGGCGCCTGGCGGCGCAGCTTCTCGAGCCGCTGCGTCTTTATCCGGTAAACCAGACCCATGATTTGCACTGCAATCAGCGGCGTGAGTGAAACCAGCGCGACCACGCCGAAGGCGTCGGTCATCAGATTGCCGCCGACGGCCTCGCAGGCGCCGATGCTCAGCGGGAGCAGGAAGGTGGTGGTAATCGGGCCGCTGGCGACGCCGCCGGAGTCAAAGGCAATACCGACGAAAATCTTCGGCACGAGGCGCGAAAGTACAAGCGCCAGAAGATAGCCCGGGATAAGGATGTACAAAATGGGAATATGAAGCAGCGTGCGCAGCATGGAAAGCCCCACGCTCACCGCCACGCCAATCGACATACAGCGGTTCATCGCCCTCGCGGAGATTGCGCCGTTGGTTACCGTTTCCACCTGCCGGTTCAGCACCTGTATGGCCGGCTCGGCCTTGACAATGTAGTAGCCAATCAGCGCGCCCAGCGGAACCAGCAGCCAGCTGTAGGAGCGCGAGGCCAGCTCCTTGCCGAATAGAGAGCCTAGCGGGGCGAAGCCCACATTCACGCCGCAAAGGAAGAGTACTAGCCCGACATAGGTGTAGATGAGGCCGACACTGATGCGCTGGCAGTCCCGCTTGGTGTAGCGGCGGCTGAAAAGCTGAAACACGACAAATACCGCCGCAATGGGCAGCAGGGAGAGGAGAACCTCCTGCGCGTATACCGGCAGATAGCTGAGGAATTCCCGCGCCACGTCCTGCGTGGTCACGACCGTGGAGACATTGATGGTGGAGAAAACCGCTTCCTTCGGGCTGTAGAAGCAGCCGAGAATCAGTACGGCCAGCACCGGCCCTACGCTCGCGAGCGCGACAAGACCAAAGCTGTCGCTTGCGGCGTCCTTGTCGCTGCGGATGGAGGCCAAGCCGACGCCCATCGCAATGATGAACGGAACCGTCATCGGCCCGGTGGTGACGCCGCCGGAATCAAACGCTACCGCCACGAATTCGCGCGGGATAAAGAAAGAGAAGAGAATCAGCAGGCTGTAGCAGCCAATCAGCAGGGTAGACAGGGGAATTTTTAGCACAATCCGCGCAACCGCAATCGCCAGAAAGATTCCTACGCCAATCGCCACAGTCAGAATCAGCACCGTGTTTGGAATGGACGGCACCTGCGCGGCCAGAACCCGCAGATCCGGCTCGGAAATGGTGACGATCGTGCCGACCACAAAGGCAATCAGGGCAATGATGCCGATTTTTTGTGTTTTGGACATCTGAATGCCGACGCCCTCGCCGATCGGCGTCATCGCCATCTCCGCGCCGAGCTGAAACAGCCCCATGCCGAAAATCAACATGATCGCACCGGTGAGGAACATCACCACCGTGCCCAGCTCCATCGGAATCAGCACAATGCTCACAATTAGTACGATCGCGGTAATCGGCAAAACCGCCGAAAGCGACTCGCGCACTTTTTCGCGTAATTTTGGGTTCAAAACGCCACCTCTTTCCGTCGAAAGCCGTACTCTTTTGCTTTATTCTACCTGAGAATGGGAGGCCTGTCAAGTAACCATTCTGTAAATCTTTGTGGCAGCATAGCAATAGAAGAAAGGTCAAGGTATCGAGTAAGCATAGGCGCTCTTGACCGATTCAGAACAGGAAATCCTCTGTCCTAAGTGGGCGCGCAGAGCAGGGAGAGGCAGGTCACGGCGATGGTATCGCGGGTCGGACGCGATAGGCCTACTTCTCGCCGCGCGCGAATACGCGCAGGCAGGACGCCAGATACAGGGCGATGGCGCAGGCAAGGAAGCCGAAGCCAACAATCCAATAGACGGCTATCCGCCGGTTGGTCGTGCCGTAAATCTCCAGCGCGCCGGCGAAGCAGCAGCCCACGGTCAGGGCAGCGATCCCGGAATGGTAGAGCCGGTATACCGTCGCGCGCGGTAGCGGGAGCCGCTCCGAAAAGGCGAGCGCGAAGAAGGGAAGCGCGCCGCCGCCCAGCGGAATGACAAAGGCGTACAGCATAAAATAGGAGTATACCCCATGGCTGAAACGCTCATATACTGCGCCGAACAGGGCGACGAGCAGCGCCGCGAACAGATAGGCGAAGCCGGTTCTCGCCATACAGCGGCGCGAAAGCTTAGTACCCAATATAGACAATGTCGCTCACGCTCCTTTCCTGAATCTTTTTCCCGTTAGTGGTCGGATTGTTGACGACCTCGCCGTTGAAGTACATGGTCGTGGAGCCGCCGCCGTCTAAGTTGTAGGCGGTTTGCACGCCCAGCTCTTGCAGAAACGCTGCCAGCTCGAGCAGGGATAGCCCTGCGCTTTCCTCGGTTCTGCCGTCCGATACCACGAATACATAGTGCAGCGGGCTGAGGATGCCGATGGCCGTCCTCGGGTTGCTCGCCTTTGCTTTCCCAACCTCCTCGCCATCGGTGACCGCAGCGACCCCGTCTATCAGCAGCGCCGGGCCGAAGCTGAGCACCTGCACCGCGCCGCTTTCCAGCAGCTCGCGGGCGGATATTTCCTCCTCGGAAACGATGCCGAAGCTGCCGTCCGCATAAATGACAAGATCCTCCCGGCCGGAGGCGGCGGTTTCGCGGTATAGGACGCCGTTGCGGATTACATAGCCGCTCTCCTGCGAGCCGTAATAATCTCCGTTTATGGCGAGGATCGCACCCACGCGCGCGGCAATTTCGGAGGTTTTTTCGGTAACGTTGCGGCCGTATGCGCTGTGGGCGAAGGCGGTTTGCAGGTACTTAGCGGAGGATAGGGTGATATCGGCAACATAGATTGCCGTGTCATTGGCGGAATATTCCGTCAGCGTAATGGAGATATTCTCATCGCAATAGGCGTTGGCATTCGTGATTTTCCCGGAACCGATCACGCTCGTCGCGGACTCGGTCACGGAATCGGTCGACGGGGCTTCCTCTACCGCCTGATATACGGTTGCGATTACGAACGTATCTAGCGCAATATACACGGTAAATGCACTCAGAAGCAGGCTGTATAGAATTGCCCACCAATGCTTTTTCAGCTTCATTATTACCCTCCATTTGGATTTTTTAGAAAAATCGCGGGAATTTTGGCATCAGAAATCATGGATAATTGCCATCTTATTATACACCGTTTTTCCGGCGCATTCAAGCTCTTTGTATGAAATTTCATGAAATCTCAGCGCGACCCGCCGTCAGAAGCCGAACGTGGAGGGGAAGAGCGCGACTTTTTGCGCAAAAGCGCGAGGATTTTGGGAAATCGCGATTGACTTTTCAGCCTGTTCGTGGTATTCTTATTACTAAGAGAATATCCGTATAAGTGCCTGCGGGCGCGGCAGCAGCCCCGCGGGAGAATAGAGAACTGGGAGAGATACCCGACGGTACCGCCACTGTGTGCGCGGAGGCTCTGCATATGACGAAAGTCGGTCATTGGGGAAACCTGAGAAGGCTGTGCAGCGCCGTGGATGCGCCAGTCAGGAGAACTGCTTATACGATGTTGCCTTCGCCACGCCTTCGAGTTAAAGGGGTGGTGGGTTTGGTTGCGGGAAAACGGCTTGCAGCGTCCTTCTGGGCCGCTGCATTTTGCCTATCTGGGCTTCCCGCTCATTCCATTCCAGTAGACGGCCGGAGGCCGTATTCTTGCCGCTGCCGCGCTTTTGCGCGGCGGGAGCGAGCAATGCGAGGGAGGGATGCACAAAAGGGCAGAATTCATTCCGAAAACACGAAAAATGCAATCGGGCGGAGAGGCGCAGAATGCAGGCGCCGCCGCCACAAGAAGAAAGGAAAATTAGGATAATGAAGAACATACATCTTTCCGCGCGCGTGCTGGCTGTGCTTCTGGCGCTGGGGATGCTGCTGAGCATCCTGCCCGCAACGGCCTGGGCGGAGGAAACGGAAACCATTTCGGTCTACATGACGGTTTTTAATGCCGGAGAGTTCGCCCTGTCTAACGATGGGCAGGCGATGTACCAGATGCCGGTCACGGTGACCGACCTGGACGGCGACGGAACATTTACCCTGGACGAAGCGCTTCAGGCGGCTCATGCGGCCTACAATTCTGCGGATGGCTACGACTCTACTGGCGGCTGGGTCAGCAAGCTTTGGGGCGTGGAAACTTATTCAACTGGCTTTTATCGCAACGATGTTATCACCGATACGGTGACCACGGAATATATTTCCGACGGCGATAAAATCACGGCGTACATCTATGCCGACACTACCGCCTGGAGCGACCGCTACAGCTTCTTTGCGGATTCCTCGGCCTATTGCGAGATTGGCAGCTCCGTGACGCTGACGCTGAAATGCTGGAGCTATGACGCATCGTGGAATCTTGTCGAGAGTGCGGTGGAAAACGCGACCGTAGGCGTGTATAATATCGAAACCGGCGCATACACTGAACTGAATGGCGGTGCGTACAAGACCGATGCAAACGGCAGCGTAACCATCTCCTTTACGGAGGCGGGAACCTATTATTTGACCGCGAAAGCGGCAGACGGCGATGCGCCGCTGGTGCCCGCGGTTTGCACAGTGATTGCGGCGAACGCGGCCTACTGGCCCAATTTCCGCGGCAGCGACAACAACATGGCCATTACCGATGTGGCAACGCCGAGCTCGGCGGATTCGACCGTCCTCAAATGGGCTGCGCAGCTTGGCTCCGGATGGACAGCGGCTCCCAGCGTGCAGATCATTGCCGGCGACGCGCTGATTGTCATGAGCGGTAAGACGCTCTACAAGCTGGATTTGCAGACAGGGGAAACCCTGCTTACCGGCGCCATGAGCGCATCGCCCTCGTATGGATATACCCCGCCGATTTATGCGGAGGGCCTGATTATCTGCCCGCTGGGCGGCGGCGTGATCGAGGCGTTCGATGTGAACACTCTCGAATCCGTGTGGACTTATACCGATGAGTTGGGTGGGCAAGCCCTTGCGCCGATCGCATATTCGGATGGAAAAATCTATACCGGCTTCTGGAATGGAGAGGCAAAGGATGCCAACCTCGTTTGCGTGGATATAGCCGATGGCAGTCTTGTTTGGAACAAGACGGTAACCGGCGGTTTCTATTGGGCTGGCGGGGTGGTAATCGGTGATGCGCTGATTATTGGAACGGACGACGGTGCAAGCGGCTCGACCGGCGACAGCCACCTGTACTCCCTGAATAAGGAAACTGGCGAAGTAATCACCGACCTGACCCTGACTGGCTGCGGCGACCAGCGCTCCAGCATCGCCTACAGTGCTGAAAAGGGACGCACTTACTTCACCACCAAGAATGGCTACATTGGCTCTGCCAAGGTGGACACGTCCACCGGCGCACTTTCCGACCTGCTGACCGTGAGCCACGGCTCCGCCCAGTCCACCAGCACACCGGTGGTGTACGGCGATAAGGTGTACTATTGCTGTGGCAGCGGCGTGATTTCGGATTCCAATGGGGCCGGCAATTTCGTGGTTGCCGACGCGGAAACACTGGAGATCCTCTACACCGTCCCTCTGCTGGCATATCCCCAAGCATCGGTCCTCCTCTCGACGGCCTATTTGGCGACCGAGGGCAAGCTATACTTCTATACCACCTACAATGGCAAGCCCGGCGGGCTGACGCTGATTAAGGTGGATCCTACTGTGGACAATGCAAGCGGCTACGAGATGGAGGAAATCTACGACGCGGCGGGCTATGAGCAGTACTGCATTTGCTCGCCCATCTGCGGGCCGGATGGCACCATTTACTACAAGAACGACTCCGGCTACGTGCTTGCCGTTACCAGCAATTATGCCTACATGACCGGCCTGAGCGGCGATACGGGCGCGCTTTCGGAGGAATTCAGCGCTTCCGCATCGGAGATTGAGTGGGTCGTGCCCGTGGGTACGGAGGTTGTGAATCTGACACCCAGCGTTTCCGATGGCTCTACTTTCACCATTAATGGGCTTTCTGTGAGCACAGCGCCTGTCAGCCTGACGGACGGCGTTGGTTCCGCGACCGTGGTTGTAACCAATGGCAGCGATACGCGCACATATACCATTTCCATTCGTGAGATTTCTGAGGATGCTACCCTAAGCGCCCTGAAGGTAAATCAGAGCAACAGCTATTCCGGCAGCGCGCTGACGATGACCCCCACCCTGACCGACGGCACTTATTATTACGGCGTGTATATCGCTACCCGAAACTGGGTGAATGTCTGGCCGGACGCCTCCGATGCCAACGCAACCGTTCAGGTTTACGCCATCGAGAATATCAAAGATGGCAAGTATGACGATGAAACGATGGAGATTAGCATTACCGCAACCAACTCTGGCCACGATCGTTACGCCGTCTATGCGGCGGATGAAACCCAGCCGTGGGCAATTCGGATCGTAGTCACGGCGGAAAATGGCGACGTGGAGCAGTATGTGTTGGTCATAAGCTATGCCAGCGCCCAGACAGAGGCGGAGGCGCTGCTTGCCGAGATTCAGGAGAACGATGCAATTGCCGCCGCCAATCAGGCTGCGGCGGACTCCGTGATTTCGCTGATTGACGCGATTGGCACGGTCACGCTCGACAGCGAGGAGGCCATCGAGGCTGCGCGCGCCGCCTACGATGGGCTGACCGAGGAGCAGAAGGCGCTGGTGACCAATCTTGATACTCTGACCGCAGCGGAGGAAGCATATGCCAAGCTGGTAGCCGACCAGTCCGCGGCGGACTCCGTGATTTCGCTGATTGACGCGATTGGCACGGTCACGCTCGACAGCGAGG
>JAJQFT010000101.1:0-19949 GCA_021200975.1 Bacillota bacterium | reverse complement strand
CTGCGCGCGCCGCCTACGATGGGCTGACCGAGGAGCAGAAGGCGCTGGTGACCAACCTCGATACCCTGACCGCGGCCGAGGCTGCGCTTGCCGAGCTTTCGCCGAAGACCGGCGACGACACGCCGCTTGCGGCGGTGACAATGGCGCTTCTTGTCTCCCTTGCTGGCGCGGCTGCGCTGGTGGCTGGCAGGAAGAAGCTCCTGTAAAATCCCACCCAAACAAACGGGGAAGGCACGTTATGTGCCTTCCCCATAGCCGCAAGGCCCGCTTGCGGGCGGGCGAGGAGCCGATTTTCGCCCGCGCGCAAACCGACCTTCGGTGCGCGATTACCTATTGGAGGATGAACATGAAAAAAATGATCTGCTTATCGCTTGTGCTCCTGCTTCTGCTTACGGCCTGCACAGGCAATTATGGCGATATGGAGCTGAAGGACGCGATGGCCATCCCGGATGACGGGATCGTGGAAAAGGCGCTCATTCAGCAGATTCAGGAGGAAAACGCGGTCGCCGTGTTCTATGGCGAGAGCAACGGCATTGCCTACGAGTGGAAGCTGTTTGCCGCCGATATTTCTGAGGCCAAGGACGTGAACCTGCTGGTGGATTTGCAGCTTGGCAGCGAGGAGCTGCTGGTGACTTTCGCGCAGGAGGATAGCCTTGGATTTTCCGCGATGCTGTCGATTTCGCTGCCCGAAAAATGGGCATATCTCTCCGCCTCCGCCTATCAGGAGGAGACGGCGGTTTACAGCGTATCACTTACCGGCACTTCGGACGAAACCACCCTGAACCTCTACGTCAGCAATCCCCTAGGTACGCTGGTTATTCGCCCAAACGCGGAGCAGGATTCCACGCTGACCAATCCCACGGAAACAACACAGGCTGCTTCCCAGAGCGCGGATGAATCCCATGTTCATGTGTACACGGAAACCGTCGTTGCGCCCACCTGTACGGAAAACGGTTATACCGTACATATCTGCACCTGCGGGGACAGCTACCAAGACAGTGAGACCGAAGCCACCGGACATGTGTGGGACGAGTGGGTAACCACGCTGGAGCCGACCACCGAATCCACCGGCGAGGCAATGCGGCAATGCGCCGTTTGTTTGGAGGTGGAGACCCGCACCCTGCCGAAGGTAGACCCAAATCATACCCATAGCTATTCCGCTGTGGTCACGGCGCCCACCTGCACGCAGGCGGGCTATACGACCTATACCTGCTCCTGCGGCGACAGCTATCAGGGCGCCTATGTGGCGGCCACGGGGCACAGCTATACCACTACCACGATTGCGCCCACCGAGTCCCAGCGCGGCTACGACCTACACATCTGCGCCGCCTGCGGCGCCAGCTATAAGGACAATTATACCGACCCCGTGACTTCGGAAACCGAGTCGCCTCAGACCGAAGCTACGCAGGGCGAAAGTCAGACAAGCCCAACAGAGCCAAGCGAAACCGAGGCCGGGACGCAAACGGTCTTTACCTGCACCTTCTCCATCGAGTGCTCGACCATTTTGAATAACTTAGATATGCTCAGTGCCGAAAAGCTGGAGCTGGTACCCTCGGATGGTGTAATTTTGGCCGAAATCGAGGTCGAATTTACCGACGGCGAGTCCGTATTCGATGTCTTGCAGCGGGTCTGCCAGCAAAATGGCATTCATCTGGAGGCCTCATGGACACCGCTCTATGATTCCGCCTATGTGGAGGGGATCGCCAATCTCTATGAGTTTGACTGCGGGGAGCTTTCCGGCTGGATGTACCGCGTCAATGGCTGGTATCCCAATTATGGCTGCTCCAGCTATCTGCTTGAGGACGGCGATGTTGTGGAATGGCGATACACCTGCGATTTAGGGCGGGATGTGGGCGATACTTGGCTGGCGGGTACCTAAATGCGGGACGTATTTAAGCAGTATCATCCGCTGGTCAACTTTGCGTATTTCACGCTGGTTCTGGCCTTCGCGGTGCTGATTCGCCATCCGCTGGCGCAGGGCGTATGCTTGGTGTGCGGAATCGCCTACGGCGTCCAGTGCGAGGGGAGAAAGGCGACCATGTTCAGCCTGAAATTCTGCCTGCCGCTGCTGGCGCTGACGGCCCTCCTCAACCCGGCGTTCAGCCATGCGGGCGTGACCATCCTGCTCTATTTTCCCACGGGCAATCCGCTTACGCTCGAAAGCATTCTCTACGGCCTTTCCTCCGGCATGATGATGGCCGCCGTGCTGGTGTGGTTCACGAGCTTTAACCGCGTGATTACCTCCGATAAATTTATCTACCTATTTGGCCGCGTCATCCCGGCGCTGTCGCTGGTGCTGAGCATGACGCTGCGCTTTGTGCCCAAGTTTCAGGCGCAGCTTGCGGCGGTTACGGATGCGCAGCGCAGTATTGGCAGGGATGTTTCCACCGGCTCCGTATGGAAAAGAACCCGGACGGCAATCACTATCTTCTCCATCTTGGTAACATGGAGCCTCGAAAATGCCATCGAAACCGCTGACAGTATGCGCAGCCGGGGCTACGGCCTGCCAGGCCGCACGGCATTTTCCATCTATCGTTTTGACGACCGTGACCGTGCGGCGCTGCTGTGGGTGGCCTTTTGTGCGCTGTTTCTGGCGTCGGGCATGATGGTGGATGCCTTCGGCTTCCGCTACTACCCCAGCATCCGCTATGCATCGCTCGATGCCTTTACACTCAGCTTCCATCTGGTATATCTGCTCCTTTGCGCCACCCCTGTATTTTTGAACCTGCTGGAGAATCGAAAATGGAAATCTATTCGTTCCGCCATGTGAATTTTACCTACCCTGAGGGGAGAAAACCGGCACTTTGCGATGTCACCTTCTCCGTAAAGCCGGGAGAATTTCTCATTATCTGCGGCCCCTCCGGCTGCGGCAAGTCCACGCTTTTGCGCCACCTGAAAAGCTGCCTGACGCCGACCGGCCTGTTTTCCGGCGAAATCTGCTTTGACGGCGTGCCCCTTGGCAAGGTTTCTGCCCGCGATCAGGCGCAGAAAATCGGCTTTGTTTTGCAGTCGCCCGAGAATCAGGTGGTTACCGATAAGGTCTGGCACGAGCTTGCCTTCGGGCTGGAAAGTCTGGGCTATGACACGCCGACGATTCGTCGTTCCGTGGCGGAGGTCGCCGCCTTCTTTGGAATTGAAAATTGGTTTTATAAGAATGTATCCGAGCTTTCCGGCGGGCAGAAGCAGCTTCTCAGCCTTGCCTCCGTGATGGCGATGCAGCCGAGTGTGCTGGTGCTAGACGAGCCGACGGCGCAGCTCGACCCCATCGCCGCGGCGGATTTCCTCTCACTTTTGGGAAAAATCAACCGGGGGCTTGGCACCACCATCCTTCTTACCGAGCATCGGCTGGAGGAGGCTTTCCCACTTGCCACCCGCGTGATCGTTTTGGAGCAGGGGCGCATCGTCTGCGACGATGTGCCGCAGGCGGTTGGCCTGCGCCTGCGCGAGAAGGGGAGCGGGATGTTCCTTGCTATGCCAACCGCTATGCGTGTATGGGCGGCAGTTCGGACGGATTTGCCCTGCCCGCTCACCGTCCGTGATGGCAGCGAATTCCTCGATGCCCGGGCGAAGGAGCAGCCGCTGCTGCCGCTGCCTGAAAAACGTGAAGCGCCGCGTTCCGATGAGCTGGTCGTTGACGCCGAGGAGCTGTGGTTCCGTTATGTGCCCGACGGCCCGGATGTGCTCAAGGCCTTCTCCCTGAAGCTTCATCGCGGCGAATTCTACGCCATGCTGGGCGGCAACGGCGTGGGAAAAACCACCTCCCTGCGGGTGATTTCCGGCCTGCGAAAGCCCTACCGCGGGCAGCTGAAGCGCCGGGGCAGGCTGGGGCACCTGCCGCAGAATCCGCAAACGCTCTTTGTCAAGCGTACCGTGCGGGAGGATTTGTACGAGGTTTTCCGTGGGGAAAGTGTAGATCAGATTGAGCGCGATGCCCGCGTCGCCCGGGTGGTGACCCTGTGCAGCCTTGCCGATTTCCTCGACCGCCACCCCTACGACCTCTCCGGCGGCGAGCAGCAGCGCGCCGCGCTGGCGAAGGTGCTGCTTACCCGCCCGGATGTCCTACTGCTCGACGAGCCTACCAAGGGCTTTGACGCGGAGTTTAAGGTGACTTTCGCCGCTATTTTGCGAAAATTGACCGCGCAGGGCGTTGCCATCCTGATGGTCAGCCATGATGTGTCTTTCTGCGCGGAATATGCGCACCGCTGCGGCCTATATTTTGACGGCAGCATCGTAGCGCAGGGTGAGCCCCGCGCGTTCTTCTCCGGCAACAGCTTTTATACCACCCCGGCCAATCGCATGGCGCGCCACCATGTGAAGGACGCGGTTACGGTAAACGATGTAATTTCCGTGTGCGGCGGCGAGGTGGAGAAGGAGCGCGATTTTGAGCCGGAGCCACAGCCCCTGCCGGAGATTCCGGAGGAGGCGGCCAATTATAAGCCCAAGCCGCTGCCGATATGGCGCAAAATTACGGCGGCCATCTCGGCGCTCCTTGCGCTGGCGGTATTTTTCTACGCCACCGGCGTTACAGATTTGTCCTCCATCATTGGCCAAGGCGGCGTGACCGAACTGGGGCGTGCCCAGATCCCAATTTATCTTCTCCTCATCGGTGCGCTCGTTGCCTTTGCGCTCTCCGTCGGCCGCCGGTCGGCGCCGTCGCAGATGGAGCAGGTGCCGGCAAATAAGCGCGTTCTCGGCAAGCGCACGGTGGCGGCCTCTGTGCTGATTCTGCTGTGCATACCGCTGACGATTTTTGTGGGCGTTGTTTACTTGGGCGGGCGGTACTATAATGCCATTTCGCTATTGGTGCTGCTGCAATGTATGCTTCCGTTCTTTCTGGTGTTTGAGGGCAGAAAGCCGAAGGCCAGGGAGCTGGTCACGATTGCCGTGCTCTGCGCGCTTGGCGTAGCGGGAAGATGCGCCTTCTTTATGCTCCCAAATTTCAAGCCTGTCATGGCGCTTACGATTCTTGCGGGCGTCGCGTTCGGCGGTGAGACCGGCTTCATGGTGGGTGCGGTTACGATGCTGACCTCGAATGTGATGTTCGGGCAGGGGCCGTGGACACCGTGGCAGATGTTCGCGATGGGCATTGTCGGCTTTTTGGCCGGCGTGCTGTTCCGCAAGGGGCTGCTGCGTAGGAATACCCTGTCGCTGTGCGTATTTGGGGCCTTCTCGGCGGTGCTGATTTATGGCGGTATCATGGATTTTGCGTCGGCCGCAATGGTCAGCGCCGAGAATCTGAGCTGGAGCCTTGTGCTGGCCTATCTGGTTTCCGGCTTCCCGGTGAATCTGGTGCACGGCGCGGCAACGGTGATTTTCCTGTGGCTGCTCGGGCAGCCAATGCTCGAAAAGCTCGACCGCATCAAGGTCAAATACGGCCTCGTGGAGTAAACGAGAACAGACGCAATGAGCCTGCCCCGCGCAATGCCGCTTCGTTTTAAGGCAGCTTCTGAAAAAGCATTGACACTTCCCATGCCTAAAGGCAGGGGATTCTCGCTTCGACGACCATTGCCCCACTAGGTGAGGTCTTACATAGTCTCCACGAGCGTATCGGTTCGGGCGTGTCCCGCCCTACCATGGTTTTGCTACGCCAACAGGCGCAGCCCTTCATTCAAAATGTTTTTAGCGGCGTTTGTGTCCCTATCATGGACGGCTCCGCAAGCAGGGCAAGTCCAGCCCCGGACGGAAAGGTCTTTCGTACCTGGCCATTGAGTACCGCAGGCAGAACAAAGCTGGGAGGATGGATAGAAACGGTCTACCACTACCACCGTTTTCCCATACCAGTTTGCCTTGTACTCCAGTTGCCGCCGGAACTCGCCCCACGCAGCATCCGAGATGGATTTCGCCAGCTTATGGTTTTTCACCATATTCTTTGGCGCTAAATCCTCTATGCAGATGACATCGTTTTCTCGGACGAGCTTAGTGGACAGCTTTTGAAGCATATCCAGCCGCTGCCATGCGATATGTTCATGAAGTCTTGCAACCTGAATCCTGGCCTTTTCCCGGTTCTTGCTCTCCTTTGTTTTTCGGGAGAGCTGCCGTTGCAGGCGTGCAAGCTTCTTCTGGCTTTTAGCGAGAGATTTATGGTTCGGAAATTCCACGCCGTCAGAGGTGACTGCAAATGATTTTAGCCCTACATCGATACCAACGACAGCACCAGTAGTGGGCAGCAGCTCCATCTCTATGTCGGTGCAGCATAGGGCAACAAAGTATTTCCCGCTGGGATTCTGGCTGACAGTCGCAGACAGGATGCGCCCCTTGACCTCTTTAGAGATTCTGCACTTCACTCTGCCTAGTTTGGGAAGCTTTACAGCTCTATCCAGCACGTTGATATTTGTTCCTACGCACTTGCTTTTATAGCTCTGTCGGTGGTCGTGCTTGCTTTTAAACCGGGGATAGCCTGGCTTCTCTGCTTGCTTCACGCGCCGGAAAAAGTTTTGGTAGGCAGCATCTAAATCCCGCAAGGAAGATTGTAACGCTGTTGCATCTACCTCCTTTAACCACTCCTTCTCTTTCTTAAGCTGGGTTAAGTCGCTGGAGCAGCCGTAGTAATTCAGCGTTCTACCCGCTTGCTCATAGGCCGTTTTCCGCTTGTCAAGGTAGTAGTTATACACATACCGGCAACAGCCAAAAGTACGGAGTATTAAATTCTCCTGTTCCTTATTCGGATAGAGCCGGAATTTATACGAATACTCCATGCTTTGCCCCATGTTTTTCAGCAGTTATTTGTATATTTCATATTCTGAATTGTACCATCTTTTTCCGTTTTGTGCAACCCCCAGCTACACGCACGGGGGAATAAGGTGTGGCTTATATCCCCATGGCTGAAGCGAGGGGTATTACGCCACTTGTGAGAAACGCTGGTTGCCGTATACGAGTACAAATCGAAATTTGAATGATGAATTTCGATATTTCATTTAGAGGGTGATTGAAAATGAATATAAAACGTGTAAATGAAGAAGATAGCAGAATAGGCAACTTTATCAACGAAGAATTCTCAGCTTATGGCGAGCAGAATAATGTCAATTTGAATTTTAATGAATTCTGTTTTATCGCCGAAAGCGATGATGGTGAAATAGTAGGCGTTATTACAGGTCATGCATATTACAATGAGGTGCATGTAGGTGATTTGATCGTACATAAAGCTCATAGGAAATGCGGATTGGGAAACAAGCTCGTTTCAGCAGTTGAAGAAGCTTTTCAAAATGCAGGATATGATAAGATTACACTCACGACTTTTGGATTTCAAGCACCTGAATTCTATAAGGAACTTGGGTATACTGTTGAATTCATTCGAGAAGATAAAAATCCAAAACTGTGCAAATATTTTTTATCAAAGCATATCACTCGATAAATTCCAGTTTATCGACCTGAGCTGAACATAGTTTATTTCTAAGAGCGGCTTTCATGATGTGACCCACAAAATTTAGACCTATCGGATAGCGTATCAGCCTGTGCTGCTGCGCTATTTTTATGTTTTATGCTGCGTGATGGAGCCTGTACCCGACAGGATGTATCCAGCCCGTTTTCTCCTTGATTCTCTTCCTTTTTTTCCACCCCTGTGCGGAGATTTGGCTGTGTGCGAATTTTCCGAAAAGGAACAGGGCTTCCGACTTGACACCTGCATGGAAAACTGATACAATGGGGATACAAAACACTTGTGCGAAAAAGGAGAACCCCTATGAGCCTACTGGAAAACCTGAATGCCAGCCAGCGGGAGGCCGTCACTTCCACAGAGGGGTTCGTGCGCGTGATTGCCGGCGCAGGCTCGGGCAAGACCCGCGCGCTGAGCCATCGCTTTGCCTACCTTGTCAACGAGCTGGGCATCCTGCCGGGGAACATCCTGTGCGTCAGCTTCACTAATAAGTCCGCAAGCGAAATGCGCCAGCGGATTCACAACCTTACGCTTGACAACGATACCGGCTATATCAACACCTTTCACGGCTTCTGCGTCAGCGTTTTGCAGGAGGATAGCTATGCCGTCGGCTACCCGAAGAGCTTTCTGGTGCTCGATAATTCCGATATCGATTCCATGCTGCGCAATATTTACGCCGAGCGCGGCCTGACCCTGCGCGACCGGACCTTTTCGGCCGCGCGCGACAAGATTGAGATGCAGAAGGGGAAGTATAAGCCGGATTACTACCTCGACCTTATCGAAAGCCCGCTCGAGGTCCTCCATGAAAAATATCTTACTGCCTCCTCGACGGACGATATCATTTTCTACGGCTACCTCTATCAGGAGAAGAAATGCTTCGGGCTCGACTATAATGACCTGATTTATTTCAGCCTGTATATCTTCGAGCGCAGCGAGCAGATTCGCCTAAAGTGGCAAAAACGGCTCGAATATATCCTCATTGACGAGTTTCAGGACATTGACAAGCCGCAGTACCGGCTCATGCAGGCGCTGTGCGGCTACCACAAGAACCTTTTCATCGTCGGCGACCCCGACCAGACCATCTATACATGGCGCGGGGCGAACGTGCGGTACCTGATGGATTTTGACCGGGAATATCCCGGCGCCAAGACCATCCTGATGATGGAGAACTATCGCTCTACGCCGCAGATCCTTGCGGTTGCCAATTCGCTGATTGCGAAGAATCAGACGCGCATCGAGAAAAACCTGATTGCCACCCTCCCGGATGGGGAGAGCGTGCTTTGCCATCACGCCGCGACCCAAGAGGCGGAGGCGCGCTGGATCGCCGAGCAGGTGGAGCAGCTGCATGATGCGGGCGTGCCCTACCGGGATATGACGGTGCTATACCGCGCGCATTACCTGACCCGTTCGCTGGAGGAGGTATTCCTACAGCGCAATCTGCCCTACACCGTCTACAGCGGCACGCAGTTTTTCAACCGCGCGGAGGTCAAGGACGCGCTCAGCTATCTGCGCCTGATCGCTTTCCGGGATGACCTGTCGTTTCTGCGCGTTGTGAATCTCCCCAAGCGGAACATGGGAAAGCGACGCATCGAATTTTTGCGCCTTGCGTCGGAAAAGTCGGGTGAGAGCCTCTACGAAGCTCTGAAATCCCACATAGACGACCCCATTTTCCGGGGAACAAAGGCGGAAAAATTCCTCGATCTGGTGGAGCGCTTCTCTGTGGAGGCCTACGGCCAGCCGGTTTCCGAGGTGCTGGGGCGTATCCTCAGCGAGAGCGGCTACGAGAATATGCTCCGCACTGAGGGGAGCCAGCAGCGGCTCGACAATCTTGCGGAGCTGAAGCAGTCGATTTATGAATACGAGAATACTTGCGGGGAGGAATGTACGCTGGAGCATTACCTTAACCATGTCGCGCTATTCACGAATGCCGATACGGCCGAGGCGGGGGACAAGCTCAAGCTGATGACGGTTCATGCCGCCAAGGGGCTGGAATTTCCCTACGTGTTCCTGTGCGGCATGAACGAGGGGGTGTTTCCCTCGCGGAAAATCCGCACACTCCCGGCGATGGAGGAGGAGCGGCGGCTTGCCTTCGTCGCGATGACCCGCGCGCAGAAGCGGCTGTACCTTTCGGAAGCGGATGGGCGAAATTTTGACGGCTCGCCGCGCTTCCCCAGCCGCTTTCTGGTGGATATAGACCAGAATCTGCTGGAATTTACCGCTCCGCCCCAGCCGGGCCTGATTCCGTCCTTCGCGCCGCTCTATGCCGAGCCGCCGGGAGAGCAGAGCGCAGCGTTTCAGGTGGGCGACATGGTGCGCCACAGCGTGTTCGGCGTGGGGCAGGTGCTGGAGGTGGATGCGCAGGCGGGCTGCTATCTGGTTCGCTTCCGCGAGCTGCCGACGCCGCGCAGGCTGAGTTTTCGCGTCGCGCTCACGCGCGCGCAGTAGGTGCATACCGGCAGGGGAGAGGAAATGGGAAAATTCATTATTATCGCGGCCAAATCCGGCTTCAAATTCAATCTGCTTGCCGCCAACGGCGCGGTGATTGCCGCCTCGCAGGTATACGATGGCTTGGAATCCTGCCGCGGCGGGATCGAGAGCCTCCGAAAAAATGCGCCTATCGCCGCGCTGCAGGACTGCACGGCGGCAGCAAGGCAGGAGCGCTGCCCCAAATTTGAGCTGTACACCGACCGGGCAGGGGAGTACCGCTTCCGGCTGCGCGCCGCGAACGGAAAAATCCTTGCCGCCTCGGAGGGCTATCGCGCAAAGAAAAGCTGCCTTGCGGGCATCGAAAGTGTGCGCAGGAATGCGGCCTGCCCGGCGGCGGTGGAAATGCGCTGCTAGATGGCGATTGTGGTTGAAAAGCGCGGCGGATTATGCTATAATTAGGAAAACTCTGAACAAATCGTCTGCGACGCAATCCGCTCCTGCCGATTTCTTTGGAGCTTCCTTGGCAGAGCTTGGAGGGGTGCGGCATGGAGCAGCAGATTGCCATTACGCAGCAAAATCAGGAGAATGGTCAGGCTTCGCGCCTGCGCGCGCCCGGTACCGCGCGCGGGTGGATGCAGCCGCTCTATCTGCTGCTTACTGCGGTAATTACCATCACCATCTGCTCGAAGTCGTCGCCGATTTATCCGCTCAATGACTGGGTGGATTCCAACTGCTTCCTCACCGTCGGCAAGTCGATGCTGCACGGCCTTGTGCCTTACCGGGATCTGCTCGAGCAGAAGGGGCCGCTGCTGTATATGCTCCATGCGCTTGCCGCGCTTGTATCCGATACCTCTTTCCTTGGCGTTTATTTTCTCGAGGTTGCCGCCTGCTTTTTCTACCTGTATTACGGCCTGAAAATCATTCGGCTCTGGCTGCCGCGCGCCAACGTGGCCGCCGTTTCTCCGCTGGCTGCGCTGGTCTATGCCTCCTCAGCCTTCGCCCACGGCGACAGCGCGGAGGAATTCTGCCTGCCGCTGCTCACCTTCGCACTCTATCTTGCGCTGCGCACCTACCGGTTCGACCGCACGCTGAGCGAGCGGGAGGGGCTGGCCGTCGGGGTCACCTCCGCCTGCGTCCTTTGGATAAAATACACGATGCTCGGCTTCTACTTTGGCTGGTTCGTGGCGATGGCGCTCTGGTTCGCCGCGCACGGCAAGGGCAGGCAGCTTGCCGCAATGACGCTGGACATTGCCATCGGGGTAATGCTTCCCTCCATCCTGATCGTGCTGTATTTCACCGTCAACGGCGCGGTCGGCGACCTGTTTACGGTGTATTTTTACAACAACCTGTTCTATTATTCCAAGCTCGACGGGGCCTCCGGCAGCTCCTTCTGGGGCAATCTTTCCAAGGGCTGGAGCAGCCTCGTGCGCTACAACGCCCTCTCACTCAACCTCGCTGTAGCGGGGCTGCTGAGCCTGCTGGGGCGCAAGCGGGCGCGCGCGGCTGCGGCACTGGCCTGCATGGCGGTCAGCAGCTTTGTATTTGTCTACCTCGGCGGGTGGACGCTGCGCTACTATAGCTTCATCTTCTGCGCTTTTGCGCCGGTGGGCATGGCCGCCGTCTATGCCGCCGCTGCCGCCTGCCTGCGCTGCGGCGCGCGGGTGAGGACGGCGCTTGCCTGCGCTGTCTGCGCGCTGAGTATATTCCTGACGTGGAATAACTGCCCGAATACCTACCTGCTGGCCTACGAAAAGTCTGACCTGCCGCAGTACCAGTTTGCCGAAATCATCAGCCAAACGGAGGACGCTACCCTGCTCAACTATGGCTTTCTGGACGGCGGCTTCTACACGGTTGCGGACATTGTGCCTACCTGCAAGTACTTTTGCTATCTAAATATCGCCCTGCCCGAAATTATGCAGACGCAGCGCGCCTATGTAGCGCAGGGGAGGGTGGACTATGTGGTTACGAGAAACAGCGAGCTGCAAGCGGAAAACTATGAGCTGGTCGCGCAATCGACCTTCCCCTACGACGGGTCGGACTATGTCTATCGGCTCTATCGTTTGATTTCGTAAAGCTCTCGCTAAATATTGGGCATACTGCTAGGGAAACCCGGAACCCACCGTCTGCTGTGCTGCGCGCTGCCATTTGCAACCCAAACGAAAGGCAGAATCCGCTCACGCAGATTTGTTCCGAGCTTCCCCAGTATCCCACCAAATAAAGGAGCATGATATGGAAATTACCAAGGACATTTTATACGTCGGCGTGAACGACCACCGCATTGAACTTTTCGAGGGGCAGTACCCTGTTCCGAACGGAATGAGCTACAATTCCTATGTGCTGCTCGATGAAAAGACAGCGGTGCTCGACACGGTTGACCAGAATTTCACCCACGAGTGGCTCGACAAGGTGTCCCGCGCGCTTGATGGCCGCAGGCCGGATTACCTTGTGGTGCATCACATGGAATTCGATCACGCAGCCAATGTTGCGAACTTTGTGAAGGTCTACCCCGAGGTGACGGTTGTCGCCTCGGCAAAGGCTTTTGGCATGATGGAGGCATTTTTCCCGGGCGTGGACTTTTCCAAAAGGCTCGTCGTCAATAGCGGCGATACGCTGCCGCTTGGCCGGCACAGCCTTACCTTCCTCGCCGCGCCAATGGTGCATTGGCCGGAGGTGATGGTAAGCTACGACCGGGCCGACAAGGTGCTTTTCTCTGCCGATGGCTTCGGAAAGTTCGGCGCGCTGGACGTGGACGAGCCGTGGGACGACGAGGCGCGCCGGTACTTCATCGGCATCGTCGGCAAATACGGCCAGCAGGTGCAGAAGCTCCTCAAGGCTGCGAGCGCGCTGGACATCGCGCGCATCTGCCCGCTGCATGGGCCGGTGCTGCAAGAGGAGCTGGGGCATTACCTGTCGCTGTACGGCACTTGGTCGTCCTATCAGCCGGAGAGCGAGGGGATTGTGATTGCCTATACCTCCGTCTATGGCAATACGCGAAAAGCGGTGCAGCTTCTGGCGGATTCACTGAGCGCGAAGGGCTGCCCCAAGGTGGTGCTGCATGACCTCAGCCGCGTGGACCTGAGCTATGCCGTTTCGGATGCCTTCCGCTATAGCAAGCTGGTGCTTGCGACCACCACCTACAATGCCGGCATCTTCCCCTTCATGCACGATTTTCTCACGCGGCTTGCCGAGCATAATTTCCAGAATCGCACGGTCGCGCTTGTGGAGAACGGCTCGTGGGCGCCGCTGGCCTGTAAGACGATGCAGGAGCTGCTTGCGCCCTGCAAGGGGCTGAGCTTCACCGATACCATCGTCCGCATTCGCTCGGCGCTGAGCGAGGAGAGCCGCGAGGCGATTGAAAAGCTCTCGCAGGAGCTTTGCCAAGATTACCTCGCGCGCTCCGACGGCGCGAACAAGAAGGATATGACCGCCCTGTTCCGCATTGGCTATGGGCTGTATGTGATCACATCGAACGATGGCACGCGCGACAACGGCCTGATTGTCAACACCGTTTCGCAGGTTTCCGACAATCCCAACCGTGTGGCGGTGAATATCAACAAGGCCAACTATTCTCATCACGTCATTCGGCAGACCGGCATCCTGAACGTCAACTGCCTGACGACCGAGGCGCCATTTACGGTATTTGAGAATTTCGGCTTCCAATCCGGCCGCGTGGTGGATAAATTCACCGGCTGGGACGAGGTGCGCAGCGACAATGGCCTGCGCATCCTGCCTAAGTTCATCAACGCCGCCTTCTCGCTGAAGGTGGAGAGCTATGTTGATCTCGGCAGCCACGGGATGTTTATCTGCTCGGTTACCGAGGCGCGCGTAATGAGCGACAAGGATACGATGACCTACACCTACTACCAGCAGAATGTCAAGCCCAAGCCGCAGGTAGAGGGAAAGAAGGGCTGGGTCTGCAAGGTCTGCGGCTGGGTCTATGAGGGCGAGGAGCTGCCGGCCGACATCGTTTGCCCGCTGTGCAAGCACGGCGCGGCGGATTTCGAGCCAATCGGCTAGGGAAGCTCTAAAACAAATCGCCTGCGGCGAAAAAGGGAGGCACGATCCGCTCTTGCCGATGGAGCCAGAGCTTCCCAGGGTGGGCTTGCGCGCGGAGCGCGGGAGACATAGAATGAATAAGAAAGCGTTTTCTGTTTTGGCTGTTGCGGCCGCACTGCTGCTGCTTCTGGCGCTGGGACTGATTCTCAATGCGAATATAGGCTCGGTTTCCATCCCAGCGTCGGAGGTTTTCCGGCTGCTGTGGCAGGGGCTTTGCCTGCGTGTGCGCTCGTGGCTTTGGCCGGGGCAGTATGCTGAGGCCGCTGAGAGCTTCTTCAGCGGTAGCACCGAGGCGCGCATCCTCTTCAGCATCCGCCTGCCGCGGGTGCTATTGGCGGCGATTCTCGGCGGCGCGCTGGCGGTTTCCGGCTTTCTGCTTCAGGCATTCTTCCGAAATCCGATTGCCGGACCATTTGTATTGGGTATTTCCTCGGGCGCGAAAATGCTCGTGAGCATCACCCTGATTTTCTTCGCTGCCAATATTTCTTCCTTCCATTCCACGACGATGATCCTTGCGGCCTTTGCCGGCTCGCTGCTGATTACCGGAGTCGTGCTGCTCTTTGCCCAGAGAGTTTCCAATATGTCGATGCTGCTGGTGATTGGCATTATGGTGAGCTATCTCTGCGGGGCGGTTACGGATTTCTGCATCACCTTTGCCGACGAGTACAACATCGCCAACCTCACCGGCTGGTCGATGGGCAGCTTCTCCGGCGCGAGTTGGAGCGCGGTGGGATATTCCGCCGCTCTGTGCTTTTTCTGCCTTGGCTGCGCGATGCTTCTGTCAAAGCCAATCGGCGCGTATGCGCTCGGGGAGGGCTATGCGCAGAGCATGGGCATCCACGTCAAGGCCTTTCGGGTGTGCCTGATTCTGCTGTCGAGCCTTCTCTCGGCCTGCGTGACCGCCTTTGCCGGGCCGATTTCCTTCGTAGGCATTGCCATCCCGCACATCACCCGCAGCCTCATCAAGACCTCCCGGCCTGCGCTTGTGATTCCCATTTCGTTTTTATGCGGCGCGGTATTTTGCGTTTACTGCGATTTGCTCGCGCGCACGGCCTTCGCGCCGACGGAGCTGGCAATCAGCACGGTTACCTCGGTGTTCGGCGCGCCGGTGGTGATTTCCATGATGGTAAGAAGAAAGGAGAGCGGCTGAATGGCGTATTTTCAGACTGAGGCGCTTTCCGTCGGCTATCACGGGAAGACGCTGATTCACGACATTGATTTTGCACTGGAAAAGGGAAAAATTCTTACCCTGATTGGGCCAAACGGCGCCGGAAAATCCACCATCCTGAAATCGCTCACACGCCACCTGCAAAAAATCAGCGGCAATGTCTATGTACAAGGCGAGGAGGTCTACCGCTGGAGCCCCCGCAGCCGGGCGACGCATCTGGCGGTTGTTTTGACTGACCGCATTGCCCCCGAGCTGATGACCTGCCGGGAGCTGGTGGCGATGGGGCGCTATCCGCACACCAATGCGATCGGGCGGCTGACGCCGCGCGACGAGGAAAAGGTGAACGAGGCGCTCGCGCTTGTGGACGCGCTGGAGCTGGCAGAGCGCGATTTCACTACCCTGAGCGACGGCCAGCGACAGCGCATTCTGCTGGCGCGGGCAATCTGCCAGGATACGGAGGTAATTGTTCTCGACGAGCCGACCGCCTATCTCGATATTCGCTACAAGGTCGAATTCTTGGAGATCCTGCGCCGCTTGGCACGCGAAAAGGGCGTGACCATCCTGCTATCCCTGCACGAAATCGATTTGGCCAGCAAATTTTCCGATGTCCTGATGTGTGTCAAGGGCGATACCATTTCCCAAATCGGCGCGCCGGAGGAGGTTCTGCGCGGCGACGCGGCGAACCGCCTGTACGATATGCAGCGCGGCAGCTATAACCCAGCGCTCGGCAGCGTGGAGCTTTCCCGGCCGGAGGGTGCGCCGCGCGTATTTGTGCTCGGCGGCGGCGGATGGGGCATCCCCGTCTACCGGCAGCTCCAGCGGCGGCAAATCCCATTCTGCACCGGCATCCTGTTTGAAAACGATGTGGATTTCGCTGTTGGGGGCTCGCTTGCGGCGCAGGTGATTTCTGCCCCGGCCTTTGAGCCAATCCCGCAGCAGACGCTTGATTGCGCGTGGGAGCGGGTGCGGGAAATCGGCACGCTGTTGCATTCCGGCTGCCCGATCGGGAGCCTCAATTCTTCTCTCGCAGTGCTGCTCGACCGGGCTGCCGGTGCGGGGCTTCCGATCCTGCACAGCGTTCAAGATCTTCCTTAAACGAAAAATGTCCCGGCCGGAGCAATTCCGGCCGGGAGTTTTTACGTTATTTTAGGCTTCCTCGATAAGCTCGGGGTTCGAAACGCTAACTCTGTGGTCGTACCATGTGCCCTTGGTGCCGACCAGTGCGAGGTCAAATTCCTCGCCCAGCACCGTCACCGGCACATCGAAGCCGTAGACCTCCTCGCTCAGTCCGTCGCTGTAGGTCACGGTGTCGAGCGTGGGCTCCAGCCAAACCGCACCGTCCTTTTGCGCGTCTTCAGCAAGTCCAACATAGAGGTTCACGATGTTCTGCGAATTCAGGGTGATATGCACAGTCATCTCCCCGTTTTCCACGGTTAGGGTGGCCTTGCCGTCCAGGGTTTCATTGATGCGGAACATACTGCTGTCGGTCGTGAAGTCCACGCTGTATACGCCGTCGGCCAGCGTGTCGGAATCCTCCGACGCGGCGCAGCCGAGCATCCATAGTCCCCCGAGGCACAGGCACAGGAGCATTGCAAGAGCTCGTTTCATGTGCTTACTCCATCACAGCTGCCGTGTGCGCGACGTAAAGCGCCTGAATTCCTTCCAGACGGCCAAGACCAGCGATCTGGCAGGTTACGGAGGTGAAGCAGCCGGAGGCCTCAAAGATGCTCAGCCAAGAATCCTCCTCCGAGCCGGCCATGTCGTTGTTGGCGTGGTCGCCCGCAACCACCATCAGCGGGCGCAGGATCACGGCGGTATAGCCTGCCTCCTGCACGGCGGCGATTACGGCGTTCACCTCAGTCTCCTCCGGCTCGCCCTCAACCGTGCCGATAAAGACGTTGCTGTAGCCCAGCGTTTCCATTTGGGTCTGCATCTGGCTGTAGGTCACCTTGGCAGTGTGCGCGGTGCCGTGTCCCATGAATACGAAGGCCACGCCTGCTTCGGCGGCGGCTTCAAGAGAGTCGTAGCCTGCGTCGGCTACGGCGGCCTCCACCAGAATCTGCGCGACGGCGGCCTTGTCCTCGTTGATTACGGTGGCGTCGGAGCCAACCTCGCCGAGCAGCGGCTCGGCAATCTGCACGCTTTCAAAGCTTGCGCTGTATGCCTCGATGGTTTCCACCATCTCGTCATATTCCGCACCGTGCATCAGGTGCGTCGGCTGGACAATCAGATTCTTCACGCCGTTGGCAACGGCGCGCTCGAGCGCCTGCTCCATGTTGTCGATGCATTCGCCGTCACGCGCCTGCACATGGTTGATGATGATTTGCGCGGTAAAGGCGCGGCGGACGGACCAATCGGGATACGCCGCCTGCAGCGCGTCCTCAATGCCCTTGATGTCGGCAACGCGGCTGTCGTTATAGGACGTGCCGAAGCTTACGACGAGGATTTCGTTCTCGCCAATGTCGTCGGCGTTCAGCGGGTCATCCAGTGAGGCGTCGCCGGTGTCCAGCCCGAAGTAGTCGGGGCTGGCGTTCTCGCCCTCGACCAGCTCCTTCTGGGCGTCGGTCAGCGCGTCCCACGCCTCCTTGGCGGCAGTACACTGCGCGTCAGTATCGTCCGTGCGGGTCTGCACATAGATGGCGTCGATGAGATCGGCGACATTCGCGGCGATTTCCTCGTCCGTCAGCTCCTCATCCGCCCCGGAGCAGCCGACGAAGAGGCCAACCGCCATTACGAGCGAGAGAAGCAGAGCAATTGTTTTTTTCATTTGTTTTTCCTCCTAAATAGTATGTATATTTCAGGCGTAAAGCGCCGGAAATTCATGTTATTGCAGCCGGTACAGAAATTCCATTGTGTCCTCGGCGTCGCCGGTGAAAATGCGGTGCATTTCCTCCATGACCGTGCCAAGGCGGAGCATATTCTGGTAGAGATTGGCAGTCGTGCACCACACATTGTTATTTTGCACGGTCTTAAAGTCCGCCAGCAGGGCGTTGAGCGCGAGGAAATCCTCCAGCGTATTCAGCGCGCCGTCGATTGTGGAGTTGTAGATGACCACATCCGCATCCTTCGCGGTGGCGTAAAATTCCTCGAGCGTCAGGTTCACGGTTGCCGTTGCAGTTTCGGAATCGCCCAGATTCTCAAAGATGTATTCCCCACCGGCAAGTTCAATCATCTGCGTGACGTAGTCGCCGGATTTGCGCACCACGGCGTAGCCGCCGGAGGAGCTGATGTAGAAGAAGGCGACGGTTTTGCCGGTGGATTCGCTCTCGAGCGCGTCAAGCTTGTCGGCCTCCTGCCGGAAAAGCTCCTCGGAAAGCGCCTCCTGCCCCAGCAGCGTCCCGTAGAGCTTAATCCATTCCGTTCGGCCAAGGGGATGCGATTCGTAGCTGGAATAATCTACCAGCACCGCAACGCCCAGCTCCTCGAGCTTCTCCTTAACCTCCGGGCTGTGGTAAATCATGGTCGATTCGATGGCCAGCGTGCAGCCGGCCGAGGTAATAAGCTCATAGTCCGGCTCGCTATATTTCCCGGCGTAGAGAATCTGCCCGGCCTCCATCGCGGCCTTGGCGCTTTCGATTGTCCAACCGTCCGCCACCGTGCCGGAGAGGGAGATGGCGTCGAGCGCATCAAGCGCGTCAAACAGGCACATGGTGGAGGTCGCGACAAGGTAGACATTGGAAATCGGCAGGCTCACAACAGGGATGTCCGTATCCGGCACGGTCGCGCCCTCTGGCACAGCAAGGAATTGGTCGCCGCTTGCAATCGACACGAGGCAGTAACCCCCCTCGTAGTAATCCACGGCGAATTCCTGCGCGTATTCCAGCGAAAGACTGCCGGTGTGGCGCAGGCCGCAGAAGCTTTCGGCGGGCGTGTGCGACCATTCGCCCGTTTCGGCGGCGCTGCAGGCCGCCGCTGAGAGCGCAAGGCAGAGGCATAGGAGCAGAGATAGGATTCGTTTCACTTTGCTGCCCTTCTGCGGATGCAAACGGCCGCGACCGCGCCGCAGGCGAGCAGGACGACTGCCCCTGCCGCAGCCGCCCATAGCGCGCAGCCGTCGCCCGAATCACGTAAGGTGGCGCTGTCAAAATAGAGCGTGTAGGCAATGTCGTGCGGCTGACTCATGGCGATTGTTTCGGCGCTTATCTCCATAAGTTTGTCCAGCGCGATAGGAATGGTGAAGGTGGAGCCGCCCTCGGTCGCGGTGGGGTAGTAGTAAACGCCGTCAACGGTCATGCGGTCGTAGTTGGAGCTTGACCAAATCAGCGTCGCCGTAATTTCCCCGCCCGAAACAGTGATTTCCACCGGAGAGGCGATCGAGGCCTTGCCGGTGCCGCCGGCCATAGTCAGCTCTACCGTGTATGCGCCGTCGTCCGGCGCTTGCGCCGCCAGCACGGGCGTAAGAAGCGCGAGCAGCACCAGAAGCGCCGCGAAACATTTTTTCATAACATTCCCTCCAAACTGCAAAAATAAAACCGCCTGCGGCTTGCAGACGGCGTAGGAAAGCAGGGAAGAGGGGCGCGGCGCAAAAAGCGCACGCCAAACAGGGCCGCGGCGCGACCCAAAAATCCTCTTTATCCCCAACTCCGGTAGTCCGCAGAGCCAGACATAATGCTGCCTTCGGCAGCAGGGCGCAGGCAAGTATTCTGACTTATCTTCTGGAATACGCTTCCCTCCGGCGCCTTCCCAGGGTTTCCCCAGTGGCATTTTGCCGGAGTATCGGAGAAATACAGCAACGGCCTTGTGCGGGATTCTCACCCGACTTCCATAACCTGCATCCTATATACTACTCTTTATGAAATTGTATTGCGTGGATTCACGGTATCTTAACATAAATGCCGAAAAATGTCAATAGCTGCTGCCTGTATTTATCAGTGTAGCGTTACAATAGATGTGAGACCAAGGTATAGAAAAAAGCGATTGAGTTTG
>JAJQFT010000013.1 GCA_021200975.1 Bacillota bacterium | reverse complement strand
CTGGAGGCAGCTTGAATATTTTTATTGACTTTTCCCCTGGAAATTGGTATTATAATGTTAAGTAGTCAAATTGAAAGGGCTACGGGAAACTCTGGTGCAATCCGCCCTAGCCGATTTATTCAGAGCTTCTTAGGAAAATAAGATTGGGTGGTTATCATGGTCAGCAAAGAAATTCTCGTCAAATGCGAATCCGGGCTGCACAACCGGCAGGCTACTTACTTTGTCCAGAAAGCAAATGAATTCGAGAGCAGTGTCTATCTCGAGTTCGACAACCGCAAGATGAATGCCAAAAGCTTGCTCGGCATCATGTCGCTGAGCGTGGTCACCGGCTCGATTGTCACCATTTCCGCCGATGGACGGGACGCGGAGGCAGCGGTCAGCGCGCTCGAAAATCTCCTGCAAAGAGATGTATATTGATTCTTTCACAAAGCATCTGCCTCAATGCCGCCGGGCATTGAGGCAGTGTTTCCATAGGGGCGCCGCCTTATGACCTTTGAGGAGCTGAAGAAAAAGGCGCAGAGCCTGCCGCTCGAGCCGGGCGTGTATATCATGCGCGACAAGACCGACAGGGTAATCTATGTCGGCAAGGCAAAAAAGCTGAAAAACCGCGTGAGCCAGTATTTCATCGATTCCGCCGCCCACACACCCAAAACCCGCCTGATGGTGCGCCATATCGACCACTTCGATGTGATTATCGCTGCCTCCGAATTTGAGGCGCTGGTTCTCGAGTGCAGCCAAATCAAGCGGTATATGCCCAAATACAACATTCTCCTGAAGGACGACAAGGGTTACCCCTATATCCGCCTGAACCTGAAGGAGGAATACCCCCGGCTCACAATTGCCTCCCGCCCGGCCAAGGACGGGGCAGCCTACTACGGGCCCTACGGCACCCGGGGCGTAACGAACAACGTGATTGACGCCATCGTGGCAACGCTGAAGCTGCCAAGCTGCCACCGCCAATTTCCGGCAGAGATTGGCAAGGAGCGCCCCTGCCTGAACTACCACATGAATACCTGCGCCGGATGGTGCCGTCCGGAGATGACGCAGGCGGAGTACCACAGCCGCATGGAGCAGGCGCGGCAGCTTCTGAACGGAAACTACAAGGCAGTCGCCGATTCGCTTCGTGCGCAGATGCTTGCCCATGCCGACAGAATGGAATTTGAGCTGGCAGCCTCGGTGCGCGACCGCCTGAACGCGGTGGAGGCGCTGGGGCAGAAGCAGCTCGTAACCGCGCTCAGTAAGACGGATACCGACGCAATCGGCTTCGCCAGCACCGAGGCAAAGGCCTGCTTCGCCGTGCTGCATTTCACAGGCGGTAACCTGCTCGACAAGGATTACGAAACCATGCCCGCCCCGGAGGATTCGCGCGAGGCGCTCAACGCGCTCGTCAAGCAGTATTACCTCGCGCGCGGCATTGTGCCAAAGCGGATCCTGCTTCCGTGGGAGCTGGAGGACGCCCCGCTTCTGGCCGAGCTTCTGGAGCGGGAATTTGGCGTTCGCCCCCAGTTCCATGTGCCGCGCCGCGGCGACAACGCCGGACTTTTGGAGCTGGCGCGGAAAAACGCTTTTGAGGAGGCCGAGCGCATCACCCAAAAGGAGGAAAAAATTTCCGGCAGCCTGAGCCTGCTTGGCAAGATGCTCGGCATTGCCGCGCCGAAACGAATGGAGTCCTATGATATTTCCAATATTTCCGGCACGGATATTGTGGCGAGCATGGTCGTATTTGAGGACGGCCGGCCGAAAAAGAGCGAGTATAAGAAATTCAACATCGAGGGGCTCGCTCACCCGGACGACTACGCCTCGATGGATCAGGTTCTGCGCCGCCGCTTCCGCCGCTATCTTGACGGTGACAAGGGCTTTGCCGCAAAGCCTGACCTGCTGCTGATTGACGGCGGCATTGCCCACGCGAACGTCGCGCTGAACGTGCTGCGCGACTACGGGCTGGACATCCCCATCTACGGCATGGTGAAGGACAATCGTCACCGCACCCGCGCACTTGTAACGCCTGGCGGCGCGGAAATCGGCATCGACGCAAATCCGGCAGTTTTCTCCCTGATTGGCAATATTCAGGAAGAAACACACCGCTTCGCCATCTCCTTCCACCGCCAAAAGCGAAGCCGGCGTCTGCAATACTCCGAGCTGGACGCGATCCCTGGCATCGGGCCAAAGCGCAAGCAGGAGCTGCTGAAGAAATACGGCTCGCTCAGGGCCATTTCCGCCGCGCCGCTGGCGGAATTGGAGCGGCTGCTGCCGCGCGATGCCGCTCGGGCGGTATACGACCATTTCCGCCAAAAGGAGGATTCCCATGCGAGTAACAACGGGTAAGGCGCGGGGCACGCCGCTCAAGGCGCCGGCCGGGCAGCTCACCCGTCCAACCGCCGACAAGGTCAAGGAGGCGCTGTTCAACATCATCCAGTTTGAAATCGCGGATGCGGCGGTGCTCGATCTGTTCGCGGGCTCCGGGCAGCTTGGCATCGAGGCGCTCAGTCGCGGCGCCAGCCGTGCCGTTTTCGTTGATCACCGGGAGGATGCCTGCGCCGTCGTGCGGGAGAATCTGCGCCGTACCAGGCTGGAGGGGCAGGGGAGCGTCGTGCGCGCGGACTACGCCGCCTATCTCAATTCCTGCCGGGATACCTTTCAATTAATCCTATTGGACCCGCCGTACGCAGAAACTTTTTTGGAAAATTCGATAAAAAAGCTCGTAGAAATTGACATTTTGCAATCTGGTGGTATAATAGGGTTGGAACGGCCTGTCGGGAAGGATTTTCCGCTGGAATTTTCGGGATATTCCCGCAGCCGAGACTATAAATATGGAAAGACCTTGTTGACTTTTTACCGCAAGGTGTGATATTCTTATGAAAATTGCCATTTACCCCGGCAGCTTTGACCCCGTCACTACGGGGCACCTGAACATCATCCGCCGTAGCGCGAAAATTTTTGACAGGCTGATTGTTTGCGTCATGGTCAACGCCGGGAAGGACCCCATGTTCTCCCTCGAAGAGCGCTGCGAGTTTCTGCGGCGCGTCACAGCCGATATTCCCAATGTGGAGGTGGATTTTTCCAGCGACCTTCTCGCGGAATACGCCCGGCGGAAGGGGAGCTGCGTCATTGTCAAGGGGCTGCGCGCCGGCTCCGACTTTGAGAACGAATTCTCAATGGCAATGATTAACCACCGCATCAACCAATCTCTCGACACCATGTTCCTCACGGCGGAGCACGAGTTTATGTACCTGTCGTCCAGCGCTGTCAAGGAGCTTGGGAGCTATCATGTGGATTTGTCCGGCCTGCTCCCGGAGCAGATTATCCCGGACTTTGAAGAAAGAATACAATCCATTCAAGGAGGAAACAGATCATGAGCGAAAAGAATATTGAAGAACAAACTGGCGTACTGTATGACATGGTGCAGGATGCCCGGTCGCTGCCCCTCGGCGCGGACAAGTGCATCCTTGAGCGCGATAAGGTGCTGGATATGCTCGACGAAATCATTGCGCAGCTTCCGGCAGAAATCAAGCAGGCCCGCACGATCGTGGAGTCCCGCAGCGAGCTGATTGGGCAGGCGCGCCGGGAGGCCGATTCGCTGGTTCGGCAGGCGCAGGAGCAGGCGAATGTGCTGGTTTCGCAGGAGTCCATTTATCAGGAGGCCAAGCGGCAGTGCGAGCAGCTATATGCCGATACGCAGGCGAAGATCGCGCAGCTCCGGCAGGCCAGCAACGAATATATGGACGATGCGCTTCGCCGCACGGAGGAAGCCATCGCACAGTCGCTGGCTCAGGTGCAGGATACCCGTGCCCGCTTCCAGTCGCTGACACAGGTAGGCGGAGGCACGCTGGAATGACCTATTTGGAAAGATACGCGTTCTGGTGCAATGCCAATCTTCCCGATGATATAAAAGCCGAGCTGGAGAGCATCCGCGGCGACAAGGAGGAGCTCAAGAGCCGCTTCGGCAGCGAGCTGCAATTCGGCACCGCCGGTATGCGCGGCGTGATGGGCGCAGGCTCCAACCGCCTGAACCGCTACACCGTCCGCCGCGCGGGACAGGGCATGGCTATGTGGCTCACAGGCACAGAGCTTCCCAAATCCGCTGCCATTGGCTACGACTCGCGGCATAATTCCCGCCTGTTTGCCGAGGTTTGCGCCGTAGCGCTGGCCGAGCAGGGCGTACAGGTGCATCTATACGACCGCCTTGCCCCCACCCCCATGCTCAGCTATGCCGTGCGCGAGCTGGGCTGCGGCTGCGGCATCATGATTACCGCCAGCCACAATGCCGGCGCCTACAACGGTGTGAAGTGCTACGGGCCCGACGGCTGCCAGATGACGGATGCGCCCGCCGCAATCGTAACGGCGAAAATCGCCGAAATTCCCTATTTTGTTCCCGAAAGCAAAAGCTTTTCCGATTTCCTCGCTGATGGCAGCATCCGCTATATTGACGGCGCGCTCTGGGAAAAATACTACGCCACTGTTCTGGCCGAGGCGGTCGCGCCCGAGAAAATCGCCCAGTCCGCGCTGAAAATCGTCTATACCCCGCTGTGCGGCACCGGCAATATCCCCGTGCGCACCGTGCTGGGGCGGCTGGGCGCAGAAATCACCGTCGTCGCCTGCCAAGAGCAGCCGGACGGCGACTTCAAAACCTGCGAATACCCCAACCCCGAGACCGATGCGGCGCTGGCCGAGAGCTATAAGGTAGCGGATGCGAATCCCTGCGACCTAATCCTTGGCACCGACCCGGATGCCGACCGCGTGGCCATTGCCGTGCCGGATGGCAAGGGCGGCTATCGCAAGCTGAGCGGCAATGAATTGGGCTGCATCCTGCTGGATTATATCCTCCGCGCACGCACCCAGCGCGGCGACCTGCCCGAGGGGGCGGAGGTCGTGCGAAGCATCGTCACCACCCCGATGGTCGATCGGATTGCCAAGGCCTACGGCGTGCAGGCTAAGTCGGTGCTCACCGGCTTCAAGTATATCGGCGGCGAAATTCTGGAGCTGGAGCAGCACGGCCACGCCGAGCGCTACATCTTTGGCTTCGAGGAGAGCTGCGGCTACCTCAAGGGAACCTACGCCCGCGATAAGGATGCTGTGGTCGCCAGCCTGCTGGTATGCGAAATGGCGGCGAGCGCGAAGCTGGAAGGCAAGAGCGTTCTGCAGGCGATGGAGGATCTCTATCGCCGCTACGGTTACTACCTCGCCAAGGTGCAGAGCGTAGAGCTTACCGGCGCGGACGCCATGGAGAAGGCCGCCGACATGATGGCCGGTCTGCGCGCGAAGTCCTGCGTCTCGATTGGCGGCGCAGCCGTTACCGAGGTCAGGGATTATCAGGCAGGCGTTGGCGCGCTGCCGAAGTCCAACGTTCTGGAATTCGTGCTTGGCGGCAGCGGCAGCGTGATCGTCCGTCCCTCCGGCACGGAGCCGAAGGTAAAATTCTACTACACCGCCGTCGGCAAGACCGAGGAGGAGGCCCGGAGTCTTCTGGGCGATATGATGGCGCAGATGAATCCGTAATTTCCTAAAATCGCAAAACTACCGCACAATTCGCCCAAGGGAATTGTGCGGTGTTTGCAATACCCGCCCCCGAAAGGATCATAAATGTGAACATTCTGATTGTTGTGGATATGCAGGTCGATTTCACCTATGGCAGCCTGCGCAACGAGCAAGCCATTGAAATCATTCCGAAAATCGCCGAAAAGGTGGCAAATTTCCCGGGGACGGTGCTGTATACCCGTGATACGCACCCAGATAATTATCTGCAAACGCAGGAGGGAAGGCTCCTGCCCGTCACGCACTGCGTAAGGGGCACGCCCGGCTGGGAGATTGTCGATGCGCTTCCCACGGCCGGGTGCAGAATTTTCGACAAGCCCAGCTTCGGCTCCCGCGCTCTGGCGGAGGCTCTGGCGGAGCAGAATGCCAAGCAGCCGATTGCCTCTATCGAGCTTGTCGGCGTTTGCACCGATATTTGCGTGATTTCCAATGCCGTACTGCTGAAGGCCTTCCTGCCGGAGGTTCCGATCTGCGTGGATTCGCGCTGCTGCGCCGGGGTGACGCCTGAGAGCCACGAAAATGCGCTGAACGCCATGAAAATGCTACAAATTGAGGTGAAATGATGCAGCACGATTCTCGAAATCTCACGATGGTCATGGATTTGTATGAGCTTACCATGGCTTATGGCTACTTCCTCACCAAGGATGTGCAGACGAAGGTGGCCTTCGATGTTTTCTACCGCAAAAACCCCGACGGCTCGGGCTTTGCCATCTTCGCGGGGCTGGAGCAAATTATCGAATATATCCAATCTCTCCATTTTTCCGCGGAGGATGTGGCGTACCTGCGCTCGCTGAACCTTTTTAACGAGGAATTTTTGGCCTATTTGCAGGATTTCCATTTCCAAGGCGATCTCTATGCCTTTGAGGAGGGCACCATCATGTACCCCTGCGAACCGATCCTCACGGTGGTCGCCCCGCTGATCGACGCGCAGATTATCGAAACCGCCCTCCTCGTGCAAATCAATCATCAGTCGCTGATTGCCACCAAGTCGCGCCGCATCGTCGCCGCCGCGCAGGGCAAGGCAATTTCTGACTTCGGCGCGCGCCGCGCGCACAATATGGACGCCGCGGTTTACGGCGCGCGAGCTTCCTACATCGGCGGCGCGTCCTCAACCTCCAATGTGCTCGCCGGGCAGATGTTCGGCATCCCGGTTTCCGGCACGATGGCGCACAGCTTCGTCATGTACTATAAGGATGAATATACCGCTTTCCGGGAGTATGCGAAGGCCTATCCGCACAACTCCGTCTTTCTGATTGATACCTATGATGTCATTGGCTCCGGGCTTCCCAACGCCATCCGTGTGGCGAAGGAGGTGCTTGAGCCGATGGGGGAGCGGCTCAAGGGCGTACGCATTGACTCCGGCGACTTGGCCTACCTGTCGAAAAAAATCCGCAAGATTCTCGATGCGAGCAGCATGGAGGACTGCCAGATTGTCATGTCGAATTCGCTCGACGAATATGTGATTGGCTCGCTTGTGCAGCAGGGCGCGAAATTTGACCTGCTCGGTGTAGGCGAGCGGCTGATCACCGCGCGCTCCGAGCCGGTCTTTGGTGCGGTGTACAAGCTCTGCGCTGTGGAGGAGGGCGGCGCGATGGCTGCCCGCATCAAGCTCAGCGAGAACGAGGAGAAGGTAACGAACCCCGGCCTGAAGAAGGTCTACCGCGTTTTCGACCGCGAGGGGAAGGCTATTGCCGACCTGATTGCACTTGCCGAGGAGCAAATTGACGAATCCCGGCCGCTGCCCTTTGTGGACCCCAAGAAGCCGTGGAAGGAGCGCGTGTTTGAAAACTACACGCTGCGTCCCCTTCAGGTGCCTATTTTCCTTGGCGGCAAGCAGGTCTACCAGAGCAAGCCCCTGCGCGAAATTCGCGACTTCGTCGCCCGGCAGCTAGAAACCGAGATCTGGCAGGAGGAGCAGCGCTTTGAAAATCCGCACGTCCACTACTTGGACATGACGTGTGCGTACTACGCCCTCAAGCAGCGAATGATTGAGGAAAAGCGGGGATGAACATTGTCTACGGCGGCTCCTTCGACCCGCCCACCGTTGCCCACGCCGAAATCCTGCGCCGGTTAGAGGAAGCCTTTCACCCCGCGCGCCGCATTGTCGTGCCTACCGGTGACAGCTACGACTGGAAGGAGAAAACCGCTTTTGCGCACCGCTTTCGCATGGCGCAGCTGGCGTTCCCGGGCTGTATCCTCTCGGATGTGGAGCAGAGGGAGGGCTTTCATGGCACGGTGGACACGCTGCGCATTCTGCGCTCGCTCTACGGCGAGGTGCATTTCTGCATGGGTGCAGACAATCTGCTCACCCTACCGCAGTGGAAGCACGCCGACGAGCTGGTGCAGGAGAATTTCTTTCTCGTATTTGCGCGCGGCGGCATCGATGCGGAGGGCTTTCTGCGCGAAAGGCTGCCGGAATATCGCTCGCACTTTCAGCTGCTGGAGCTTCAGGCGCCCGTCAGCGCCACCGCGTTCCGCCAAACCCACGATCCCAGACTCGTAAGCCCTGCGGTATACGCCTACGCACGGGAGCACCATCTCTACGGCTTGGGTGAAACGTAAAAATTTCGCATTTTTTGTCCATTTGTCAATGATGTGAGACCGAAAAAAGGAAAGAGTTTGTTCATTAGAGCAGCGGTTTTGCTGACGGAGGGAGGGC
>JAJQFT010000008.1 GCA_021200975.1 Bacillota bacterium | reverse complement strand
CTAATGAACAAACTCTTTCCTTTTTTTCGGTCTCACATCATTGACAAATGGACATAGAAAAAAGCGTCTGGCTCTTTGCAACCCTTGCAAAGAGCCAGATTCTGTATTATAATGTATCCGCCCGCTGCTGTACAAAGTCTGTGAAGCACTTCGCGCCGGGGGAGAGCGGCACATCTGTGCGCCAGCATAGATAGATGTCAAAGGGAATCTTCGGATAGATTTCCACCACCGCCACCGGAAAGGAAACGGTTCTGCGGATCACGTTCTTGTTGAGCAGGCTTACGCCAATCCCTTCGCTTACCAGCCGCGCCACCTCTGTGCCGGGCGCGGCCGTCATTACGACTTTCGGGGAAAAGCCTGCCTGCTGGCAGTAGCCAAGAGCGCGATCCTCCGAATTTCCCGAAAGCGCCACAAAGGTCTCCTGCCGTAAATCCTTCAGCGCTACATTCGCCCGCTTCGCCAGCGGGTGCGCAACTGGCAGAATCGCCGCGAGGCAGTCGCGCGTGTAGGGCAGATAGCGGTAAGTGCCATTGCGCAAATCCGGATTACGGGCGAAAACCAGCTCGCATTGCTCCCGGTAGAGCAGCTCCTCCAGCCCGCCGCCCTCAATGGTGCGAAGCTGCCAGCGGTCATGCAGGCGCAGGAAGTCGGTAATCAGGTCCGTTACCCGGTACTGGGTGCCAATCAGGATTACCTCGGAATCGCGCGGGAACGCCGTGTCCACCTCCTTGGCGAACCGATTTTCCAGCCGCAGCATCTGGGAGGCGTAGGGCAGGAAAAGCTGCCCATAGGGGGAAATGGCAATGCGCTTGCCCTCGCGGGTGAAAAGCGGCACGCCAATCTTCTCCTCCAGCCGCTTGATGTGCTTAAAAAGCGTTGCCTGAGATACAAAGAGCTGCTCAGCAGCTGCGCGATAATTGCAAAGCTCACTTAGCACCAGAAATTCCCGGATGAATTGCGTCTCCATGCTATCCCTCCAGCTCCTCCAGCAGCGCGGTATAGATGCTCTGGGTGTCGGCAGCGGAGTGATAATTAAATACGAGCGTTTCACCCGCTGCGGTTTGCAGGATGATCACGGTGGAGAAGGTGCTTGATACCATCAGGGTATAGGTTCCGAGCGTATCAGAGCAATAGATCCCCCATGTGAGGCGATTCTTGGACTGCGTTTCCACGGCAGTCCCAAAATCCGACAGCTCTATACATTGCACCCCGGTAATCTCCTCGCGCTCGCAGGAGAAGGAGAAGTCGGCATCAGGAATAGAAGCCTGAAAGCTTGTTTCCGAAACGGAAAGGATTACATAGCTGGTCGGGGAGGCAACGCTCCAGAGAATTCCCGCGAGCAGCAGGATAATGGCGGCCATAAGCATCGGATTTTTGCGTAAAAATTTCAAAATCATCACCTCTTACGAACATTATAGCACAGAATTGGCAAATGTCAAATCATTTCCCAATTGGAAAGGATGCGCGTCTACAATGAGCAAGAAGCAATATACCAAACGCCTGCACGATGACCTTCTAGTTCGCAACGGCGGGGAGGGCAGGGGCTGGCACAGCCGCGCTTATCACCGCTTTTTCGAGGGTTACAAGGAGCAGGAGGGCGTGGACGAGAGGGGAAAGGTGCACATCCAGCGAATCTACTGCGGCGTGTGGTACGAGCGGGAGCTGAGCCGGGGGCAGAACCTGCGGCAGAATCTTTGCTATCTGCTGCTGTGGCTGCTCGCGCTTGCGGCATCGCTCTTCCTTGCCAGCCGGAACTATCCCATCAACCGCACATGGTATGGCGCGCTGGTGCAGCTATTGTCGCTGATTGGCATGGCGTGGGTATTCGGCGGCTTCTTCCGCTCATGGACATCCCCCAGACGGATGACCATCGCGGATTATAAGGGCTCGTCCATGGCGATTCGCCGGGGAAGCCTGCTCTGCGTGGCGGTGCTTGCTCTCAGCGCGGCGCTGGCGCTGGTGCATAGCTTCTTTGTGGAGGCGGCGGAGGCGCTGCTGGCGCTGGGCTACCTTGTGCCGATTTTTCTGTTCCTCCTGCTCAACCGGCTGGAGGCCAACCTGCCCTATTCCGAGACACCCTCTGAGGCCGAAGCTGACTCGGAAGCGGTGGAAATTGAGTAATTCTTGGCATGGTTACATCGAAAAAAGCGCTGTCTCTTGGATTCGAGTAAATCCAGAAGAGGCAGCGCCAATTTTTTGCTGGCCGGCAGGGTTAGGCCGGGCTGAACTGGTCTTTGCCGACCATGCACAGCGGGCAGGCCCAATCCTCAGGCAGATCCTCCCATTTCGTGCCGGGGGCAATGCCGTTATCGGGGTCGCCAATCGCCTCGTCGTATTCATAGCCGCAAATGTTGCAGATATACTTCATGCTTTCTCACCACCTTTGCAAAGCTTTTTGCTTACTCACTGCGGCAAGTATACCATACACTCGCCGGGATATACGCTGGAAATCGTCTGACAGCCGCCCGCGCAGGTTTCAGAGGGTGTCGGCGAAGAAACTCCACGTGCCGTCAAAGATATCTTGAATGCCCGTCCAGAACTGCTCCCACTCACCGGTAAATATGCCGATGAACAAAGCACCCAAAATTCCGGTAAGGACATCCATGTAGCCGCTCAGGATCTCCTGCACGCCTGTCCACATGAGTTCCCAGTCGCCCGTAAAAAGACCAGTATACATATCCACGGTGCCCGTAAGAAAATCCTTTACGCCGTTTAGGATGCTGGAGGCCAGTCGCGCGCTCTGGGAGGCAGGCGAAGGAATTGAGCTGAGGGCGCTAGGAAGGGCCTGCGCCCCATCCGAGATGGAAGCCCCTTCGCCAAGCCCGGAGCACAGGATTCTGCCCACGGCTACGCTTACAGCCGCAGGAGAGGAAACACGCGCCGCGTCCGTGACCACGCCGCCGGATGCCACCGCGCACCCGCTCCCCAAAATCAACAGCGCAAGAAGAATACTCAGAATCCTTCTGTGTTTGTTCATAACCCTTTACCTCCATGAATTATTTGATATAGTAGTTTTTATCGTTTATCCTCTCATTCGGAAAGCCCGGTAACGGTATTTCAGGCCTTCAGAGCCTTTCGCGCTCATGTATTCGGCTCTCATGCTTTTCATAGTAGCCAATCATCTTATTGGCTGTGTCTCTAAGAGCCACCATGTAAACATCGGTATCCTCGCCGTCCCAATTTTTGGTGTAGGTATATACCTTTGTTAAGTCTGGGGTTTGCAGGAATTTTTCCACTACGGACAATATTATTTCCTTGGAGTGCGCATTGTGGCAGTCGAAGATCGACTTGCCCACCAGCTCCTTTCCGCCCCGTTTCGCATAGCGCTCCATGGCTGTGGCGTTCATGAAAACAATGCTATGCTCCATGTTGCATATAACAATGGGTTCATCGTCGGCATGGAGGAGCGCCTCAAAAAATGTAAGCATTCGGTTTGCCTCCCGATCCTTCTTTCTATAGCCTATTATAGTGGAATTTCTTTATGATGTCAATGGGATTGTGACGATTTTGGCGCCTGTTCCCAGCGGCAGAGGCTAAAATATATGGCATAAGCCAAAAATAGTTCTTGACTTATGCCAGAAATAGGGATATACTGTAGGCATAGGAAGCTGGGAGATGAAACAATGCCAAGACCGACCAAATGCAGAACGGTCTGCCGCTTTCCGCAGACGCTGGAATTTATTCCGGCGGATGGCGGTGGGGAGAAGGATGCCGTCACTTTGACCATCGATGAATATGAGGCTATCCGCCTGATTGACAAGGAGGGTCTGTCGCAGGAGCAATGCAGCCAGCGGATGCAGGTTGCACGCACCACCGCCCAGAAAATCTACGATGTCGCCCGGCGGAAGCTCGCGGTCGCGCTGGTAGATGGGCGGCCGCTGCGTATCGAGGGCGGGCAATTCCGGCTATGCAGCGGCAGGCAGAGGCTGTGCGGCGCGGCAGAATGCTACAAGCAGGAAATCTATCAGCAATTTCAAAAGTCAAAAGGAGAAAGCACCATGAGAATCGCAGTAACCTATGAGAACGGCCAGATTTTTCAGCATTTTGGCCACACAGAGCAGTTCAAAATTTATGATGTGGAGGATGGGAAAATCGTATCCTCCGAGGTGGTCAGCACCAACGGGCAGGGGCATGGCGCGCTTGCGGAGGTTCTGAATGCCCTGCACGCGGACGCCCTGATTTGCGGCGGCATCGGCGGCGGCGCGCAGGCTGCGCTGGCCGCGGCGGGCATCCGGCTCTATGGCGGCGTAAGCGGCGACGCGGACGCGGCTGCTGCGGCGCTGGCGGCGGGGAGCCTCGCGTATAATCCCGATGTCCGGTGCAATCACCACGAGGGGCATCACGAGGGCGGCTGCGGCGGTCACCACGGCGAAGGCCACGAATGCCGCCACGGCCATTGTACCGATTAAGGAGGAAGCATGCATGGAACTGAAAGTATACATCTGCGAGCATTGCGGAAACATTGTCATGAAGGTGAAGGATCAGGGCGTTCCCGTTATGTGTTGCGGCCAGAAGATGAAGGAGCTGATTCCTGGCACCACCGACGCGGCTGCGGAGAAGCATGTTCCTACCTATCAGGTGCAAGGGAACCTTGTTCAGGTAACGGTCGGCTCGGTAGAGCATCCTATGCTCCCGGCGCACTACATCGAGTGGATCGCGCTGAAAACTAAGCAGGGCGTCCAGCTCAAGGAGCTGAAGCCCGGCGAGAAGCCTGCGGCAGTCTTTTCCCTTGCCGACGCTGACGAGGTGGAGGAAGTGTATGCCTATTGCAACCTCCACAGCCTCTGGAAGGCTTGAGGAAGCTCCGGCGAAAAACTAAGGCAGAAGCGAAAACCGCTTCTGCCTTTTCGTTATGGTTTGCTTGAAATCCTATCCCCGGATGCTCTTCCGGTAAACCATGGACAGCTCTCCATCCATATCCTTCATTTCCTTAAAAAATTCACATCCGTATTTTTCGTATAATCCCATATGATTGGTCGAGATGTATACCTGCCTGGTTTGTCCTTCCTTTGCAAGCTCCTCTATTTTCTCAAACAGCTTTCCAATATATCGATGTCCTCTATATTGGGGAAATGTGTATACAAATCCCACCCACGGCGTCAATTC
The DNA here is from genome assembly GCA_021200975.1 of Bacillota bacterium. GTDB lineage: Bacteria > Bacillota > Clostridia > Oscillospirales > Oscillospiraceae > Faecousia. The sequence continues at coordinate 3,104 of JAJQFT010000008.1, read as the reverse complement.
GGTTGGTTGAATATCGTCTTTTTCCGCGTATGTGCAAAACGAAATCAGAGCCTTATCTTCTACCAGTAGCAAAACCTTAGAATGCTCTCCGACGGCGTCAAAGAATGATCCGTTGGAAAACAATTCATATAAATATGCGCCTGCACCCCAGTCACTTTTTCCGATTTGTTCAAGCCAATACGGCTGCCTTGCGCTTTCAAAATAGTATTGCCCTGCTCCTTCGTCAAAATCTTGTTTGTGTCTGCCCGCGGCGCTAAGTGACCATCGCCGCAATAAAAATCGAGTGTCCACAACGGCAAATCCGTTATAAACACTCGATATGGTGCCGGTGACCGGACTCGAACCGGTACGCTGTCGCCAGCGGTGGATTTTGAGTCCACTACGTCTACCATTCCATCACACCGGCGTGGAATGCCTATAGTATACTTCATCTTTGCGGAAAATGCAAGAAAAACTTTTGTTGCTTTTCTGCCGGATTTGGTGTATGATATGGGCAAAGGAGGGTTTGCATTCATGAAGCCCTGGCAGCATTTCAAAACCATCACCCGCCACCGCATGATTGTGTGCGCGGGCTGCTTCCGGGTGGGCCTGTACTGGCGGGGGCTGACCCACGATTTATCCAAATATTCCCCCACCGAATTCTGGAACGGCGCGAAGTATTATCAGGGTATCCGCAGCCCTAACACCGCTGAGCGCGAGGACAAGGGTTACTCCGAGGCGTGGATGCACCACAAGGGCTGCAACCGCCACCACTACGAATACTGGACAGATCTTGACATGGAAACGCACGAATATGTCAGCGTTCCGATTCCGCGCGTATATCTGGTCGAGCAGCTGATGGACAGGCGCGCGGCCTGCATCGTCTACCAAGGCAAGGACTACCACGACAGCTCCGCTCTGGAATATTTTCAGCGTGGGTTTGAGCAGTACCGCCTGCACCCGAAAACCCGGCGGGAGATTGAATTTCTGCTCACCATGCTCGCGCAAAAGGGCGACAGGGAAACCTTCCGCTACATTCGCACCCATGTACTCAAGGGCAAGCCATTCCCGTGGGAGGAAGAAGCCCCACCCGAGAATCAATAAATGGAGGAGATTTTTATGGCAGCTTCGTGGCTAAAAAATGCAGTATTCTACGAGATTTATCCCCAGAGCTTTTATGATGCCAACGGAGACGGCATCGGAGACTTCGCAGGAATTTCCGAGAAGCTTCCTTATGTGCGCAGCCTCGGCTGCAACGCGATTTGGCTCAATCCCTGCTTCGATTCGCCATTTCGCGACGCGGGCTACGATGTGCGCAACTACAAGCTTGCTGCGCCGCGCTACGGCACGAACGAGGAGCTGAAAGCGCTGTTCGACAAGGCGCATTCGCTCGGCATCCGCGTGCTGCTCGACCTTGTGCCCGGCCATACCAGCGAGGAGCACCCGTGGTTTGTTTCCAGCGGCTCAGAGGAGCCCACCGAATATGACGACCGCTACATCTGGACAAATCACGCCTTCGCCCGCGGCGACGGGATGCCCTTCATCGGCGGCGACCAGCCGCGCTGGGGCACATACATTATCAATTTCTTTAAGTGCCAGCCGGCGCTCAACTATGGCTATTACAATATTCACGAGCCGTGGCAGCAGTCTATCGACGCGCCGGGCCCGCTCGCGACCCGCGAGGCGATGAAGGACGTGATGCGCTTCTGGCTGCGGCTGGGCTGCGACGGCTTCCGCGTGGACATGGCGGACTCCCTCGTGAAAAATGACCCCGGCGATCGCCCGGGCACCTGCGCCGTATGGCGGGATCTTCTGGGCACCATGCACGCAGAATTTCCCGAGGCAGCCTTTGTATCGGAATGGAATAACCCCGAGCTTGCTCTGAATTGCGGCTTCGACATGGATTTCTATCTCAACTGGGGCGGCAACGGCTACGCCGTGATGATGCGCAACTACGATGAGCCTGCCTTTGGGCAGACACCGCAGAGGAATGAGAGCTACTTCAGCAAGGATGCACACACCTCCGCCGTCGCGATGCTCAAGGATTATCTGCCGAAGTATACGCGCACGAAGGATGCGGGGCTATGGTGCTGGATTTCGGGCAACCACGATACCACCCGCCTCGCGCCCCTGCTGGATGAGCGCGAGCGGCGGCTGGCCTTTGCCTTCCTGTTCACGATGCCGGGCGCACCGTTCCTGTACTATGGCGACGAAATTGGAATGTCCTACCTTCCTCGCCGCACCAAGGAGGGCGGCTATCAGCGCACCGGCTCACGCACGCCGATGCAGTGGACAAACGGCAGGAATCTCGGCTTCTCCGAGGCCGAGGGCGAAAAGCTTTACCTGCCGGTAGACAGCGCGCCGGATGCGCCCAACGTGGCGGAGCAGGAGGCCGACCCCGATTCCTTCTTGAATTTCACCCGCTCGCTCATCGCCCTGCGCGGCGCATGGGAGGAGCTTGGTAACTACGCGCCCTTTGCCGTCTACCGTGCCGAGGAGGGGAGCCGCCTGTTCGCCTATAAGCGCGGGAGCCTGCTGGTGGCAATGAATCCCTCCGGCGAGTCACTCTCCCTGCCGCTCGATGGCGCATACAGCCCTCTTTTCACCATTGGCGATACATCGCTTGCAGGCAAATCGCTTATCCTTGGCGCGCAGAGCTTCGCACTTTTGCGCCCAGAGGCGTGATCTTTCCTGCACCGGCTCTGATTTTTTTTGCCGCGTAAAGTTTTTCAGAAAAAAGGCTTGACTTTTCTCAAAAAATGGATATAATAAGTGCGTCCCCTCCGGGGGCGCACAACCTAGAGGATTTGTGTAACGGTAGCACACCGGACTCTGACTCCGTTTGCGGGGGTTCGAATCCCTCATCCTCTGCCAAGAAACCCCAATGCCTGTTCGGCGTTGGGGTTTCTTTTGGTCCATTCAAAATTGCACCTGTAACGAATTGGCGTTATGGGTGCTTTTTTGGCGGGTGGGCGAACAGCGCCGGGAGGATTTGTGCAAAATTTCCATATCTTTTTGTTGTTCAAAAACGGCGCGGTGAAAGGGCAAAAAAAGAGGGAAAAATCAGGGTGCAAAAAAGTATACTTTTTTGCACGCTACCAAAGCCCAAACAAAAGAACAAACAA
>JAJQFT010000019.1 GCA_021200975.1 Bacillota bacterium | reverse complement strand
CTATTAAAAACTTTTCACGGAAGTGTTCAACTTGCTCTTGCAATTTGCAAATGAATATTCGCAAAAATTGCGCGCAAATATGCGCAATCCCCACGCTCGTTGCGCGCAAAAATCCCCTCCCGGCTTTCGGGAGGGGATGGAATCTGCGCGCTTATTCCCCGCGGCTGCCCCAGCGGCGGAAGCCCTTGCGGTCGAACACGATAAAAACCGTCAGGTTGATGGCGAGGCAGGAGCCGACCGACCAATAGATTTGCGTCAGCAGGCAGTGGATGGCGGCCATCACCATGTCCATCGGCTCGAGCAGGCGGAACAGGTTCGCCTGCACCGCCATATAGGCCAGTAGGCCGAAGCCCAGCACCGTCCACACCGCGCCGGCAAGCTTTTGCGTGAAGCGCCAGCTATCGAGGCTGGACATCCCCCACCAAACGCGGTAGCCCGCGGAGTAATTGGCCTCCTTGGGCGGCGAGAGCAGGTACAGCAGCCCGAAAAGCAGCATCAGCACCGGCCCGGCCAGCACCAAAACCCGCGCCAGCAGCTCAATCCAGCCAAGGACGCTGTCCAGCTCCGGCAGAAAATTCGCCAGGTCAAACTCCGAGAGCAGATCCTTCAGGGTTTCGAGATCCATAGGCTTCTCCTTATTTCCCGCTCATCCTGTCGATTTCGCGGACAAAGCTGCGCACATCCGGGAAGCGGCGATACACGGAGGCGAATCGGATATAGGCCACCTCGTCGATGGGGCGCAGGCGCTCGAGCACCATCTCGCCGATGGTATCGGAGGATACCTCCCGCTCCAGCCGCTCCTGAATGGTCTGCTCGATTTCGGTCGTGATGCGGTCGAGCTCCTGCATGGAGACCTGCCGCTTGTCAAAGGCGTGCACCATAGAGCTGAGAATTTTGTTGCGGTCAAAGGGCTGGCGGGAGCCGTCGCGCTTGAGGACAATGATGGGCAGGCTCTCCACCATCTCGTAGGTGGTGAACCGCCTCTGGCAAGCCAGGCACTCCCGGCGGCGGCGGATGGAGCTGCCGTCCTCCGAGTGGCGGGAATCGACGACCTTGCTCTCCTGATCGCCGCAAAATGGGCACTTCATTGCGCCACACCTCCAGTACTTCCAATTTTCGTTATTATAGCAGAATTATGTCACCTTGTCCAGTATTTTTTTCTATCCCTTGCAATTTGTGCGCGGATGCGGTACAATGGGGCAAAGGAGTGGATATTCTTGAAAGAACGCAACTGTTTCATCTCGTGGGGCGTGCTGTATGTGGTGTGCGTCGTGCTGGGCTTCTGCGCCGGGGTCGAGAGCGAGCCGTTGGCGGTATTCTCGGTGCTGATGAGCCTTGCCTTCTTCGTGCCGCCGCTGGTGCTGGTGTTCACTGCCGCGCGCCGGGGGCTGCGGCTGCTGCGCAATCTCAGCCTTGCGAGCCTTGGCCTCACGCTGGCGCTTCTGGTGGCGAGCATCCTTTCCATCGGCACCTCCACCGAGGTGGGCGACTTTCTGTACGGGGTGCTGATCGTGGTCTCCGCGCCGATGATAGCGGCGCGGGCTTGGGTGCTGAGCCTGTTCGCGTGGGCGGTGCTGCTGATGCTGAGCCTCGACAGGCTGTATAAGCTTCGCAAGCGCCCCTAATCCTCCAAGATTGCCACGAAGCAGCCGTCGATTTCGCGCACGCGCGGGTCGTCCGGCGAAAAATCCGTGCCGCGCAGTGCGGCGAAGATGCCCTCCCCCGAGCGCTTCGCCGCCGCCTCCTTGAGCACCCACAGGCGCAGGAAGGCCTCGTCCCGGTTCGGCGCGGCCTCCCAGCGGCGGTACTCTGCGCCGGAAAGCACACGCGAAGGCATCGCGGCGCTCACGCGCCGCCCCTTTTCCTCCGCGTCCAGCCCCACTGCGCGCGCCGACAGGCAGACGAACACATGATTGGCGCAGTGCGAGATAGAAAAATGCCGCGCGTCCGCCGGGAAATAGGGCTTCCCATGCGCGCCGAAGGCGATTTCCGGCAGCTCGCCGCCGCACAGGCGGCGCAGCAGCGCGCGCCCGGCCGCATGGGCGTCCTGCCCGTCCAACCGCTGCCAAAGCAGCTCCATGCTCCCGCACCCGCCTTCCGGATAGAATTCTATAGCAAGTATATCCCAAAATATTCGCCCGGTCAAGGGCAAACGGGCACTTTTCTCCCGATTTGCGAAAAAACAGGCTTGACAAGCGCCTGCATTTGAATTATAATAATTTTAGCTTCGGAAAGGGGGAATAAATTTGACCGGAAACGGACAGGCTATTCTGGATTTGGTGCGCAGCTCGTCCTGCCACCCCACCGCCGAGGATATTTATCAGATGCTTCGCGAATCGGGCAGAAAGACCTCGCTCGCCACGGTGTACAACAATCTCAACGCCCTGTGTGCGCGCGGGCAGATCCGCCGCCTGTGCTTCGACGGGAAGACCGACCGCTTCGACAAACTCGCCCGCCACGATCACCTGATTTGCCGCCGCTGCGGCAGCATCCGCGACCTCTACCTGCCCGATTTGACCGCGCAGCTCGCGCGCGATGCCGGGACGGAGCTGGAGGCCTACGACTTAAAGCTGTTTACCCTTTGCGAAAAATGCAAAATTGAACTTCAGGAGGGACAATCATGAGCAAATACGCCGGAACACAAACCGAAAAGAACCTGCAGGCCGCCTTTGCGGGGGAATCCGAGGCGCGCAACAAGTACACCTACTTCGCCTCTGTCGCCAAGAAGGAGGGCTACGAGCAGATGGCCGCGCTGTTCCTGAAAACCGCCGAGAATGAGAAGGAGCACGCCAAGCTCTGGTTCAAGGAGCTGGACGGCATCGGCTCGACCGCCGAGAATCTCGCCGCCGCTGCCGCCGGAGAGAACTACGAATGGACGGACATGTACGCCGAATTCGCCGAAACCGCCGAGAAGGAGGGCTTCCCCGCGCTGGCCGCCCGCTTCCGCCTGGTCGCCGAGGTGGAGAAGCACCACGAGGAGCGCTACCGCGCCCTGCTCAAGAATCTCGAAACCGCGCAGGTATTTGAAAAGAGCGAGGTCAAGGTGTGGGAATGCCGCAACTGCGGCCACATCGTCGTCGGCACGAAGGCTCCCGCCATCTGCCCGACCTGCAACCACCCGCAGAGCTACTTCGAGCTGAAGGCGGAAAATTACTAAACCATCGCAAAAACAGCGGTATCCGGCCACAATGCGCCGGATACCGTATTTTTTCGCGTTCCTCAGCTTACGAAGGTATAGGTGTAGGAGTCGGCATAGCTATAGTAGACCACGTCGCCCTCCGACAGGCCCGAGAGGATTTCCACGCTCGTGCCGTCGGATACGCCCGTTTCCACGGCCACCGGGTCGCAGAGAGTATCGGAGGACTCATTGTAGCCGGTGTAGACATAGGTCGTGCTGCCCTCCTCCACGAGCGCGGCCTCCGGGATGGTAAGCACATCGGAGGCGGTGGCAAGCGTAATCTGCACCGCCGCATTCATGCCCACGAGCATCTGCTCGGTGCGCTCGAGAAGAATCTCCACTTCAAACTTGGTGCTGCCGCCGCTATTCGTGCCGGAGGTGGCAATGCTCGTGACCGTGCCGGTGAAGGAGCGGCCGGTGAGGGCGCTCAGCGTGACCAGCGCGCTCTGCCCCTCGGTGAGTGAAAGGATATCCAGCTCATCGACGCTGATGGTAACGGTCATATATTCCTGCGGTGTAACGGAAAGCAGCGTCTGCTCCGAGACGGTATAGCTGCTCGCAGAGGATCCGCTGTCCGCGCCCGCGGAGGCGGCGCTGTCCTGCGCGCCGCTGGCGCTGCTGCCGTTGCTGCCTGTATTGCCCTCCATTGCGCCGGTATCCTCGCTGCTGTCGGTGTCGCCCGTGCCGCTGCCCTCGCCAATCCATACCAGCGTCGGATTCGCCAGCTGCCACGCCTCGGCCTCCTGCTCGCTCACGACCGTCACGGGAACCGTAAAGGTCAGGATGCCATAGCCGCTCTCGGCGGACGAAACGCCGAGCGTGGCGGCGAGCACCGACTGGTTGACCAGCAGAATATAGGTCACGGTGTAGGTGCCGGGGGTATTGACATCCAGCTCCTGCGCATCCACCGCCACATAGCGGATGGCGCCGGACATATAGCGGATTTGCGATTCCAAATCCAGGTCGCTAAGCCCCTGCAGGACGCCCAGCCCGGTAATCGAGGGGATAAGTGCGGCAAGCTGCTGCGCCGTGTAGTCCGCTTCGCTCCCGCTGTCGCCGCTCTCGCCGTCGGGCGCGGGTGTGGTTTCCTCTGTTTCCTCGTCCTCCCCGGTCTGCTCGTCCTCCTCGGGCTCAGATTCCCCGGGGGTGGTTTCCTCCGTTTCCTCGTCCTCCTCGGCCTCGGTTTCCTCCTCAGGTGAATCGTCCTGCTCGTAATTGGCAAGCAGCACCAGCGTGTAGCCGCTGTCGGAGGTCGCGGCGGTGGCCGAGGCCACCGCGGCAGAGGCGGTGGATACGACCGTGGCATCATCGGATATGCCGGATACCACGCCATCGCAGTCGGCATAGAGGCTGCCATCGAGATACAGGCGGCACAGCGTGGCCATTTCCTCCTCCAGCTCGGCGCGCTGCTCCAGCAGGCTCGTATAGGTCGCGGAGTCGCCCACATCCGTCAGCTCCAGCAGCGTGTCGCCCACCTCGATTTCCTCGTCCAGCTCCACCTCGATGCTCTCAACCGTGCCGTAATAGCTCAGCACGCGCAACTCGCTGTGGATATACAGCGTGCCTGTGCCGAGGGTATTGCCGTCGGCGTCGGTGACGGTAACGGTGTCGCCCAGCGCGGTGGTTTCGTCGCTCAGGGTGATGACGGCCGTGCCGTCGAGCTGGCTGGAAACGTGGCCGGTCTGCTCTGTGCCGTCGGAGAGGGTGACGGTCACCGCATCGCCGATATAGAGCGCGTCGGAGGCGCTTACCTCCACCGCCATCAGACCGTCAACGGAGACAAGCATCAGCGCGCCATATTCGCCGATGGTATCGGCAACCGCCACGCCCTCCTCGGCGTAAATGGCCTTCACGCGCCCGGCGGTGGTGGCGGCCACGGAGGTAGAAACCTCCTCCTCGGCGGCCTCGGCGATGCTCTCGTCGAGCGCGTCGAGCGCCTCCTGCAGCTCCACAATCGCTACGCCGACCGAGGTGCGGCTAACGGTGGCGAGCAGGTCGCCCGCGCTCACGGTATCGCCATTGGAAACATAATAGCATTCCACAGTGACGGAGCTGGGGAGCGTGATGGACGCGGCATCCTCCTCGGCGAGCGTACCCGCGCCGGAAAGGACGGTGTCAATGCTGCTGAGCGCCGCCGTGCTGGAAAGCGTCTGGGTGACGACGGTAATGGAGCTGGTTTCGCTGTTCCACAGCGGAAGAAGCTGCAATACCAGCGCAATCACCGCGAGCAGCGCAACGGCCGGAATCCACAGCCGCCTGCGGCGGCGGGGAAGGATTTCCTCCTCCGCCTCCTCCCCGGCGAGCTCCGCCATTGCCTCCGCCCGCGCGCGCAGGCGAATACGGCGGTGGATCCACAAAATGGCAGCGCACACGATGTCGCCCAGCACGCAGACAATCAGCACCGGCCAGAACGCCCGCCGCAGCGCCGCGCGAAGGGTATAGAGCACGCCGGTATCGGCGGCGGCCGCGTCGGTCAGGTCGGCATCCCCGGCATCGCTGCCGGAAATCTCGCCCCGGCCGCCCTCCATACCCTCCATGCCGCCGTCAAAGGAGAATCCGGCGTCGTAGGAATCGGCATCCATATCCGGCATTTCCATGTCGGAGAAATAGGAATCCGCATCCGGCATCTGCATATCGGAGGAGTCTATTGTGTCCATCGTGCCGCTGCCGGGCAGGGCGTCCGTCCCGCCCGCCGCGGCCGTAAAAGTAAGCGCGTTAGCCACGTCGAGGCACAGCGTGAGGGTGAACAGCACCAGCAGCACGACACAAACAACCGTGAGCGCGCGCCCCTTGCGCGGCTTTTCGCGCGGCGCGGCCGCGGCTGCGGCCTCCTCGGCGGTAGCGGCCTGCGCCTCGCCCTCTATCAGCGGGGGCATGGAATTGCCCTTCGGCTGCTTGACCTCCTGCTGCGTAAACTTGATTTTTCGCATTTTCCAAGCACCTCCTGTCAGCCGCCGTAGTGCAGCGCATCGATGGGCGCGAGCTTCGCCGCCTTATTGGCCGGGTACAGCCCAAACACCACGCCGATGGCAAAGCAGAACACCACGGCAATCATCACCACATTCCACTCCATGCTGAACGACACGCTCAGGCTCGACACGACCACGGAGATGATTTGCAAAATTCCCCACGAAAGGAAGATGCCGATCGCGCAGCCGAGCATACACAGCACCACGGATTCCAGCAGAAACTGCTGCAAAATCATGCCCCGGCTCGCGCCGATGGCCTTGCGGATGCCAATCTCGCGGGTGCGCTCGGTGACGGTGACGAGCATGATATTCATAATCCCGATGCCGCCGACGACCAGCGAGATGGCGGCGATGCCGCCGAGCAGTACGGCGAGGATGGATGTGACGCTGCTCATCGCATCCTCCATGACGTTCGACGACGAAACGGTGAAGGCGTCCTCGTCCTCATCAAAGCGCGCCAGCAGCAGCGCGGTGACGGCAGCGGCCGCCGTATCCATATCCGAGCCCTCCTCGGCGCTCACATAGAAGCTCGTGATGCTCGTGGAAACCGTGGACGACAGGCGCAAAAGCGTCGTATAGGGAATATAGGCAATCAGCGAATCACCCGAGGACAGGAGCGAGCTTACCGAGGAATCGTCGTCCTCGATAATCCCGACCACGGTGAACTTCAGCCCGTCGAGGGCAATTTCCTCGCCGACGCAGTCGGTATAGCCCACCAAGGTGGAGGCGGCCGTTTCGTTGAGCACGCAGATATAGTTGTTATTGTCCACATCGGTGGTCTTCAGGAAGCGGCCAAGCAGCAGCGTCAGGCCCTGAATATCGAGATACGAGGCCGTCGTGCCATAGACCGTAACGGTCGAGCTGGTCGCGTCGTACTTGCCGGTCACGCTCGTGGAGCCATAGGCGGCAGTCAGGCCGATGCCGTCCTCATCCATCCACGATTGCAGCAGGTCGAGCGTGATGGGGCTCCCCTTGTCGTCGGAAATCGTCACGCTCACGAGGTCGCTGCCCAGCTCGGCAATGGTATCGGTGACGGTGCTGGTCGCGCCGTTGACGAGGCTTACGAGAATCACCAGCGCCATCACGCCGATGATGATGCCCAGCATCGTCAGGAAGGCGCGGAACTTATTGCCCGAGATGGAGCGCAGCGCCATTTTGAAGGATTGTATCATGCCTCCACCTCCGTAAGCCGCCCGTCGCGGATGCGCACCATGCGCGAGGCCTGGCGCGCGACCTCATCGTTGTGGGTAATCAGCACGATGGTGTTGCCCTGCTCGTGCAGCTCGTGAAAAAGGGTCATAATTTCCTCGCTGGTCTTGGAGTCAAGGTTGCCGGTCGGCTCGTCGGCGAGGACAAGGGAGGGCTGCGTGACGATGGCGCGGGCAATCGCGACGCGCTGCTGCTGCCCGCCGGAAAGCTGGGTGGGCAGGTGCTTCGCCCGGTTCTCCAGACCGACGCGCGCAAGCGCCTCGGCTACGCGCCGCTTCCGCTCGGCGGCCTTGACCTTCTGGTAAATCAGCGGAAGCTCCACATTTTCCTCGCTGCTGAGCTTGGAGATGAGGTTGAAGGACTGGAATACGAAGCCGATTTTCCGGTTGCGGATTTGCGCAAGCTCGTTCTCGCTGTAGTCCTCAATGGGAATGTCGTCAAGCAGGTACTCGCCCGCGTCGGCAATATCCAAGCAGCCCATGATATTCATCAGCGTGGACTTGCCGCTGCCGGATGGGCCGATGATGCTCACGAATTCGCCCTTGTCAATATACAGGGAGGCCTTGTTGAGCGCATAGACCTTCTCGCCGCCCACCTGATAGACGCGGGTGATCTCTTTCATATCAATCATGGCGCGCCTCCCTAGCCTCGGCCGCCGCCCATGTCGGACATTCCGCCGCCGGTCATATCGGACATTCCGCCGCCGCCCATATCGGACATTCCGCCACCGGTCATATCGGAGAAGTCGGACATTCCGCCGCCCATATCGGAGAAGTCCGACATTCCGCCGGGCATCGCGCCGGTCGAATCGCTGCTGCTCTCGGTATAGTAGACGGTGTCGCCCTCGGAAAGGCCGTCAGTAATCTCCACATAGCTGCCGTTCGACAGGCCGAGCGTGACCTCCACCATGCCGCCAAGCTCGCCGGTGGTTTCGTCGTAGCTGGTATAGACATAGGCGGTGGTGCTCGTCTGGGTCACGGCGTCCTCGGGCAGCAGGAGCGCGTTCTCCACGCCCTCAATCGTAATCGTGACCGTGGCGGACATGCCGGAAAGCATTCCGTCCTGCTTGTCGATGGTGACGACCGCGGTGTACTGCGTCACGCCGCCGGAGCTGGTGGCGGTGGTGTCGATTGCGGTGACCGTGCCGGTGTAGGAGGTTTCGTCGCTGATGGAGCTGATGACCACGGCTGCCTCCTGCCCCACCTCCAGCGAGAGGATGTCGGTTTCGTCCACGCTCAGGGAGATGCTCATCTGCGTATCCGGCGAGATGGTCACCAGCGTCATCTCGCCGCTACTCGACGTGGTGGTGCTCATGCCGTAGGCGGAGGAGCTGCCCGACGAGCTGCTTCCCACGCTCTCCACCACACCGGAGATGTCGGCGTAGATCGCGCCGCTCTTATACAGGGCAATCAGCTCGCGCAGGGTTTCCTCCAGCTCCTCGCGCTGCTGCAGCAGGGAATCGTAATTGGCGGAATAGGAGGTATCGCTCAGGGTAAAGAGCGTGTCGCCCGCGTCGACCTCCTCGCCGGCCTCCACCTCGACCTCCGCGACCATGCCGGCATAGCCCGTAATCCTGAGCGCAGAATGGATATACAGCTCGCCGCTGCCGATTTCGCTGCCGCTTTCGTCGGTGACGGTCACGGTGTCGCCATAGCTCGGGCCGTCGTCCGCCACCAGAATTGTCGTGCTGCCGATGGTGGATTCGACCGTGCCGGTGTATTCCTCGCCCGCGGAATCGGTGACGGTCACGGTGTCGCCCGCGCTGAGCGCGTCGGTATCCAAATCCACGGCGAGGTAGCCGTCGAGCGAGAGCAGGAGCAGCGCGCCGTTTTCATACATCACGGTGGCGACCTCGTCCTCCTCGGCAGCATAGACCAGCATCACCCGCCCGGCGAGGGCGGTCGTGATTTCGTCGTCCGCCTCCTCTTCGGCGGCCTCGGCAATCTGCTCGTCCAGCTCGTCGAGCGCCTCCTGCGCCTGCCCCATCGCGGTGATTACCGAGGCGGTATTCACCGAGGCCAGCAGCGTTCCCTCGCTCACACTGTCACCCGCGGAAACATACACGGTATCGAGCGTGACGGAGCTGGGATAGGTGATTTCCTCCACGTCCTCGCTGGCGAGCGTGCCCGAGCCGGAAACGGTCGAGCGGATGCTGCCGGTGGTAACGGCCACGGACTGGATCTCCGTGGTGGTCGTGCCGTAATTTTGCGAAACGTAGCGCTGCGCAAAATAGACGCCGACCGCAAGCACGACCGCAAGAACCAGCACAATGCTCACGATCTTGCGAATTGCCCGCGCCCGCGCGCCGGATTTTCGCTTTTTCCCGCCTGCTTCGTTCATGATGATCTCCTCCTGAGCATGTTTTTAATGGTATAACAAGCATAGCGCGCGATGCTGAAAGGTCACTTAAGCTTTGTGTGAACTTTTTTACAAAAAAAGAAAGCGCCGGATTTCTCCGGCGTTTTCCCGTACTGCTTTTTGCCTATTGGATGGACAGGAAGTAGTCCACCACGCCCTGCGCCAGCGCCTCGGCCTTGAGCTGCACCATCCTGCTGCTGAGAATCACGGACAAATCCGTATCGTTGGACATATAGCCGTTCTCGGTGAGCACGACCGGGCAGCAGGTCTGCCGCCCCACATAGTAGACGTGCCACGCGGAGATGCAGGTGGGATAAATGCCCGCAGCGGAGGTGGCGCGGCGGACAATGCTCGCCGCCTCCTCGGTATAGGGGTAGAAATAGTAGCATTCAAAGCCGCAATAGCTGTCATCGGAGGAGGAATTCTGGTGGATGCACAGGCAGAAGTCCGGCGCGAGATTCTTCAGCGCCAGAATCCGCCCATCCGTATTAAGGTTTCCGCTGCCGCTGCGGTTGAGCACCACCGTCGCGCCCACGGATTCCAGCTCCTCCTTGACCGCCAGCGCCAGCTCAAGGTTCAGCTCCGCCTCGGTGTAGACCGTGCCGCCCACCGTGACCTGCGCGCCGATATCCTCGCCGCCGTGCCCGACATCGAGCATCACGGTAACGCCCGTGAGGTCGGCGCCATACGCATTATCGGCCTCGCTCACCTGCGCCGGCTCCAAAAAGGCGAAGCAAAGCTGGCCCTCGGCATTGTAGTAGCAATCCCAGCCGTAGAAGACCCCCGTTTGCTTGAGATACAATCGCAGCGTATAGTCCGATTCGTTGCGGATGACCTCCGCCGCACTGAAGATGGGATTGTCCTCCGGGATCTCCACGCTGCCCGTCCAATCCGTCGCGTAGCAGAAGGTGATATCGATGTACTCGATGGTGCATTCCTCCACGGCCATGTTCCGGTTGGCGCCGCCATCGAGGTCCTTATAGGTCTGCGGCTCCATATCGAAGTAGAACGGCGCCTTCCACAGCACGTCCAGCGTGAGCACGCTGTGGCTGCCCACGCTCGTGAAATCGACAACGGAGATCTCATTGTGGTCGGGCAGGGTGCCGGTGTAATAGCTGACCACCGTGGTGGAGGACACAGGCGGGTAATTCGTCTTTTGCTGATACACGCTGTAGCCGCAGCGAAGCTGCACCAGCTCCATCGAGCCGACGGTCACGGTACCGGATGCGCAGTAGTCTACCGTTCCCTCGGGGAGGTAGTTGTTGGTGGGCATGGAATAGTCGTTATCCGAGCCGGTGAAGGTTTCGGCGGAATAGGTGATGATTTCGCAGATGTAGCCCGAGCCGACGTTCGTGTAGATCCCGCCGGAGGGGGTAACGGTGCTGTCCACGCCCAGCGTCGCGGCCACCGGCTCGCAGGTAAAGGCGGCGGTGGTATAGGTTTCGGTAATGCCGTCGCAGTAGGCGGTAATCAGGGCATTGCCGAGGCTTGTCTGCTCGGTATACGTGCCGGCGTCGAACACCGCCTCCATCCACTCGTAGCCGTCCGGCATGGTCACATCGCACTGGTTATCCCGCACGGTCATCGTCTTGGTCACGCCGCCGAGCGTCACGGTAATCTCGCTGCCCGCGCGCGCAACCGCCTGCACGGAAATCTCCGAGCCGCTGTAGCACACGGTATCGGCAATCGGGCCAAAGCTTGCGACCACATAGCGCCGGGTGACGGCGAAGCTGGCGCTTGCGCCGCCGTTTTCAAAGACGATGGTGTTCTCCCCCAGCGAGAGGGTGTAGGTGTAGCTGTAATTTCCCTCGTCGTCCCGCTCGACGGCGATGCCGTTGACGGTGAGGGCGCTATTGGGGTCGGAGGTGCCGTAGAAATGCAGCTGCTCGAGCACCGTGGCGCTCAGGCTTCCCTCGCTGCACACGGCGGAAAATTCGCCCGCCGCGCCGATGGTTCCGAGATTGGCGCTTCCCGATTCGGAGGCGGAGGCCTCGGTATTTGCTGCTGTGTCCGAATCGGAGGAGTTTCCGGAGCCGCCGGAGTGGCCGAGGATCGCCGCCAGAGCAAGCGCGGCCGCCAGTACGAGCGCCAGCACAAGCGCCAGCACAATCAGGGGCGCGTTGCTGCTTTTTCTTCTGCGGCGCCGTCTTCTGTATTCGGGCATAGTGAAAGCTCCTTTCTTACTCGCTCACCTCTTCGCTGTAGAGCGAGGTGCCTTGGCCAAGGCAGACATTCTCGATAAAGGTTTCCATGGGGTGAGCATCGATCCACGCGGTAAGCTGCTCGCTTGCCGCCTCGCTGATAAGCAGGTTCCGGCTGTAATAGTGCCAGATTTCCTCGGAGGAAACGAAATACATGATGTGGTAGCCATAGCTGGTCTCGACGATGCCATAGTCGCCGTAGACGCGGCTTTCGTCGAAGCACCAGTCCTCAAAGGCCTCGACCATATCGCCCTCGGCAATCTGGGAATACAGGCCGCCGTTGGTATTCGAGCCGGTATCGTCGGAATATTCGTTCGCCAGCTCGGCGAAGCTGTCCTCGGTGGCATCGCCCGCGAGCCACTCGGCAAGGATCCGCTCGGCCTCCTCCAGCGCAGCTGCCCACTCCTCGTCGGAATAGGTGGTGTTGCCGTCGTCGTCCGTTGTGCCGCCCTCGGGCATAATCAGGATATGGCGCGCGTCGACATAGCGGCCGCTGTCGGTATCGACCGAATAGCTGTCGAGAATAGTATCGGCATTTTCGGTGTAGTAGTCGGAAATTTCCTCCTCGGTGAAGGAGAGGGCGTTGTACATCTGCATATAGTACTCATTGGCAAGGTAGTAAAGCTGCAGGTACTCGCGGTAGGATTCCAGCGTCACGCCCGGGCCCATATCCGCCTGCAGCAGCTCCAGCGCGGTTTCGTAGCCGTAGCTTTCCGCCTGCTCGAGCAGCGTGGCCTCCATGTTGTCAATTTCCGCCTGCGAATCGGCCGAAATCTCGTAGCCGTCCGCCTCCGCCTCCAGCGCCACCGCCTGGAAGGTCTGCCATGTGGTGAAGGCGCTCTCGATGAAGTATTCCTGCCACGTCATATCCTCGCTGTAGAGCTGCTCGTCAAGCGGCTCGGTGTAGTCCATGTAGTAGCTCAGGTAATAGTAATATGTATTGAAGAAATCGTACACATCCGACCAGTAGAAGGCCTGAAACAGTTCATTGGTCATTTCCGCGCCATCCATCGAGGCGACGATGTTCTGCGCAGCAGCGAGCACCTCCTCCTCCGTGCCGGTGTAGGAGGTATAGGTGGCCTCTTCGGTCGCGTCGGTAGAGTCGGTCGCGCTGGTATTGGTGCTGGCGTTCGTGTTGCCGCTGCTGTTGGCGCTCGAAACGGCCGAGTAGATCGACCAGATGATTGCGGCGGCAAGTCCCACGCAGGCGAGCGTGAGCAGCACAATCCGCAGCGTAGAGGCGGCGGAGCTGCCGCGGTCGATAGGCTTTCCGCAGCGCGGGCAGGTCTTGGCGTCGTCGGGGAGGAGTTTTCCGCAGTGTTTACAATACATAGTGATTTTCCTTCTTTCCGTGGGTTCGGGAGTTTGCTTGGAGCTTCCCTACAGAGGGGATTTTTTGATTTTCGCGTAGGCACGCGGGTAGAGCATGGGGGTGGGGCGGGTCTTGCGCAGGATCAGCACATGGTGCGCCGCCCCGTCGATTTGGAAAGGAAGCACGGCCTCCTCGCGCAGGCCAAGCTGCTGCATGGCGCACGCGGCCTCGACCAGCTCCTCGCGCGCGGCCGCGCCCTTGAGGGCGATCACCGCCCCGCCGGGGCGCACAAAGGGCGCGCACAGCTCCAGCAGGATGTTCAGCCGGGCGACGGCGCGCGAAAGCGCGAAATCGAAGCGCTCGCGGTAGTGCGGCGCGGCCTCCTCTGCCCGGGCGGTCACGCATTCGGCCCGGATGCCAAGCGCGGGCAGCTCCCGCTCCAGCCAGCGCATCCGCTTGCCCAGACTGTCGAGCAGGGTAATCTCTGCCTCTGGGCAGGCAATCGCCAGCGGCACGCCGGGAAATCCCGCGCCGCAGCCGATGTCAATCGCGGTCTTGCCGCGCAAATCGACGGCCTTGAGCACAGTCAGGCTGTCGAGCAGGTGGAGCTTCGCGACGGCCTCCTCCTGCGTAATCGCGGTGAGATTCATCACAGCGTTCTGCCGCAGCATCGCGCGGGCAAAGTCGCAGAGCTTCTGCGCTCGCTCCGGCGGCAGCTCCAGCGCCATCTCCCGCGCGCCGGAGCACAGGGTGTCAAGCATCGCGTCCATCTAGCCGACATCCACCTGCGTTTTATCCAGCGGGTCGAACTTCGCTTCCTCCTCGGTATGCGCCGGGGCGTAGATCTCCTGGATATACCAGCATACCAGCATATCGTACACCTCGTCGTAGGAGGATACGCCGCTTTCGTCCCCGCTTGCCTGAATGTAGGCATTGTTCACGGTGGTGGCAACCTCGTTGGCGCTCTCATCGATGGCGGCGGACCAGTAGCTGCGGTAGGCCGTCAGGTCGTGCAGCAGCTCGTCGCACACGCCTGCGTAAATCTCCTGCGCCGCGGCGCGCGCGGTGCTGGTCGAAACGCTCGCGAGCGCGTTATAGCAGTAGCGGAAGGCCATGAAATAGCCGGAATACTGGATATAGGGGTCAGAATGGACGGAGCAGGCCAGGAAGCCCGCGAAATTGGCGTCGCGCTCATAGGCGATGCACATGCGGTGCGCCATCTCGTGGCACATGGTAAAGGGCAGGCTGACGGCGGGAATATTGGGGTCTACCGCCGCCTCGCCGGTGAGCGGCATGGTCACGCCCGTGATGCCCATCGACTCATACAGCTCCGTCCAGCCGAGCTGCTTGACCGGCAGCGTCGAGCCGGCGAACACGGCATACTGGTAATCGTACTTGAGCGTCTCAAAGCCCTCGCCGCATTCCTGCGCGAGCGTATCGAAGTCCGGGTAGACCGGGTCGCCCGCGCTGTCGCGCGCAAGCTGCACGGCGAGCGAATTGGCCATATCGCGGTAATACTCCGTGGCGAGCGCGAGCTCGGTAACGGTATAGTCCGACATGGTCAGGCGAATATCGTCGGACAAATCGCCGGCGTAGCTGTTCAGGCCGTAAATCCCCGTGTGGAGCATCCACAGCATCGCCGCAGCGGAGAGCACCCAGCCGAGCCATTGGAAGAAATTCCACTTGAGCACAATCATCGCGACCACCGTCGCGAGCAGGATCATCACACCCGTGATTGCGAGCAGCTGCCACAGGCAGAAGGGCAGCGCGGAGCTCCACTCGGCCAGCGTGGTCTGAAGCATACGGGAAACGTAGGGATAGAACATATCCACCAGCACAGTGTGCGAGGCGGCAAACTGCGTAACAAGCCAGGTAATCGCAAGGCAAGCCGCCGCGACAAGATAGCCCCGGATATATTTCATAGCAAGCGCCTCCTTTCGCGCAGCGTGGTAGCGTTCAATATTATAACACATTCTTCGGCGCGGAGATAGTCCCAAATTATAAATTTTTCATAAACCGCGGCCGCGGCGCAGGGCAAGGGCTTCCCTAGCGGGGCGGCTGGATATAGCGCTCATGCGTGCGCGGGGCGGGGCGGGCGTGCACGCCCGATACCAGCCCCAGCATGGCGTAGATGGACACCACCGAGCTGCCGCCGTAGCTCACCAGCGGCAGTGTAAGGCCGATAATCGGCACAAGGCCGATGTTCATGCCGATATTCACCAGCACCTGAAAGGCCAGTGCGGCGGCGGAGCCGAAGCACACGAGCCGGCGCATATAGTCCTTGCTGTGGACGCCTACCCACACGACCCGCGCGACAATCAGCAGCAGCATCAGCGCCACAAGCGCGCAGCCGACATAGCCCAGCTCCTCGCCGATGGCGGAAAAGACGAAATCGGTGTGCTGCGAGGGCAGCGCGCCCACCTGCGTGCGGTTGCCGTTGAACAGGCCCTGCCCGGTCAGGCCGCCGCCGGTGAGGGACTTGAGCGCGTGATTAAGCTGGTAGCGCTCGTTGAGGCCCTGCGGGTCGATGCTCTCATCAAACAGCACAAGAATACGGTTCTGCTGGCGCGTGCCGAGGCGGCTCCACAGCAGCGGGAAGCCCAGCACCGTCGCGCCCGCGCCGACGGCGAACCAAATCAGGCGCACGCCGCCGGTGAAGGTCATCACCAGAAAGATAAATACGAAAATCAGCGACACGCCCCAGTCGCGCGACAGCAGCAGGTTCAGACCCACCAGCAGCACCAGATGCGCCGCGACGTGCAGCACCGAGGGGATGGAGGAAATGCGGTTCTGGTGCGAATTCATCACCGAGGCGGTGACGAGGATGTATGAGATTTTGATTACCTCCGCCGGCTGGATGGCGAAGGGCAGCAGCGGCAGCTCGATCCAGCTCGTATTGCCGGAGCTGTAGTCCACGCCGAAGGGGACAAGCAGCAGCAGCATCCCCACGCTGAACACCGTGAGCATCGCGCGATGCTCGGAAAGGAACTCTAAGTCGATGGCGGAAACCGCCGCGTAGACCAGCACCCCGAGCACCGTCGCGCCCGTCTGAATGATGACGTAGCGCATCGGCCCGGCGCTGCGGTAGGAATTGACGCTGTACTGAAACAGGATACCGAAGGCCGAGAGCATCAGGCACAGCGCCAGCAGCACCAAATCTCCCCGGCGGAAGAAGCTCTTAAATTCCTGCCACCAGTAGCTCCGGTCGAGCAGGGAGGATAGGTAGTGAAGCACGCGGGCCGCTCCTTTCGCAAAGACTTCGCCGCTATTGTACCATCTTTCGCACAAAAAGTAAAGTAAACATTTTTTCCGCGGCGGCGTGAGCGAAAAAAAGCGCAGCGGCTCGAATTTTTTGAGATTCTGTATTGACATAACGCCGGAAAAGTGTTACAATTCGGTTACACTACAAACTTGGAGCGATACACGATGATTGAGTTTTCCAATGTAACCAAGTCCTACTCTGTGGGAAACAAGGCGCTCAACGGCGTTTCCATGCAGATTGAGGACGGGGAATTTGCCTTTCTGGTCGGCCCCTCCGGCTCCGGCAAATCCACCATTATCAAGCTGATTACCGGCGAGCTGCACCCCACCTCCGGCACGGTGCACGTCAATGGCTACTCGCTCGAGCGCATCCGCAAGCGCGAGCTGCCCTATATGCGCCGCACGGTCGGCGTAGTGTTTCAGGATTTCCGCCTGATTGACAACAAGACGGTCTACGAGAACGCCGCCTTCGTCATGCGCGCCATCGGCACGCGCGAGAAGGAAATCAAGGAGCGCGTGCCCTATGTTCTGGAGCTGGTCGGCCTCGGCAACAAGACCAAGCGCCTGCCCGGCGAGCTGTCCGGCGGCGAGCAGCAGCGGCTCGCGATTGCCCGCGCGCTCGTGAACAATCCCTCCACCATCATCGCCGACGAGCCGACCGGCAACCTCGACCCCGCGATGTCGCTGGAAATCATGAGCCTGCTGATTGAAATCAACAACCTCGGCACCACGCTGCTGGTGGTCACGCACGAGCACGACCTGGTGGAGCGCTTCCACAAGCGCGTGATCGTCATCAACGAAGGCTTGGTAACAAGCGACGGAATGGATGGGTATTATCACTATGAGGCTGAATAATTTCTGGTACTTAATTAAGGAAGGGATTCGCGGCATCTTCCTGCATGGATTCATGTCCTTTGCCGCCGTGCTGGTCACGGTGGCCTGCCTGCTGATTGTGGGCAGCTTCGCATGCTTGGTGTACAACGTCACGATTTTGGTGGACGACCTCAACCAGACCAATGAAATTCTGGTATATGTGGACGAAAGCCTCTCCGAGGCCGAGGCCAAGAGCGTAGGCACCGCCATCAACGCCATCTCCAATGTCTACAACTCCGAATATATCGACCGCGAAACCGCGCTGGCGGAGTTCATCGCCGACCAGGGCGGGGACGAGGCCTTCTCCGGCATCAGCGCCTCGGATCTGCGCTACCGCTTCCGGGTGGTGCTGGAGGACAACGCCCTGATGCGCGAAACGGTGGAGCAGATCGAGGCAATCGACGGCGTTGTGAACATCCGCGCGGCCTACGAGCTGGCGGAGGGCTTCACCACCATCAAAAACGTGCTCAATATCGTGTCCGTTACGGTAATCACGGTGCTGCTGATTGTGAGCCTGCTGATTATCTCCAATACCGTCAAGCTCGCCATGTACGACCGGCGCGACGAGATTGCCATCATGCGCATGGTCGGCGCGACCAACGGCTTTATCCGCTTCCCCTATGTGATCGAGGGCTTCACGCTCGGCATGGTCGGCGCGGCGCTGGCCTTCGGGCTGGAATGGCTGCTTTACAACGCAATGCTCGCCGAGCTGGACAAGGTGGACACGCTGAACCTGATCACCTTCGTGCCCTTCACGGATCTGCTGGTGCCGATGATTATCACCTTCGTCGCCGCGGGTCTGGTGGTCGGCGTGGTCGGCGGCTGGACAAGCATCCGCCGCTTTATGGACGTTTGATTCGATTTTTTGAAAGGAGCTTCCTATGAAAGGCAAACGTATATGGATTTCCGCCGTTTCCGGCCTGCTGGCCGTGCTGCTGGTATTGGGCATCGCGCCCAACCTCCCGCGTGCCAACGCAGAATCCTCGGGCGAAATCAAGGAGCAGATCAACGAGCTGGAGGAGGAGCAGGCCGCGATGGAGGCCGAGCTGGAGGAGCTGAAGGCGCAGCAGCTCGATAACCTCAGCGAAATTCAGGACATCTCCAGCCAGAAGTCCGTGATTGAGCAGGAGGTTGGCATCCTCGAGCTGCAGGTGGAGAATATCAACGCGCAGATTTCCGCCTACGCCCTGCTGATTGCCGACAAGCAGGAGGAGCTCGACGAGGCGGAGAGCTATCTCGCCGAGCTGAACGAGCTGTACAAGGAGCGCATCCGCGCGATGGAGGAAAACGGCGACATCTCCTACTGGTCGGTGCTGTTTGAGGCGAACAGCTTCTTCGACCTGCTCGACCGACTGAGCATGATCAACGAGATTGCCGCCGCCGACGCCCGCCGTCTGGAGGAGCTCCGTGCCGCCGCGCAAGCGGTTTCGGAGGCCAAGGAGGAGCTGGAAACCGAGAAGGCCGCTCTGGAGGAAACCCGGCAGTCGCTTGCCGACGCGCAGGCAGAGCTGGAGGAGAAGGAGGCCGAGGCCGAGGAGCTGCTGCTGGAGCTGCTCGCCCGGGGCGAGGAATTTGAAGCTCTCGTAGCGGAGGGTGAGGACGCCATCAGCGAGCTGGAGGCCGAAATCGCCGCCGCCGAGAAGGAATACAAGAACGCGAAATATCTCGAGTGGCTGGCCACCTCCGTTGCGACCACGCAGGCCACGACGCAGGCCACCACCGCGACCACCCCGACTAGCTCCTCGAGCAGCGGCGGCAGCGGCGGCACGACCACCACCTCCGAGAACGTGACGTGGATGGTGCCGGTGAGCTATGTCTACGTTTCCAGCGCCTTTGGCTACCGCATCCACCCGGTTTACGGCACATGGAAGATGCACAACGGCGTTGACCTCGCGACCTCTTGCCCCAACAACATCTACGCGACCCGCGCGGGCGTGGTGACCACGGCAACCTACAGCTCGTCGGCCGGCTACTACGTGGTCATCAACCACGGCGACGGCTATTCCAGCGTGTATATGCACATGTGCAAATCGCCCTATGTTTCGGTCGGCGACTATGTTTCACAGGGTCAGGTGATTGGCTGCGTCGGCACCACCGGCGTATCCACCGGCGTACATCTGCACTTCGGCATCTCCTACAATGGAACTTATGTAAACCCCATGGACTACATCGGCTGATACGCCGCTATCGATCGACCCTCCCGGCGCGGGAGGGTCGAATTTTGTCAAGGACGTTAGAATTTTTTGTGAATAAGGTTGCATTTTCCCGCTAAGGTGTGATAGAATAAAGAAAAGGCTGCTCCGGCCGGCGCTGCGGCAACGGCCGGCGGGAAAAAGGGAGTGTTCCGATTTTGAAAAAAACTCTGCTATGGATTCTGGCCACGCTGCTCTGCCTCGCGGCGCTCGGCTGCGACATGGCTGGCAGCGGCGAAACTGAAATCCCAACCGAGCCGAGCACCGAGGCGACCGAGTCGCTGCCGCCCGAGGAATCGGTGACGAACGTTGTGCTCACGGCGCAAAGCACCGCCGAGGAAATCCTCTCGCTGAAGAATTGCCTTGTGCTGGAAACCGTGGACGCAAGCGCGAGCGACTGCTACGATGCGATTTTGGAGCTGTTCGAGGCGCGGCCGGACGTGAACGTATACTGGACGGTTCGTGTGGGCGAGCAGAGCTTCGACTCGACCGCGCAGAGCATCACCCTGCGCGCGATGGACGCTTCCGAGGTTGCCGAGCTGCTGGAGCTGCTGCAATATCTGCCCGCGTTGGAGGAAATCCACGCCACCGCCCTGACGGACGGCGAGGCCGTCGCCCTGCTGTGCGAGGGCACGGAGCTTCCCGTGGATTGGCAGCTTGCGCTGGGCGGCAACTACCTCAACCCCGATACCCGCAGCCTGACCTTCACGCAGGCGAGCGAGGAGGAGCTGGCGCTGCTGATGCGGCTGCTACCCTACCTGCCCGCGCTGGAATCGGTGGACGCGACACAATGCGACAGCTGCGACGCGCTCTACGCCCTCTACGAGGCGGGCTGCCCCGTGGTGTGGACGGTATCCGGCGACGGCTGGAGCTACCCCAGCGATACGACCGAGCTGGATTTTGAGGGGCAGGGCCTCAGCTCCGAGGAGGAGATTCGCCCGATTCTCGAGGCGCTTCCGGCGCTTACGAACGTTTCGCTGCTCAACTGCGGGCTGAAATACAGCCAATGTGAGCAGCTCGTGCTGGCCTTCCCGGAAATCAAATTCCTGTGGACGGTGGAATTCGCAAACTACTCCGTGCGCAGCGACTGCACCTGCTTCTCCACACTGCATGGCTACATGAGCACCTACTTGGACGAGGAGGACTTCTACCCCCTGTTCACCTACTGCACCGACCTCGTCGCGCTCGACATCGGGCACAATTCCCTGCGCGACCTCTCCGGGCTTACCAACCTGAAGAAGCTGAAGGTGCTGATTATCGGCGACAACACCACCATCACCGACATTTCGCCGCTCGCGGAGCTGACGGAGCTGGAATACCTCGAGATGTTCATGTGCTGGAACGTCACGGACTTCACCGCGCTCAACAGCCTGACGAAGATGGTCGATTTGAACCTTGGCCATTGCTACCACCTCAGCTCGCTTGAATTTATGGACTATATGCCCAATCTCGAGCATCTGTGGCTGACTTGGCTGGAATACTACATGGACCGCAGCATCGTAAACGCCGCGAAGGAGGCGTATCCGGACGTGGTGTTCGACTTTGCCTCCGGCTTCTACTCCTCCACGGCGAACGACTGGCGGCGCTTTGAACGCAATGTCGAAATCCGCCGCGCGTTTACCAACTGGAAGTATGTGGAAAGCTTTGTAAGCTGGGACGATGTGACCTACGTCGAGGGCGCGACGCTCACCTATGTCGGCCCGCAGGACAATTAAGGAGGCGGCATGAGCGAGAAAGCCGAGGCGCTGGCGCGCGAGCTGCTGGCGCTCTACGCCGGGTTTGACGACAGCATCCGGCTCCAGCGGGAGAAGGAGCGCGCCGAGAGCGCCGCGATGATGAACTTTCTGACCCACCAGACCCCCGAGAACCGGGCGGGGCGGGAATTCTACCCCGCTGTGGAGCGGCTGTGCCTCGCGCTCGCGGCGGAGCAAATCGAGCCGGATGCGCCGCTGCTTTTGGATTTGGCGGGCGTAATGCTTGCGCCCCCGAGCGGGCAGCAATCGCGGGACATGACGATGATTGCCTGCCAGCAGTACCTGATTCCGCTGCTTGGCTGCTTCCGCGCCGAAACCCTCGCGCGCATCCGCGCGGATTTCCTGCGCAGCTACCCGAAGCGCACGCTCTTTCCCAAGCAAAGGGCGCTCCTGAAGGCTCTCGATGCCCATATTCGGCGCGAAACGCTATAAAAAATCTTCGCCTGCGGCGCAATAGGCCGCAGGCGATTTTTTCAGGTTTGCTCAGGCCTTCATGGCGATGGCCGCCTTAGCCTGCTTTTCGATTTCCTCGGCCGTGACGCCGTAGTACGCCAGCACCTGCGCCGCCGTGCCGGAGCGGCCGAAGGTATCGCGCACGCCCACCCGGCGCACCGGGACGGGGCCGCACTCGCTCAAAAGCTCCGCTACCGCGCCGCCAAGCCCGCCGGAAACATAGGCCTCCTCCGCCGTGACGATGCAGCCGGTTTCCGCCGCCGCTTTGCGCACCAGCGCCTCATCGAGCGGCTTGACGGTGTGCATATCGATCACGCGGGCGGAGATCCCCTCCCGCGCAAGCGCGTCCGCCGCTTGCACCGCCATGCCCACGCAGATGCCGCAGGCAATCACCGTCACATCGCTGCCGTCGCGCACGGTGACGCCCCTGCCAAGCTCAAAGCGGTAGCCGGGCAGCGTATCGGTGAAGACCTCGGTCGCGTAGCGGCACATACGCAGGTAGGCCGGGCCCTCGTGCAAAATCAGCGCCTCCACCGCCTGCTTCATCTCGTAGCCGTCGCAGGGCACCACAACCGTCATGCCGGGGATCTCGCGCATGAGGGCGATATCCTCGTTGCACTGGTGGGTCGCGCCGTCCTCGCCCACGCTCGGCCCGCCGTGCGAGCCGACCACGGTGACGTTCAGCCCCGGGTAGCCGATGGAATTTCGCACCTGCTCATAGGCGCGCCCGGCGGCGAACATGGCAAAGGTATTGGTGAAGGGCTTCAGCCCGGTGGTGGACATACCGGCGGCGATGCAGGTCATGTTTGCCTCGGCAATGCCGCAGTCGTAGAAGCGATCGGGATACTTGGCGGCGAAGCCCTTGGTCATGGTCGCGGCGGAGAGATCCGCATCGAGCACCACCAGCTGCGGGTACTTCCCGCCCAGCTCGGCCAGCGCCTCCCCATAGGCGCTGCGGGTTGCAATTTTTTCTGCCATTTTTTCAATCCTCCAATTCCCGAATCGCCGCTTCCAGCTCGGCACGCGCAACGGCGAACTGCTCGTCGTTGGGGGCCTTGCCGTGCCATGCGACGCTGTTTTCCATATACGATACGCCCTTGCCCTTCGTGGTCTTCATCAGCACCATCGTGGGCTGCCCCTTCGTGCTGCGCGCCTCGGCCGCCGCCGCGCGCAGCGCGTCGAAATCGTGGCCGTTGACGCAAATGACGTGCCAGTTGAAGGCCGCAAACTTCCGGTCGAGCGGCTCGGAGGGCATCACGTCCTTGGTCGCGCCGTCGATTTGCAGGCCGTTGACATCCAGGAAGGCGCAGAGGTTATCAAGCTTCCACTTGGCCGCCGCCATCGCCGCCTCCCAGACCTGCCCCTCGGCGATCTCGCCGTCGCCAAGAATGGAATAGACGCGAAAATCCTTGCCCTGATGCTTCGCGCCCAGCGCCATGCCCACAGCGCAGGAAATGCCCTGCCCCAGCGAGCCGGTGGACATATCCACGCCGGGGATATACACCATATCCGGGTGGCCGGAGATATGCCCTTTGATCGAGCGCAGAAGCTTCAGCTCCTCGGGCGGGAAAAAGCCGCGCAGCGCCAGCACGCTGTAGAGCGCGGGGGCGCAGTGCCCCTTGCTCAGCACGAAGCGGTCGCGCGCGGGGTCGTGCGGGTTCGCGGGGTCGATGTGCATTTCCTCAAAATAGAGATAAATCAGCGCGTCCATGCAGGACAGGCTGCCGCCGGGGTGACCGGCCTTGGCCTCGTGGACGGCATCCACCGCCAGAAGCCGGGCTTTTGCAGCCAGAAGCTGCAGCTCACGGTTTTGCATGAGAATCCTCCTCTAAGGTACCGTTTTCGGCGCCCGGCAGCTTTTTGCCGGGAGTTGTAGGTTTACATAATATTTTCACGGCCAAAATGCGGGGATTTTCCCACACTTCGCCTCTCATTATAGTATAGACGCGCCGTTTTTGCAAGGTCAAGTTGCGGAAATTGTCCGCCTTTCCCGCCCGCGCCCAAAACTGGGGGAATTTCCGCCAACTGCGCCGCCGGGTATTGACAAAGCCCCAAAAAGACGCTAAACTTATGATAAAAGCATAGAAAGGGGCTATAAAGCATGAAAACCTACCTTGGCATCGAATTCGGTTCCACGCGCATCAAGGCCGTCGCCATCGGCGAGGACTTCGCCCCCCGCTCCTCGGGGGACTACACCTGGGAAAGCAGGCTGGAAAACGGGGTGTGGACCTATGACCTCGCGCAGGCGTGGGAGGGGCTGAAGGCCGCGCTTGCCGACATCGAGGAGCGCGACAGCATCGCCGCGATGGGCGTGAGCGCGATGATGCACGGCTACCTCGCCTTCGACAAGGACTGGAACCTGCTCGTACCCTTCCGCACATGGCAGAACACCATCACCGGCGAGGCCGCCGCGAAGCTGACGGAGGCCTTTCACTTCAATATCCCCCAGCGCTGGAGCGTCGCCCATCTGTATCAGGCGGTGCTCAACGGCGAGGCGCATCTGCCGCGCCTTGCCCACATCACGACGCTGGCGGGCTATATCCACTATATGCTCACCGGTGTGAACGCCGTAGGCGTGGGCGAGGCCTCCGGTATGTTCCCGATCGATGCGCGCACCGGCCGCTACGACGAGCGGATGCTCCAAAAATTTGAGGAGCTTACCGCTTCGCAGAGCTGGAGCATCCGCGACCTGCTGCCCGGGGTGCTCAGTGCCGGGCAAAGCGCCGGCTATCTGACCGCACGCGGCGCGGCGCTGCTGGACGGTCTGCTGCCCGAGGGCATCCCCTTCGTCCCAGCGGAGGGCGACGCGGGCACCGGCATGACGGCCACCAACGCCGTCGCGCCGCGCACGGGCAACGTCTCCGCGGGCACCTCCATCTTCTCGATGGTGGTGTTGGAAAAGCCGCTCACGAAGGTCTATCCCGAGCTGGACATTGTCACCACGCCGGACGGCCACGACGTCGCGATGGTACACTGCAACAACTGCACGAGCGACATGAACGCTTGGGTGAAGCTGCTGGACGAAACACTGCGGCTCTTTGGCTGCGCCGTTCCCACCGGCGAGCTGTTCACGCGGCTGTACCGCAAGAGCCTCGAAGGCGCGCCCGACTGCGGCGGCGTAAGCATCTGCAACTACATGGCGGGCGAGGGCGTGACGCATCTCGACTCCGGCCGCCCGCTGGTGGTACGCCGACCGAATGCCGACTTCTCGCTGGCAAATTTCCTGCGCGCGCAGCTTTATTCCACGATGTCCACGCTGAAAATCGGCATGGATCTGCTCGCGCACGAGGGCGTGGCCATCGACCGGCTGATGGGGCACGGCGGCCTGTTCAAGACGCCGCTGGTGGGGCAGAAGTACCTCGCCGCAGCCTGCAACGCGCCCGTCACCTGCATGGCGACCGCGGGCGAGGGCGGCCCCTACGGCATGGCGCTGCTGGCAGCCTATCTCGAGCACAGCGGCGAAACGCTGGGCGAGTTCCTCAGCGGCACGGTTTTCGTCCATACCGAGGCGAGCACCGTCGCGCCCGAGCCTGCGGATGTGGCAGGCTTCGACCGCTATCTGGCCGCGTTCCGGGCGGGTCTGGCGGTGGAAAAGCTCGCAACGGAGGTGCTTTGATATGCTGGAAGCACTCAAGCAGCAGGTTTATGAGGCAAATATGGAGCTGCCCCGCCGGGGGCTTGTGACCTACACCTGGGGCAACGCCTCGGGCATCGACCGCGAAAAGGGGCTGTTCGTCATCAAGCCCTCCGGCGTGGACTACGACAAGCTTCGGCCGGAGGATCTGGTGGTGATGGATTTGGCGGGCAACCGGGTAGAGGGAAGGTGGAACCCCTCCTCCGACACCAAGACGCATCTGGCGCTCTACCTCGCCTTCCCCGAAATCGGCGGCATCGTGCACACCCACTCCCCATATGCCGTGGCATGGGCGCAGGCCGGGCGGGACATTCCGGCCTACGGCACAACGCACGCCGACTATTTCTACGGCCCCATCCCCTGCGCCCGCAGCCTGACGGAGGCGGAAATCGCCGCGGACTATGAGCGCAGCACCGGCGATGTCATCGTGGAAACCTTCCGCAGCCGGGGCATCGACCCGCGCTTCGTGCCCGCCGTGATTTGCCGCAGCCACGGGCCGTTCACCTGGGGGAAGGATGCCGCGCAGGCCGTTTACCACTCGGTCGTGCTCGAGGAGGTCGCGAAAATGGCGCTCTTTACCGAGCAGATCTGCCCCGGCGCCGGGAGCGCGCCGCAGCACATTCTCGACAAGCACTTCCTGCGCAAGCACGGGCCGAACGCCTACTATGGGCAAAAATAGCCATTTGGGGGGCAGGGGAACCTGCCCCCTCCTTTTTGGCAAATTTTTTCACAATATTTTTACCGCTCACACTAGCGTTTTGCTCCAAACTATGGTATAATGCTTTTATGTATACCCATAGGAGAAATGGACTATGTTAGAACTTCTGGCTCCTGCCGGGTCGATGGAGGCCCTGCTGGCCGCGGTGCAAAACGGCGCAAACGCGGTCTACCTCGGCTGCGGCAGCTTCAACGCGCGGCAGGGAGCGAAAAATTTCACCCCTGCCGACCTGCCGGAGGTCGTGAAATACTGCCATATCCGGGGCGTGAAGGTACACCTGACGGTGAATACCCTCGTGGCCGACCGGGAGATGAAGGAGCTGCAGGCGCTTGTGCGCCAGGCGGCGGAGGCCGGCGTGGACGCCTTCATCGTGCAGGATTTGGGCGTCGCGCGCATATGCTCCCAGCTCGCGCCCAAGGTCGCGCTGCACGGCTCGACGCAGATGACCGTGCATAACCTGCCCGGCGTGCAGCTGTGCGCCGCGCTCGGGATGCGCCGGGTGGTGCTCAGCCGGGAGCTGAGCCGGGAGGACATTCGCTATATCTGCCGCAATTCGCCCATTGAAATCGAGGTTTTTGCGCATGGCGCGTTGTGCATGTCCTACTCCGGGCAGTGCTACCTCTCCGCCATGATTGGCGGGCGCTCCGGCAACCGCGGGCGCTGCGCCCAGCCCTGCCGCCAATGCTACGGCTACAACCGCTTCGAGGAAAAATATCCCCTGAGCCTGAAGGACAACTGCCTCGCCACATGGCTGCACGAGCTTGCGCAGATGGGCGTCGCTTCCGTCAAGCTGGAGGGGCGCATGAAGCGGCCGGAATACGTCGCAAGCGTGACGGGGGTCTACCGCCGCGCCATCGACACCGGCGTGGTCACGCCGGAAATGACGCAGGAGCTGCTCACCGCCTTCAACCGGCAGGGCTTCACCGACGGCTACTACCTCGGCCGCACCGGGCGGGAGATGTTCGGCGTGCGCACCGACACACGCGACGACCCCGATTGGCTGCGCACCGCGCGCGCCTCCTTCGAGGCGGCGGAGAACGCGCTGGTGGATGTGGAGCTTTTTGCCGAGGTTCACGCCGACGGCTCCTCGCTCACGGTCACCGACCCGCAGGGACGCCGCTGCACGGCCTACGGCCCCGTGCCGGAGAGCGCGCGCACCACCCCGCTCGACCGCGAGACCCTCGCCGCGCGGCTGTGCAAGACCGGCGGCACCCCCTACCGTGTCACCAAAATCTCCGCCCGGCTCGACCCCGGGCTGACCCTCTCGGCCGCATCTATTAACGCCCTGCGCCGGGAGGCGCTCAACCAGCTCACCGCCCTGCGCTCCCGGCGCGAGAAGCCTGCGCTGGGGCGCGTTTCCAAGCCCGTGCATTACCCGGGCAGCAAGGAGCTTCCGGCGCTGACGGTGCAGGTCGTCAGCCGCGAGCAGATTACCCAGAAGCTCCTCAAGCTGCGCCCCGCGCTGATCTATGTGCCGCTGCACATTCTGGCCGAGGATCCCATCTTTGCCCACGAGCTCAACCGCAAGGTGCGCACCGCGGCGGTACTGCCCCGCGTCGCGAAGGACGCCGAGCTTTCGCAGCTGCGCGAGCAGCTGGCCCTTTGCGCCCAGATGGGCATTCAGGATGTGCTCGTCGGCTCATGGAGCCTGCTGGCGCTGGTGCGGGAGGCGCGGATGCACATCCGCGGCGATTTCGGGCTGAATATCTACAACTCTGTCTCCTGCAACACCCTGCGCGAGCTGTCCTTCAAATCCGCGACGCTCAGCTTTGAGATGACGCTGCCGCAGATTCGCGACGTGAGCAAGGGCGTGCCCTGCGAAATCTTCGCCTACGGCCGCCTGCCCCTGATGCTCACCGAGAATTGCCTGATTCGCGGCCGCACGGGGGAATGCACCTGCTCGATGGGCGGGGCGAAGCTGATTGACAAAACCGGGGCGGACTTCCCCGTGCTGCGCGACGGCAGCACCTGCCGCAGCGTGCTCTACAACGGCAAAAAGCTCAGCTGGCTCGACCGGCAGGGCGACCTTGCCCGGCTGGGGCTGTGGGCGGTGCGGCTGAGCTTCACCACCGAGAACCCCCGGGAGGTGGACAGCGTGCTTGCTGCCTACCTCAACCCGCCGCCCTTTGACCCCGGCTCGTGCACGCGGGGGCTGTACCTGCGCGGGCTGGAGCAGACGAAATAGACGAAAGTAAGGACGTTTTTTATGCTGATTCTGGCATCTCAATCCCCGCGCCGGCGGGAGCTGATGGGGCTGTTCCGCATCCCCTTTGAGGTACACGCCGCAAATATTGACGAAACGATGGAGCCGGGTCTTGCGCCGGCCGATGCCGTCGCCGCGCTCAGCCGCCGCAAGGCCTGCGCGGTCGCGCGCGGGGAGGGCGACACCGTCGTGGCCGCCGATACCATCGTGGTCTGCGACGGGCAAATCCTCGGCAAGCCGCATTCCGAGGCGCAGGCCAGGCAGATGCTCCGCCTGCTCTCCGGGCGGGAGCATCAGGTGATGACGGGCGTGAGCGTCCTCTCCGCCAGCGGCTTCCTGACCGCCACCGAGGTGACCGACCTGCGCTTCCGCCCCCTTTCCGAGCGCGAAATCGACGCCTACGTTGCCACCGGCGAGCCGATGGACAAGGCCGGGGCCTACGGCATTCAGGGCGGCGCGGCCCTTTTTGCCGAGCATCTGCGCGGCGACTACTATAACGTGATGGGGCTGCCCGTATGCCGGCTTTGGAAAATGCTGCACCAGCTCGGAATCGTCTGATCCATTCCCTTTCGGAGGATGAAATATGAAGTACTTTTTCTCCAATAAGGTTCGCATCGCGCTGATTGTGGCGGCGATTCTCGCGGCCGCGCTCGCGATTGCCTCCTCGCTCACCAGCCTGACCCCCGGGGAATTCATCGTGCAGGGCATTCTCACGCCCATGCGCGCCACCGTCAGCTCTGCTGCCAGCCAGATTGCCCAATTCTATGACTATATCTACCGCTATGAGGAGCTGGCCGCCGAGAACGAGGAGCTGAAGGCGCAGATTGCCGAAATGGAGGACGATGTGCGCGACCTCTCCGACCTCGAGCGCGAGAACGAGCGCCTGCGCGCGCTGCTCGAGCTGGTGGAGGACAACGACGACTATACCCTTGTGGACTGCTATGTGATTACCCGCTCCTCCAACGACTGGACGAGCACCGTCACCGTCAATAAGGGCACCTCCTCCGGCATCGAGGCGGGCATGTGCGCCATCACCGCCAACGGCGAGGTGGTGGGACTGGTCACCGAAACGGGAAGCAACTACAGCATCATCAAGACGGTGCTGGATTCCTCGCTGGAAATTTCGGCAACCATCGCCTCCTCCGGCTACTCCGGCATCGTGCAGGGCGGCTACACTACCGAAACCGCCGGGAAGCTGCGCATGGACTACCTGCCCTCCTCCGCCGTGATTCGCAACAACGATCAGGTGGTTACCTCCGGCACGACCGTCTACCCCCGCAACCTGATCCTCGGCTATATCATCGACGCCGGCTTCGACGACACCGGCGTGGCGAAATACGCCATTCTGGAGCCGGCCGTGGATTTGGAAAGCCTCGAGCAGGTTTTCATCCTCACCGGCTTCGACGAGGACTAGCCCATGCTCAGGCGTAAGAGAGATTTTAAGCCGGACCGCACCGGCACGAGCCTGCTGAGCAAGCTCTACGTCACCCCCCGGCAGCGCAGGCTGCTGCTCAAGTGGGGCGTGATCGCGCTGCTCACGCTCGCGCTCTCGCTGGCGCAGGATGTGATCCTGTGCCGCGTGAGCATCCTCGGCGCAAGCACCGACCTCGTCGCCGCGGGCATCCTGCTGCTGAGCGTCCTGCTTCCCACGGACGACGGCGCCATCTTCGCCCTCGTTGCCTCGACGGTGTACTATTTCTCCGGCTCCAGCCCGGGAAGCTACTGCATCCTGCTGCTCACCGCGCTCGGTATTGCGGCGAACATCCTGCGCGCGAACCTCCTGCGCCGGGGCTTTGCCTCGAACCTGCTTTGCGCGGCGGCGGCGATGCTAGTGTATGAAATGCTCGTGTATGTCCTCGTCCTGTTCTTGGGCTACACGACCCTGTCCCGAATGTACGCCTTTGGCATCACCGCCGCGCTCAGCTGCGCCGCAATGGTGGTGCTGTACCCGCTTTTCTCGGCAGCCTGCCGAATCGGAGGAGATTCATGGAAAGATTAAGCCGGGGCCGCGCCCTCCTGTTTCTTGGCGCGTTCTTCGCGCTCGTGCTGTTCTTTGGCCTGCGGCTATATGCCATTCAGGTGGTCGAGGCCGATACCAGCTCGAGCAACATTAAAACCTACACCACCCTCACCACCGTAAAGGCCGCGCGCGGCGATATCCTCGACTGCAACGGCAACGTGCTGGTGACGAACCGCGCAAGCTACGACCTCGTATTCAACCACTATGTCATCCTCTCCGCCACCGGCACAAGCGAATATCTGCTCGCTTTGGTCGAGCGCTGCCAGGAGCTGGGCGTGGAGTACATCGACCACTTCCCCATCTCGACCGAGCTGCCCTTTACCTACACCCTATCGGACTACTCCTCGAGCTGGCAGAACTATTTTCAGGCCTACCTCGCAGAGATTGGCGGCGGGCTGGACTCCGACATCTCCGCGCCGCTGCTGATGAAGAAGCTGCGCGATGTTTACGACCTGCCCGAGGAATGGACGGACGAGCAGGCGCGCGCCGTGATTGGCATCTACTACGAGCTGAAGCTGCGGCAGGGCAGCATCAGCAACCTGTCGAACTACGTCTTTATGGAGGACGTATCGGCCACCGACCTGGCCTCCATTCTGGAGCTGAACGTGCCGGGGCTGACCACCGAATCCTCCACCGTGCGCGAATACAACACCGAGTACGCCGCCCACATTCTGGGCTACTGCTCGGCAATGACCGCCGAGCAATGGGAATACTACTCCCAGTTCGACAATTACTCGATGGATAACCTCGTCGGGCAGACAGGGCTGGAGGCCGCCTTCGAGGAGTACCTGCACGGCACGGACGGCATCCGCTGCGACACCGTCACCGCCGACGGCACGCTGATTGAATCCTACTACCTCGACGGCTACGAGCCGCAGGCCGGCTCCAACGTGGAGCTGACCATCGACCTGAACCTCCAAATCACCGCCGAGGACGCGATGGCCTCCCTGTTTGCCGAGCTGCAGGCCTCCGGCGGCGACGGAAGCGATGTGCAGGGCGGCGCCGTGGTGGTGATGGAGGTCAAGACAGGCAAGATCCTCGCCTGCGCGAGCTACCCGACCTACAACCTCGCCACCTTCCGGGAGGATTACGAGGAGCTTTCCACCGATTCCTCCGCCCCGCTGTATAACCGCGCGCTGATGGCCACCTATCCCCCCGGCTCGACCTACAAGATGAGCATGGTCATCGCGGGCAACGCCGCGGGCTACCTCAGCAGCAGCACGGAAATCACCGACCTCGGCATTTTCTCCAAGTATGCCGACAGCGGCTTCACCGCCAACTGCCTGCAATGGACAAACTACCACTCCACCCACGGCACCATCAACGCGATGCAGGCGCTGAGCGTATCGTGCAACTACTTCTTCTATGTGGTTGGCGACAGCATCAGCCTGAGCTATATCGACGACACCGCCAAGGGGCTGGGCTTGGGCGAAAGCACCGGCGTGGAGCTGTCCGAAAGCACCGGCCACCGCGCCAACGCCGAAACGAAGGCGCTGCTCTACACCGGCGACCAGGCAAGCTGGTACCAAGCCGACCAAATCGTGGCCTCTATCGGCCAGTCGGACAACCTCTTCACCCCGCTGCAGCTATGCGTGTATGTATCCACGCTGGCCAACCGCGGCGTGCGCTACCGCGCGACCTTCCTCAATCAGGTCGTCTCCTCGGACTACACCTATCTGGAGCTGACAAATACCCCGGAAATCCTCAGCACCATGACAATTTCCGACGATGCCTACTATATGTACACCACCGGTATGCGCATGGTGGCAACCGAGGGCACCGCCAAATCGGTATTTGCGAACTACCCCATCGCCGTCGCCTGTAAGACCGGCACAGCCCAAAACGGCTACGGCACCGACGCCTCGGATAACGGCGCGTTTGTATGCTACGCGCCCTACGACGACCCGGAAATCGCCATCTGCGTCTACGGCGAGCGTGCGGGCCACGGCTCCTACATGGCAAGCATCGCCAAGGAGATTCTCGACACCTACTTCGACGATCCCGAGGTCAGCGAGGTCACCACGATTGAAAATCAGCTTAGCTGAGAAATGAGGGAAAGCGCCCGGAAATTTCCCATTTGCTGAAAATTTTGCACAAATTCCGCCGTTTTCCTGCAAGTGAAGTTCGGAAATCTCCGGATTTCCCCGCGAAAATCCCGAGGTCGGCTCCCCGGATTTTCCGCCCGTTTTTCCGCCCCGTCTTCATTCCCGCGCGCTTCCCTGCGCCCCTTTTTCCGAAAAAGGGGCGGAAAAGGAACACAAGGCGCAAATTCGGCTGCTTCCTGCAATTTTACTGAAAAATCCGGGGTTTTTCCCCGGATTTTCCTTTGGATTTTGGTATTTTGTCAATTGACCAAAGCGCATTTTTCTGGTATGCTATATCCATCCTAGGAAATGGAGGGCTAAACCATGCACACCTTTACCATCGGCTGGTTCGCGGCGCTGATCGTTTTCGGCATCATCGAGGCCAGCTGCCCCTGCCTGCTATCCATCTGGTTCTGCGCCGGCTCCATCGGCGCGATGGTTGCCGCCGAGCTTGGCGCGAGCTTCGGCGTGCAGCTGGCCGTGTTTCTCGTGATTTCCCTTATCGCGCTGGCGGCGCTGCGCCCGCTGCTGCGCCGCTACTATGTGCCGAAGCTCGAAAAAACCAACGCCGACGCCCTTGTTGGCAAGTGTGCCGTCGTCACCGAGCGCGTGGATAACCTCAACGCCACCGGCCGCGCCAAGGTCGGCGGGCAGGATTGGAGCGTTCGCAGCAGCGCGGGCGATATCCTCGAGCCGGGCACGACCGTAACCATCGAGCGAATCGAGGGCGCAAAGCTATTCGTATCCCCCGCGCAGGAGCCTGCATCCGCAAACGCCAAATAAATTTCAAACCAAACAGGAGGAAACGCTATGCTATTTTTACTTGCCGTGATTGTCATTCTCATTCTTTTGGTCATCTCGAACATCTTCGTGGTGCAGCAGAGCCGCGCATACGTGATTGAGCGTCTGGGCGCGTTCAAGGCCGTGGAGGGCGTGGGGCTGCATTTCAAGATTCCCTTCCTTGACCGGATTGTCCGCCGCGTCAGCCTCAAGGAGCAGGTGCTCGACTATCCCCCGCAGCCCGTGATCACCAAGGACAACGTAACCATGCAGATTGACACGGTCGTGTACTTCCAGATTACCGACCCTAAGCTCTACACCTACGGCGTCGAGCAGCCCATGATGGCGATGGAGAATCTCACCGCCACCACGCTGCGCAATATCATCGGCGACCTCGAGCTTGACCAGACCCTGACCTCCCGCGACCTGATCAACACCAAAATGCGCTCCATCCTCGACGAGGCCACCGACCCCTGGGGCATCAAGGTCAACCGCGTGGAACTGAAGAACATCCTGCCCCCGCAGGACATCCAGAACTCGATGGAGAAGCAGATGAAGGCCGAGCGCGACCGCCGGCAGGCCATCCTGCAGGCGGAGGGGCAGAAGAAATCCGCCATCCTGATTGCCGAGGGCGAGAAGGAATCCGCCATCCTCAAGGCCGACGCAGAAAAGCAGGCCGCCATCCTCAAGGCCGAGGCCGAGAAGCAGGCCGCCATCCTCAAGGCCGACGGCGAGGCGCAGGCCATCCGCTCGGTGCAGCAGGCGCTCGCCGACTCGCTGGAAATGCTCAACGAGAAGTCGCCCAATGACTCCGTGCTGCGGCTGAAGGCCATCGAGGCCATGCAGAAGGTAGCAGACGGCCAGGCGACCAAGATCATCATCCCCAGCGAAATGCAGGGGCTGGTGGGGCTGGCAAACGGCATCGTCTCCTCCGTGCAGGAGGGCTGAGCGTATGGCCAAAAAGGATGCGCGCTTCGTGCGCGTATACACGGACGGCGTCTTTGGCAGTACGGAAATCTGGGTCGATACCCAAACCGGCGTCAACTATCTGTGGCATGAGAGCGGCTATGCCGGCGGGCTCACCGCGCTGCTCGACCGCGATGGAAAGCCCGTCGTCTCGCCGCTGCCCGTGGAGCGCGTATAGCGCATATTCCGCAAAAAATGCTTGACAAACCGGGGGAATGTGCTATAATTACCCTCGGTTGATGCGGGTGTAGCTCATCCGGTAGAGCGCCACCTTGCCAAGGTGGAGGTAGCGAGTTCGAGCCTCGTCACCCGCTCCAAGCGCAAAAGCAGGGGTAGATTTCTGCCCCTGCTTTTTTGCGCCGCCGCGCGCAAAAAATACGGAGGGCTCAAAAGCGAGCCCTCCGCCTTTCTGTAAGGGGCTTTGACCGGAGTCGCCCCGAAGGCTGTGGGATTAGAGGTATTTTTTAACGGTTTCGGAAGCTTCGGAGGGATCGTCGGAAATCAGCAGGGTGAGGTTCATATCGTTGGCGGCGGAGAAGGCGTCGCACCAAGTCAGGAATTCGTCGCAAACGGCCTTGTCGCGGCCGATAATCTTATACAGTCCGTCGATGTACACGTTGGTAATGTCGAAATTCCCCGCGTGCAGGCCGCACAGCAGCCCCTTGAGCAGGTCGGCGCTGACGATGCCATACTGCTTCGCATCCACCAGCCGGACGCGGTAGTTGATATCGTAGGTCAGGTTGTTGCCAAATTCGATGCACACCACGTCGCCGCTGGCAGTGGCCACGGCCTCGTTGATGGAGTCGATCATCGTCTTGGTCTTGCCGGAGCCTTTCAGCCCCAAAATCAAATGAATCATCGGAATGTTCCTCCTTTGTATTCGATGAATCCGCGAAAGAAGCGGATTTTCCGTACACCAATTCTATCAGGTTCGCGGCAATTTTGCAATAGGAAATTTGCGAAAACCGGATTATTTTTCGTAGCCGGGCTTGCCAAGCAGCCGGAACATATTGCGCTTGTAGAATTCCACGCCCGGCTGGTTGAACGGATTCACGCCGAGGATATAGGCGCTCACGCCGCAGCAAAGCTCGAGGAAGTAGAACATTTCGCCGAGCTTCTCCTCGTTCAGCTCGCCCATGTCCATCGTGATTACCGGCACGCCGCCGTCCACATGCGCCGCCACCGTGCCGAGGAATGCCTGCTCGTCCACGAAGTCCAGCGTTTTGCCGGCGAGGTAGTTCAGCCCGTCGAGATTCTTCGCGTCGGAGCCAATCACGCTGCGCTGCGCCGGGGGAGCGAAGCGAACCATCGTTTCAAAAATATTGCGCTGCCCCTGCTGGATCATCTGCCCGAGGGAGTGCAGGTCGGGGGTGAACTCGGCGGTCACGGGGAACAGGCCCTTGCCGTCCTTGCCCTCGCTCTCGCCAAAGAGCTGCTGCCACCAGCCGCCGAACATCTTGAAGCCCGGCTCGAAGGATTCAAACAGCTCGATTTCCTTGCCGTTGCGGTAGAGCAGGTTGCGCACGCCGGCATACAGCCACACGGGGTTCTCAAACGAGCGCAGGGAATTGTAGCTCTCCTTGGCGTCGCAGGCGCCGGCCATCACCTTGGTGATATCGATGCCCGCCACGGCCATCGGCAGCAGGCCCACAGGGGTGAGCACGCTGAAGCGGCCGCCGGCTGCCGGGGGAATGACGAAGGTTTCCCAGCCCTCCTCGGCCGCCATCTGCTTGAGCGCGCCCTTGACGGGGTCGGTGATGGCATAGATGCGCTTCTTGGCCTTCTCGGTGCCGTATTTGCGCTCGAGCATCCAGCGCAGCGCGCGGAACGCGATGGCGGGCTCGGTGGTGGTGCCGGATTTGGAAATCACGGCCACGGAGAAATCCTTGCCGTCGAGCAGGCGGCAAAGCTCGTTCCAGCCGCGGGTGGAAAGCGTATTGCCCGCGTAGAAAATCTGCGGGTCGCCCTTGCCCTTGCCAATATTGTGGTTTGCGCCCTGCATCAGCTCGATTGCGGCGCGGGGGCCTAAGTAGCTGCCGCCGATGCCGACGACCACCAGCGCGTCGCTCGTGGCGCGGATGCGTGCGGCCGCGGCGAGGATGCGCTGCATCTCGTC
Organism: Bacillota bacterium; assembly: GCA_021200975.1. Classification (GTDB taxonomy): domain Bacteria; phylum Bacillota; class Clostridia; order Oscillospirales; family Oscillospiraceae; genus Faecousia. The sequence goes on along the minus strand of JAJQFT010000019.1, from coordinate 6,305 downwards.
AGTCACCTCGCGGGTGGGCAGGCTCAGCCAGCCGAGGAAATCGCTGCCCTCGCCGGAGCCGTCCGTCAGGGTGCGGTGCGCCGCGGCGACCTCGCCTTCAACGGCGAGCAGGTCGGGCAGGCTCAGCTGCCCCCAGACGTTGGAAATATCCACTTTAATCATGATGGTTTCATCCTTCCACAGTAGTAAAGTATTCCGCCGGAGGCTCCGGAAAAGGCAGGAAAGGGATTCGGAGCCCCTGTATGTATATGTTACCGCAAAATCGACCGAAACGCAAGGGGAAATTGTAAAAATGCACTAGCTTTTTTTCCGCCACGGTGCTATAATGGCGACAGATACGGCGCCCCGGGCGCCGCGGTGAAATTTCGGGAGGACTTACTATGCAATACGGCTTTGGCGTGGATCTGGGCGGCACAAGTGTGAAAATCGCATATTTCGACAAAACCGGCACCATGCTCGACAAGTGGGAGATTCCCACGCGCACCGCCGGCGGCGGCGAACAAATCCTCCCGGACATTGCGGCGGCGGTGCTGGGCTATCTCGCCGCGCACGGCATCGACAGGTCGGCAATCCTCGGCATCGGGCTGGGCGTGCCCGGCCCGGTAGACGACCGCAGCGTGGTCAATCGCTGCGTCAATCTCGGCTGGGGCGTGACCGACCTGCGCGCCACACTCGGCGCGCTCACCGGCCTGCCGGTCAAGGGCGGCAACGACGCGAATGTTGCCGCGCTTGGCGAGGCGTGGAAGGGCGGCGGCGAGAATTGCGAAAACATGGTACTCGCCACGCTCGGCACGGGGGTCGGCGGCGGCATCATCCTCGGCGGGCGGCCAATCAACGGGATGCACGGCGCGGGCGGCGAGATCGGGCACATGGTGCTCGAGCCGGGCGAGCCGGAGGCCTGCGGCTGCGGCAAGCACGGCTGCGCCGAGCAGTACTGCTCGGCCACCGGCGTGGTGCGCGTGGCACGGCGGACACTTGCCGGGAGCGAGGAGCCGAGCGTCCTGCGCGCGATGCCCGATTTCACCTGCAAGGATGTGTTCGACGCGGGCAGAGCCGGCGACGCGCTCGCGCTGCGCGCGCTTGAGCGGGTCTACGAATACATGGGGCGCTTCCTTGCGAATGTGTGCTGCGTGGTGGACCCCGAGGTGGTCGTGCTCGGCGGCGGCGTGAGCCGCGCGGGGCAGATGCTGCTCGACGGCGTTGCGCCCTATTTCCAAAGGTACGCCTTCCACGCCTGCCGCGGCACGCGCTTCGCCCTCGCCAAGCTTGGCAACGACGCGGGCGCTTACGGCGCGTTCAAGCTGATTCTGGATTGCTAAGCAGTCCGAATCCTTCGGCAGGGCGGCGCGGGCGATTGGCCACGGGCTTTCCGAAGCAAAAAACCTCCCCGGCTTCTAAGAAGCGGGGAGGTTCGCTGTATGCGCAAATATCCTTTAGTTCAGCGCGGCCTTGGCCTGCGCGACGACGGCGGCGAAGGCGTCCGCGTCGTGAATCGCCATCTCGGAAAGGCTCTTGCGGTTGAGCGTGATGCCAGCCTTGTGCACGCCGTTCATGAAGGTGGAGTAGTTAAGCCCATAGGGCGCGACAGCGGCGCTCAGGCGGGCAATCCACATGGTGCGGTAGGTACGCTTCTTCTGCTTGCGGCCCTCGAAGGCATAGTTGCCGGACTTCATCACAGCCTGCTTGGCCATCTTGAAGTGCTTGGATTTAGAACCCCAGTAGCCTTTCGCCAGCTTGAGGGTTGCATTTCTTCTCTTACGGGTCATCATGGCCCCTTTAACTCTTGCCATAATTCAATATCCTCCTAAGACCTTATTTGTAAGGAATCATCTTCTTGATCGCACGCTCGTTGGTTTCGTCGGCGTAGGTCGTGGTGCGAAGACGGCGGGTACGTTTGGTATCCTTCTTGGTGAGGATATGGCTCTTGAAAGCGCGGGCTCTCTTGACCTTACCGGACTTGGTGAGGTTGAATCTCTTCTTGGCACCGCTGTGCGTTTTCAGCTTAGGCATTGGTGGTTCTCCTTCCGTGTATAAAAAATTTACTGCTTCTTAGGGGCGAGGAACATACCCATAAAGCGTCCCTCCAGCTTGGGGCGGCGCTCCATGCTGGCAATGTCGCTGCAAGCCTCGCCAAAGTCCATCAGGAGCTTTTCTCCCAGGTTAGTATGCGCCATTTCGCGGCCCCGGAAGCGCACGCTGACCTTCACCCGGTTGCCGTCCGCCAGAAACTTCTGCGCGGCCTTGACCTTGGTGTTGAAGTCGTTGGTGTCGATGCTGGGGCTCATGCGGATTTCTTTAATCTCCACAACCTTCTGGTTCTTCTTGGCGTCCTTCTCCCGCTTCTTCTGGTCGAAGCAGAACTTGGAGTAGTCCATGATTTTGCAGACGGGGGGATTGGCATTGGGAGAGATTTTCACCAGATCGTAGCCCTGCTCCTCGGCCATGGCATTGGCCTGCGCCGCGGAAACGATGCCCAGCTGTGCGCCGTCAGCACCAATCAGGCGGATCTCCTTGTCGCGGATCTGGTCGTTCAGCTCGTGATCTAATTTAGCGATGGTAAGCACCTCCATAACGAAAAAAGCGGATGCCAAAGCACCCGCACCGCACCGATCCCCACGAGGGAAGAATGTGTTCAAACCGCTTTGCAGTCGCTGGCGGTGAGGCGGATGATTGGCCTACTTGACATTGAAAGATTATAGCATAGACCTGAGGAATTGTCAAGCCCTATTTTTCGCAAAGGCCGCCCGACGCGGAAAATCCCCGCTCGCGGCGGGGATTTTGGACACGCGGATCGGCCGGGGCTCAGATCGCCCGCTGAACCTTATTGGAACGGAGGCACCGGGTACAAGCGTACACATGGCACGGCGTTCCGTTAACGATTGCCTTCACGCGCTTGACGTTGGGCTTCCATTCCCGGTTCGAGCGCCGGTGGGAGTGCGAAACCTTGATACCGAAGGTCACGCCCTTGCCGCAAAAATCACACTTCGCCATTTCCTGCACCTCCTGTCTGCATGAGTAGAATGGGGCAACTTTCGCAGTCGCTTGTATATAATAGCAGACCTTTCGGAAAATTGCAAGTGTTTTTTTAAGAATTTTTGTTTTTTCGCTTTCTCCCTTGCTTTTTTCGGGCGGAGCGGCTATAATGGGGAAAACGGAAGGAGTGGTTCGACTTGGCAGGCAGTTACGGCGTTTTGCTCTCGCAGCTTGTGGAGCAGTTTCATTTGCAGGTGGCCTTCGCCTCCACAGATTACGACCGCGTGCGGCTCACGGCGCCGGATGTTTTCCGCCCAGGGCTTCAGCTCGCGGGCTTTTACGACCACTTTGACCCCATGCGTCTGCTGATTATGGGCAATGTGGAAACCAGCTATATGCTGCAAAAAAGCGCGCAGGAGCGCTCCATGATTTACGACCGCCTCCTGTGCTACAAGAGTCCCGCGCTGCTGCTCGCGCGCAGCTATCCGCCGGACGCGGAGTGCATGGCCTGCGCCAAGCGGCACGATGTTACCGTCCTGCGCTCCAAGGAGCCGACCTCCAACCTCGCCTCCTCCATCATCTCCTACCTCGTTTCGGAGCTTGCGCCCTCGATTACACGCCACGGCGTGCTGGTGGAGGTCTACGGCGAGGGGCTGCTGCTCACCGGCGACAGCGGCATCGGCAAGAGCGAGGCGGCCGTAGAGCTGCTCAAGCGCGGCCACCGCCTGATTGCCGACGATGCCGTGGAAATCTACTGCGCCTCCGGCTCGACGCTGATGGGGCAGGCGCCCGAGCTGATTCGCAGCTACGTCGAGCTGCGCGGCATTGGCATCATCAACGTCGCGAACCTCTTTGGCATGGGCGCGGTGAAGGTGCGCAACGAAATCAACCTCGTGGTGAATATCGTCCCGTGGAGCAGCAAAACCGCCTACGACCGGCTGGGGCTGGAGGAGCAGTATATGGAAATCCTCGGCGTGCAGGTGCCGATGCTCACCATTCCCATCTCGCCCGGGCGGAATCTGGCCATGATTCTGGAGGTTGCCGCCATGAACAACCGCCAGCGGCGCATGGGCTTCAACGCCGCGCTGGAATTCACCGAGGCCATCAACCGCCGCTTTGAGGAGAACGCAGGCAAGACATGAGGGAGCTGATTGTTGGCGCGAATGACGCCGGGCAGCGGCTCGACCGCTTCCTTTCCAAGGCAGTGCCGCTGCTGCCCGCCTCGCTGGCGCAGAAGTATATCCGCCTCAAGCGCATTAAGCTCGGCGGCAGGCGCGCCGCGCGCGACACCCGCCTGCAGGCGGGCGATGTGCTGCAGCTATACATCAACGATGAATTTTTCGACACCCCGCGCGCCGAGAACGCCTACCTCACCGTCGCCAGCCCGCGCCTGCGGATTGTCTACGAGGATTCTCAGATTCTGCTCGTGGATAAGCAGCCGGGGATTGCCGTGCATCCGCACGACGGGGCGGAGTATGGCCGCACGCTGATCGACCAGATTCAGGCCTACCTCTACCAGAAGGGCGAGTGGATTCCGCGCGCTGAGAACGCCTTCACGCCCGCGCTGTGCAACCGTATCGACCGCAATACCGGCGGACTGGTGATTGCCGCGAAAACGGCGGAGGCGCTGCGCGTGATGAATCAGAAAATCAAGGATCGCGAGCTGGAGAAGCGCTATCTTGCGATTGTGGAGGGCGCGCCGCAGCCGCGCGCCGGGAGCCTGACGGGCTACCTGTTCAAGGACGAGAAGAAGAATCGCGTCTATGTCACCGATGCGCCGCAGCCGGGCAGCAAATCCTGCCGCACCGACTACCGGGTGATTGCGACGCGCGGCGCCCTGAGTCTGGTAGAATGCACCCTCGTCACCGGCCGGACGCACCAGATTCGCGCCCAGTTCGCCCACGCGGGGCATCCCCTGCTCGGCGACGGGAAGTACGGCAAGCTCGGCAAGGACGCCGCGCGCAGCTATCAGGCGCTGTACGCCTACTCGATCGCCTTCCGCTTCACGACGGAGGCGGGGAGCCTTTCCTACCTCAACGGGCGCAGCTTCCGGGTGCAGGAGGTCGATTTTGTGCGCGAATATTTCCCGGATTTTGTAGGAAAGCTTTGACAGGGCCCGGATGCGGTCGGCGCGGGACGCTTCGCCGATTCCTTCGGGGCCTTCTTTTGACCATTGTTTTGGCAGGAGTGATATTATGTCAACCGATTTCTCCAGAATCTACCAATCCGCCGAGGAGCTGATTGGCTCCACGCCGCTGCTCGCGCTCACGCGGCTGCGGCAGGCGCTCGGGCTGCGGGCGCAGCTGCTCGCTAAGCTCGAGGCCTTTAATCCCGCCGGCTCGGCGAAGGACCGCGTCGCAAAGGCGATGCTGGACGATGCCGAGCGGCGCGGCCTGCTGCGTCCCGGCAGCGTGGTGATCGAGCCTACCTCCGGCAATACCGGCATCGCGCTGGCCAGTCTCGCCGCCGTGCGCGGCTACCGCTGCATCATCGTCATGCCCGATACCATGAGCATGGAGCGGCGGCAGCTTGTCACGGCCTACGGCGCGGAACTGGTGCTCACCGAGGGCAGCCGGGGCATGGCGGGCGCGATTGCCGAGGCCGAGGCGCTCGCCGCGCAAATCCCCGGCAGCTTTGTGCCCGGGCAATTCGACAATCCGGCCAATGCCCGCGCGCACTACGATACCACCGGCCCGGAAATTTACCGCGATACCGGCGGGCAGGTGGATTTCTTCGTCGCGGGCGTGGGCACGGGCGGCACGCTCACGGGCGTGGGCGAGTATCTCAAGGCGCGCAACCCACGCGTGCGGGTGGTGGCGGTCGAGCCGAAGGGCTCCCCGGTGCTCTCCGGCGGGCAGCCCGGCGCGCACGGCCTGCAGGGCATCGGCGCGGGCTTTGTCCCGGCGGTGCTTCACCCGGCGGTGATTGATGAGATTTTGCCCGCCGCCGAGGCGGACGCCTACGCCATGTGCGCGCTGCTGGGCAGGACGGAGGGGATCCTCGCCGGGATTTCCTCCGGCGCGGCGCTGTGGGCGGCGGCGGAGCTGGCCCGGCGTGAGAAAAACGCGGGCAAGACCATCGTCACCCTGCTGCCCGATAGCGGCGAGCGTTACCTCTCCACGCCGCTGTTCGCAAAGCAAGGCGCAGAATAAGCCGCATGGCGGATTGCATTGCAGTCCGCCATGCTTTTTAGCTGTTCACCGAGTTGATGATGGTATTGTCCACAGCGTTGATGGCGACGAGCTGGCGGTTTTCAAAGCTTTCTACCGTTTCGCCGTCTTCCGTAAAATAATAGGTCACGTCGCCATAGAGAATAAGCGCGGGGACGTAGT
>JAJQFT010000043.1 GCA_021200975.1 Bacillota bacterium | reverse complement strand
TCATATTCATGGGGTCAGGCTCACACCTGACCCCAACATTTATTATAGAACCCAGAATCAGAAGGAAGGTACCAGTTGCGAAATTGGTACCTTTTTTTATGGGCAATCGACGCATTCGTATTTTGCAAGAATGGGAAGTGCAAGATGAGCGGCATCTACCAGATGCAGGGCGGCGTTAACAGGTGCGCTTGCTGAATGTCAAGTTGGATATTGCTATTTAGAGGGTATTCGCTTTGATTGTTGGGGGCAAAAAGAAAATGGCGCAGGCCCTTCACGGGACTACGCCTTTTTCCATATGGATTTCAGCCATACGCACGCCCGGCGGAGCATGGGGAGGCGTTCGTCAGGAATATTGGGCGCGGCCGGCAAGGCAGAGAGGAAGCTCCATGCGGTTGGCCTCGAGCAGGGCGCGGTCGCGCAGGATTTCCTCGGCAGGGCCGTCCGCGGCGATTTGGCCGCCGGACAGGACGATTACCCGCTCGCAGGTATCGAGAATCATATCCAGATCGTGCGAGGTGATGAGCTTCGTATTCGGCAGCGCGCGGATCGCGCGGATGACGGTGCGGCGGTTGACAGGGTCGAGCGCAGAGGTCGGCTCGTCCATCAGAATCGCCTGCGGCTCCATCGCCAGCACGGTCGCAATGGCGGCCATGCGCTTCTCGCCCCCGGAAATTTTGTGATTATAGCGATGCTTCAGGTCGGTCAAGTGCAGCGACGCCAGAACCTCGTCCACACGCGCGAGCGCCTGTTCACGCGGCAGCCCATAGTTCATCAGCCCGAAGAGCATATCCTCGCGGACGGTGGGCATGAACATCTGGTTGTCGGAATTTTGTAGCACAAGCCCGAGCCGTCTGCGGATTTCCGGCAGCGTTTTCTTGCTAAGCTCTATGCCGTCCACGCGGATTGTCCCCTCGCAGGGCAGCAGCCCGACAAGCAGCTTCAGCAGCGTGGATTTTCCAGCGCCGTTCGCGCCAATCAGGCCAACGGATTCGCCGTCCGCAATGGTGAAGCTGAGTCCACGCAGGACGGACACGCCCCCCTCGTAGCAGAAGGATACATTTTCCAGTTCAATCATGCAAAAACCCTCACATTACCCACGCGCCGAGCAGCGCGGCGATATTCACGGCGCGAAAAAGCACGAAAAGCGCGCAGACGGCGCTCAGAAACAGCCAGTCCCGCGCGGCAAACCGGCGGCAGTCGGCATAGGGAAAATCGCCGCAAAAGCCGCGAAGCTCCATGGCGGAATAGATTTCGATCGCGCGGTCCATGCTGCGCAGCAGCAGCTGCCCGAGGAAAGAGCCCCACGCGGAAAAATGCAGGCCCCGCTGCCCCGGCGCGCGCAGGCGATAGCTCGCGCTCATGACCCCTACCTCGTCCACCATCAGCGCGGCGTAGCGGTAGGTCAGCAGCAGGAGCGTAACGAATGTGCGCGGAACATGGACTTTGCGCAGCGCGGCGCAAATCGAATCCATCGAGGTCGTCGCGACCAGCAGGAAGGAAGCGAGCAGGCACAAAATCCCCTTGCCCATGAGCGTGAGCATACTCACCACGCCGCCGGATACCGCCACGCTGCCCAGTATGAGCAGCGGCGCACGGTCGAGGAAGGGGTTCACAATGCCGACGGCGCACACCAGTGGCAGCACCACGCGCAGCTTGCGAAAGCACAGGCGAATGGGAATGCCGCTCGCAGAATAGGCAAACAGCGGGTAGAGAAGCATCGCGGCCAGACCGCTGAAATCGTACTTCCCGAAGGAAACGACGGTAAAAATGTAGAAAAGCGTGACGAGCAGCTTCGCCAGCGGATGCAGGGCGTGTATGGGGGAGGAGAGCGCTGCGAGCGCGTCCATTTCGCGCAGCTCGGACGAGGCGCGCGATAGCTTATCCATAAAATCACCACCGGAGCTGGAAGAATTGGCGAAAAACGGCGCAAATACGGTTTGAAGCCCGAGAAAAACCGACGCTCCAAACCGTATTTTGTCGCTGTGGAGTTATTTCGAGGCGGCCTGCGCACCCTTGCGGCGGCGCAGCAGCGCGCCAAGCGCGTAGACCAGTGCGGCAGCCGCCGCGACCAGCACCGAGCCGACGATGCCGGAAACGCTGGTGCCAAGCGCGCTGTCGGAATCGGCGAAGCTGTAGTCCGGCAGGATGGCGGTCTGGTTCTGCACGGCCTCGGCCGCGCTTGCGACATCGCTGGTAAGGCCGTAGTCCTCCTCGTCGAGCCCGAGATTTTCGGAATAGTCCTCATTGCCGAAAAGCGACCATTCCAGCCCGTCGGGATTCGCGCTCGCGAGCAGGGAGATGCCGCCGCCGATGACCAGCGTCGCCACCACAAGGACAATCAACGTGGATTTCAGGCTCATCTTGCCGGAAATTCCCTTCTGCGCGGACAGCTCGCGCAGAAGCTCCGGCCTGGCCTCGTAGACAAAGAGCAGCACGGCGGAGGTGATGGCGCCCTCGACCAGCCCGATTGCCAGATGGATGGGCTGCATGAGCGCGAGGAAAGCGCCGAAGGGCAGCTCCGTCACGCCGGAGAGGCTGGTTTCCAGCACCACGGAGAACGCGCCGAGCTGGAGCGTGAGCGTGCAGCCAAGCAGGGAGGCAAGCACGATTTTCGCGCGCGCCGCGCCCCGCTCACCGAGCCCGGCGAAGAGCCGGCTGCGCACGATTGGCCGCCAGAGGCAGTAGTAGCCCAAAAAGCAACCGTAGAACGCCATGTTCCAACAGTTGGCGCCCAGCGCCATCAGGCCGCCGTCGGCAAAGAACAGGCATTGAATGGTGAGCACCGCGAGCATCGACAGGAAGCCCGCCTCAGGCCCGAGCAGCGCCGAGAGCAGCATCCCGCCGCAGAGGTGGCCGGAGGAGCCGGTGCCGGGAATGGTGTAGTTGACCATCTGCCCGGCGAAAACCAGCGCGGAGGCGACGGCCATCGTGGGCAGGGTGTGGGCGGCGGCGTCCTCCTTGCGGAGCCTGTGGACGCTTACGCCCGCAGCGGCGCCGGAGGCGACGTACATCGTTGCCGCGACGGCGGGGGAAAGCAGAGCATCTGCCATGTGCATAGAAAAATCCTCTTTTCTTCGGGGATGGCGCAGGCGGAAGCACGCTTCGCTTCCGCCGCCGGAGGCCGGGCCTCCCCGGATTTTTCTAAAGTATAGCACAGGAAAATCCCGCGCACAAGCCCCCCGGGGGGATGATTTGCCAATAAAAAACAGAAAAAACGGAGAATTTAATTCGCCCAGTGCGATTTCGGCGTTTCGGAATTTTTCTCGCGCAGCATCAGCCGCAGCACCTCGGTGCGGGCGTCCGCGCCGTGATTCACGACCGCGTCTACCGCGCGGACAATCGGCATCTCCACGCTGTAGCGCTCGGCCAGCTTCATCGCCGCGGGGATGGCGTTGATGCCCTCGACCACCATGCCCACCTGCTTCACGGCCTCGGCCGTCGGCACGCCCGCGCCAATCAGCCTGCCGCAGCGGTTGTTGCGGCTGTGCTCGCTCGTCGCCGTCACAATCAGGTCGCCGATGCCCGCGAGTCCATAGAAGGTTTCGCTCTTGCAGCCAATCGCCATGCCGAGCCGCGTGATTTCCGCCATGCCGCGGGTAATGAGCGCGGCCTTCGTATTATCGCCGTAGCCCAGCCCCTGCGAGATGCCCGCCGCGAGCGCCATGATGTTCTTGATTGCGCCGCAGAGCTCCACGCCAATCACGTCGCAGTTGGTGTACACGCGCATACAGGTGTTCATGAAGGCATCCTGCACCAGCTCGGCGGTGTCGAGGTCGGCGCAGGCGGCGACGATGGTGGTCGGCAGGTCGAGCGCGACCTCCTCGGCGTGGGTCGGCCCGGAGAGGGCGACCAGCCTCGCATTTTTTCCGCAGCGGCGCAGCTCGTCGTCAATGACCTGTGTGAGGGTGAGCAGAGTCTCGGCCTCGATGCCCTTGGCCACATCTACGATGATTTGCCCGTCCGGGATGTAGGGCGCGGCCTTGGCCGCGGTGGAGCGGGTATAGACGGAGGGCACGGCGAAGAGCAGAATCTCCTTGCCCGCGGCGGCCTCGGCAATATCGGCCGTGAAGACGATGCCCTCGGGGATGACCATGCCGGGCAGATTCGGCTGGCGGTGGGTGGCCTTGTAGCTCTCGATTTCGCTTTCAAGCGCCGACCAGACGGTCACCCGGTGGCCAATATTGTGCAGCATCCGCGCCAGCGCGATGCCCCATGTGCCCGCGCCCAAAATTCCGATCGTCATGTTCTTTTCTCCTTAAAGTTTGTTTTTTAATCGTTTTTCCAGCGTAATGCTGGAATATTCTGTAAGATAAATACGAATCAAGCCATATTCCGCCGTCAGCACAAAGGCCTTCGGCAGGCCGTCGCAGGGCACGACCCAGCCGTTTCGCTCAGCCAGCGCGAGCGTTTCGCGGCTGCGCGCGGAAACGCTGGTATTGTCCAAGTCAAAGATGCCCACGATGGCGCTTTCGCGCACGCTCAGGCTGCCGCCAATATCGAGATACATCGTCCGCTCCCCCCTATTCTACCGATTTCAGCGACTCGGCCATGTGGATCGCGGCGATTTTGCGGCGCATGACGATGTCGGTCAGCAGCGTGAACAGCAGCACGAGCAGCGCCGATAGCACGAAGCTCAGCGGCTCAATCTCATACTTGAACGAGACCATGTCCAGCACGATTTGGTCGATGATGAAGCGGTGCAGCAGCACGCCCAGCGGCAGCCCCACGGCGATGCCCATCAGCGAGAGCAGGAGGCTCTCGCGGAACACGTAGGAGCCGGTTTCGCGCGCGTGGAAGCCCAGCACCTTGATGGTGGCAATCTCCCGCTGCCGCTCGGAAATATTGATGTTGCCGAGATTCATCAGCACCACGAAGGCCAGCGCGCAGGCCGAGCCAAGCACAAGCGCAACCACATAGTCCATCGATTGCATCATGCTATCGATCGTGGCGCGCAGGTCGGTCACGACCGTGGTGCTTTGCACATCGTCGCGGTTGGAGAATTGCGCGCCCAAGGCGTATTCGTCCGCGCCTTCGGCCGCCTGTACGAGAAGGATGTTCGGCTCATAGTCCTGCCCAAAGGCGGCGGCGTAGCTCTCGCCAGTGAGGTAGATATAGTTGTAAACATAGTTTTCCGCGATGCCGGAAACGACAAATTCCGCCCGCTCGGTGTCGGAAATCGAAATCGTGACCGTGTCGCCGACCGCTACGCCCGCGAGGGAGGCGGCCTTCTCGGTGATGACCACCTCGCCGAGGCCGGGGTAGGCGATGGTTTCGCTGTCCAGGTGCAGGTCGAAGATGGAGGTGATGCTCTCATCGTCCGAAATGGCGAGGTAGAGCTCCTTCGCGGCGTCGGGGCCGAGCAGCGTGCCGGTGGTCATCTGGCAGGCGCTCAGCGCGGCGATGCCGGCGTAGGAATCGGCGATTTCCTCCACCAGCTCATCCGAAAGCGGGTCAGAGAATACGATTTGCAGGTCATATTTCTGAATCTCGTCGAACTGGTAGTTGCCGATGTTCGTCACCGAGTCGCGGATGCCGAAGGCCGCCACCACCAGCGCGGTGCAGCCGGAAATGCCGAGAATCATCATAATCATCCGCTTTTTGAAGCGGAAAATATTGCGCAGCGTTACCTTGTGCAGGAATTTCAGTCGCCGCCACAGCGGGGTAATGCGCTCTAGGAAGATGCGCTTGCCGGGCTGGGGCGCCTTGGGGCGCAGCAGGGCGGCGGGCGTGCCGGTCATGTCGCTGCGGCAGGCGAGGATCGCCGTGCCCGCCGAGCAAAGCAGCGAGCAGAGCAAATCCACTGCCAGCAGCGGCATGGAGTAGGAAAAGGTGAAGCCCGGGATGTTGAAAAGCATCCCGTAGGCAACCCAAATCACGGTTGGGAATGCCCAGCCGCCGAAGAAGAAGCCCGCAATGCAGCCGCTCGCAGCGGCAACGGAGGCGTAGATGCCATATTTGGCGTAGATTGCGCCGCGGCTGTAGCCAATCGCGCGCAGCGAGCCGATGGTGCCGCGATCCTCGTCCACCATGCGGGTCATCGTGGTCGAGCAGACAAGCGCGGCAATCAGGAAGAAGAATACGGGCAGGAATACGGATAGCTGGCTGACAATGCCGGAGGAGCTCTCGAAGCTCGTGTAGCCGGAGTTGCTCGAGCGCGTCAGGCTGTAGATGGTCGGCGCGCGAAGCGCGTCGATTTGTGCCTGCGCGTCGTCGATTTCCGCCTCGGCCTCGGCAATCTGCGCTGTAAATTCGGCAAGGCCGTCGGCATACGCTGCCTGCCCCTCGTAGTATTCCTCCCAGCCGACGGCGAGCTCGGCAGCGCCGGCCTCGTATTCGGCCAGACCAGCCTCGTAGCTATCCACGCCCTGCTCAAATTCCGTGAGCTGTTCGCCGGAGGCGGTGAGCGTGGCCGTGCCGGCGGCAATCTCGGCAATGGCGGCGTCGAGCTGCTCCTTCGCCTCGGCAAGCTGCGCCTCGCCGGAGGCAATCTCCTCGGCGGCGGCGGAAAGCTGCTCCTCGGCGGCGGCAAGCTCGGCGCCGGTTTCGTCGAGCTGAGCCTTCATCGCCTCCAGCGCGGCGAGCGACTGGGCGTAGGCCTCGTCCGTCATCGTGTCCGCCGTGCTTTCGAGCAGCGCGGCCGCGCGCTCATAGGCCTGCACGGCGAGGTCGTAGATGGCCTTGCCGGATTCGTATTCGCTCAGGCCGGAGGCGTATTCCTCCTTGCCTGCGGCAAGCTCGGCGGCGGCGGACTGGTATTCGTTCAGCCCCTGTTCGTACTGCGCCTGCGCGTCCACAAGCGCGGCCATGCCGGTGGAGTAGGCGCGCCACCCGGCGGCGACCGCGTCGCTGAGCGAGGTATAATCCGGGTCAATCTGCGCGGCGGCCGCCTCAAGCGTCTCGCGCGCCGCCTCGAGCTGGGCATAGGCCTCGTCGAGCTGGGATTGGCTGTCGCTGAGCGTCTCGAGCGCCTCGGCAAGCTGCGCGGCCGCCTCGTCTAGCTCCGCCTGCGCGGCCGCCTTCTCGGCCTCGAGCGTTTCGCGCGCGTCGGCAAGCTCGATTTCCGCCTCGGCGGCCAGACTCTCGCCGCGCGCGGCCAGCGGCTCAGCAAGCGCCTCCTCGACCGCCGCGCTCAGCAGCGCAATCCATTCGTCGTATTCCTCACTGTAGGGGGCGAAGTACTGCGAGCCGACGATGTAGATCTCGCTGTAATAATCGTCGGTAAAGCCCGCCTGCGGAATCAGCACAAAGCCCGATAGGCTGCCGCTGCCGAGGCTGGTGGAGCCGCGGGAAATTTCAAGGTAGAGCGGCGTGCAGCAAAGCCCCGTGATGGTATAGCTTTCATAGGCAAAGCCGTCGCCGGAGACGGTGATGGTCGTGCCGATGTCGCTTTCGCTGAAGTAGAGATTGTCGGCAAGGCATTCGTCTGCCTGCGTCGGCATTTCACCGGCGGTGAGGGTGGGGATGTTCACGCTCCCGGTGAGCGTATGGGCGCGGTAAACCAGCTCCTCGCCGTCGATTTCGGTGAGAAAATCGTGATACACGCTCCCCTCGGCGCAGGAAACCTCGTCCAGCGCCGCAAGCGCGTCTAAGCAGGCCTCGTCCAGCCCCACGCTGGACAGCACGCGCAGGTCGTAGAAGCTCGACTGCGCGAGGTAATTCTCCTGCGTCGCCAGCATCGCCGGCTCGGTGAGCCGCAGCCCCGCGAGGAAGGCGGAGCCGAGCAGGATAATCATGAAAATCGCGATAAAGCGCCCCATGCTCCCGGTGATGGAGCGCCGGATGTGCTTCCGCAGCAGCTTGGTCATGCGTCCCTCTTTCGTGCGATTACCACTCGATTTGCTCGACAGGGGTAACATTGTCATTCATGCGGACAGAGGAAATTTTGCCGGATTTGACGCGGATAATGCGGTCAGCCATCCCGGCGAGCGCGGCATTGTGCGTGATAATCACCACGGTCATGCCGCTCTGGCGGCAGGTATCCTGCAACAGCTTCAGGATCTGCTTGCCGGTTTCGTAGTCGAGCGCGCCGGTCGGCTCGTCGCACAGCAGCAGCTTCGGCCGCTTGGCGAGCGCGCGGGCGATGGAAACGCGCTGCTGTTCGCCGCCGGAGAGCTGGGCGGGGAAATTGTCCATGCGCTCCTGAAGCCCCACGGCGTGCATCACCGCCTCGCTCGAGGCAGGGTTGGGGCATAGCTGCGCGGCAATCTCCACATTCTCGAGCGCGGTCATGTTGGGAATGAGGTTGTAAAACTGGAATACGAAGCCGATGTCATAGCGGCGGTAGTCCTCCAGCTCGCGGCGGGAATAGCGGCTGATTTCCTTACCGCTCACGGACACTGAGCCGGAGCTGAGGCTGTCCATGCCGCCGAGAATGTTCAGCAGGGTCGTCTTGCCCGCGCCGGACTGCCCGACAATCACCACAAATTCGCCCTGCTCAATCGTAAAGCTGACCTCGTCGAGCGCCTTTACCTCGACGTTGCCGGTTGTATAGATTTTGCTGACCTTATCAAAGCAAACAAATGCGCTCATACAGCACCTCCGATAAAAAGGCTTGTGCGCGGCGCGGCGGACAAACGCAGGCCTTACCGATTTGCCTTGCGCCTGTCCATTTGTCAATGATGTGAGACCGAAAAAAAGGAAAGAGTTTGTTCATTAG